>NZ_DATCMV010000155.1:0-56221 GCF_036563125.1 Microbulbifer sp.
GGCTGCGGGTGAACTGTACCGCTGAGGCGTCTGCGAGGTATTCCCGCTGGCGGCTCACCGCGGACTTGATCAGGTTGCCGAAAAGGGTCCCGGTGTAGCCGATTGCGACAAGGCCGGCGCCAATGCCGAAGAGCGCAGCGCGCCCACGGCTGTCGCGACTGCTGCTCCAGTAGCTGCCGCGCACCAGCCAGCTGCCGACCAGGCCGATGAACAGAATACCGTGCAGCAGGCCAACAATGCGGATATTGAGGCGCATGTCGCCGTTAAAGATATGGCTGAATTCATGGGCTACAACGCCCTGCAGTTCGTCGCGGTTCAGCTGTTCGATACAGCCGCGGGTAAGGCCGATCACTGCATCCGCAGGCTGATAACCGGCGGCAAAGGCGTTGATGGCATTGTCATCCAGCACGTAGACCTCCGGTACCGGCGTGCCCGAGGCGAGTGCCATTTCCTCTACCACATTCAGAGCGCGCTGTTCCGCCAGCCCCCTTGGTGCAATATTGATCTTGCGCCCGCCGAGGGATTCCGCCACTGCGCGCCCGCCCGCGGCCAATTGCTGCAGGCGGTAAAAACTGGCGAGGGCAATCACCGCGGTAATGGTAATCGCGATGCCGGCGACAGTATCCCAGCCCAGTGCCGCGAGCATCCCTCCAATGCCGGCTTCCGGTCCCGGTGCATCGGACGCTCGGCCTATAAAGGCAAAGAAAACGGTGGTGATGGCAATCAACCCGATTACCGCCGCAGCAAACAACAATACCAGCAGGCTGGTATTCCGGCGGGCCTTGTCCTGATATTCAAAAAAATTCATGGGGATGCGTCAGAACTGTACCCGGGGCGCGGCCTGGAACGCTTCGGAGTCTGCGAACTCCAGCAGTTTGCCGTTTTCCCGGTGGCCGAAGAAACTCGCAAAAAACACCGGCGGGAAACTCTGGCGGAATATGTTGTAGGTGGTGACGCCGTCGTTGAATGCCTGGCGCGCGAAGGAGACCTTGTTTTCGGTACTGGTCAGTTCTTCCATCACCTGCTGAATGGTCTGGTTGGCTTTCAGGTCCGGGTAGGCTTCCATCACCACACTGAGACGGCCCAGGGCGCTGGCAAGCACACCTTCCGCATTGCCAAGATCGGCGATGGCAGCAGCAGAGCCGGGGTTGTTGGAAGCGGCTTTCAGGCCTGCCAGTGCGGTATTGCGTGCGCTGATTACCGCTTCGAGGGTTTCCCGCTCGTGCTTGAGGTAGCTTTTGGCGGACTCTACCAGGTTGGGAATCAGGTCGTAGCGGCGTTTCAGCTGTACTTCGATCTGTGCAAACGCGTTCTCGTAGCGGTTCTTGAGGGAGACGAGACGGTTGTAAATGCTGATGACGTAAAACACCAGGGCGGCGAGAACTACCAGCCAGACAATGGTCGAAATATCCATAAAGTGCGCATTCCTGTGATTGTGCGTTCTTGGGTTGTACGTTCCTGGGACGAAACTGTTGTTATCGGTCATGGCAATTGAGGCGGACAGGTTTATCCGCCAATTGCGCCAGATACTAACATGGCGACCGCTGCCGGGTGCCATGGCGAATACAGCCAAGGGCTTTGGCGAATACAACGAAGGGCGGATGGTATCGAGTGCATGAGTGTGGGGTATAATCCGCCGCAAAATAACTATTCATCGCGATCCCGGTCAGCCTGAGACGGCGATGTCCGTTACAACTGGAGAAAATTCAGCATGAGCGAGCAAATTACAGACCCTGTTGTCATTGTCGGTATTTCCCGTACCCCGATGGGGGCCATGCAGGGCGCCCTGTCCGGGCTGAGCGCGCCGGAACTTGGTGCCGTTGCCATCCGCGGCGCCCTTGCCGATGCCGGAGTGGCGGCAGCGGATGTGGACGAAGTGCTGATGGGGTGTGTGCTCCCGGCGGGCCTTGGCCAGGCGCCGGCGCGCCAGGCCGCACTGGGTGCCGGTATTCCGGAAGGTACGCCCACCACCACGATCAACAAGGTGTGTGGTTCGGGCATGAAAACCGTGATGATGGCGCGGGACGCACTCCTCTGTGGAGATGCCAAAGTCGTCGTGGCCGGCGGCATGGAGAGCATGAGCAATGCGCCTTACCTGCTGCCGAAAGCCCGCGGTGGTATGCGCCTGGGCCATGGCGAGGTTTTGGACCATATGTTCACCGACGGTCTGGAAAATGCCTACGACGGTCAGCTGATGGGTAATTTCGCCGAGTGCACCGCGGATAAGTACAGTTTCAGTCGCGAAGAGCAGGACAACTTTGCTCTGGAATCTCTGGCGCGCGCCAGCGCCGCCATCGAGGCCGGCGCGTTCAAGCGCGAGATTACTCCGGTGACGATCAGCGGTCGCGGCGGAGAAGTGGAAGTCGTGGTCGATGAAGGCCCCGGCAACGCCCGCCCGGAAAAAATCCCGCAACTGCGTCCAGCCTTCCGCAAGGACGGTACCGTGACCGCGGCGAACGCCAGTTCCATTTCTGACGGTGCTGCCGCGCTGGTATTGATGCGCGAGAGTGAGGCAAACGCACGAGGCTTGAAAGTGCTGGCAGTGCTGCGCGGCCAGAGCCAGTTTGCCCATGCGCCGGAATGGTTCACCACTGCGCCGGTAACGGCGATGACCAACCTGCTGAAAAAGGTTGGCTGGCAGGCAAGCGATGTGGATCTGTTTGAAATCAATGAAGCCTTTGCCGTGGTTACCATGGCGGCGATGAAAGAGCTGGAACTGCCCCGCGACAAAGTGAACGTCAACGGCGGCGCTTGTGCCCTCGGTCATCCGCTGGGTGCCAGTGGTGCGCGCGTCATTGTCACGCTGCTGGCCGCGCTGGAAAACCGCGACCTGAAAAAGGGTGTGGCCAGCCTGTGCATCGGCGGTGGAGAGGCAACGGCGATTGCGATCGAGCGCCCGTAAACAATCCAGGCTCCACCCATAAAAAACGGAGGCTGAGGCCTCCGTTTTTTATGGGGTACAGTGCAGAAACCTAGTCGATATATTCCACGGCTTTTACCACCTTCTGCACACCACCCACGGTGCGCGCGACTTCTGCGGCATTCTCCGCTTCCTGCCGGGTGAGCAGCCCCATCAAATAGACCACGCCGTATTCTGTCACCACCTTGATGCGGCCGCTGTCGATTTCCTTGTCCGCCATCAGCACACTTTTGACCTTGGTGGTCAGCCAGGTGTCGTTGGTGCGCGCGAGCAGGGAAGAGGTGCCGCGTACCTGAATCTCGTTGTACACCTGGCGCACCGTGTGCACCTGCTGGGCAGTGCGCCCGGCGAGATCTCGCAATTCGGGGCTCTGCACCTGACCGGTGAGCAGTACCACACCGTTGAAGGCAACCACGTCGATATTTGCCGCTTTCAGGTCCGGGTGCGCCTTGCCAATGTTCACATTGGTGATGGTTTCCAGCTGCTGGTCGTCGAGAAAGGTACCAAAGGTGCGTTCACCCGGGTCCGGCTGGATCGGGCCATCGTGGGTGGCATCGAGCACCGTGGAGCAGCCGGCGAACGCGGTGAGCGTGCAGGCGGCGATGGCGAGCTTGAGCGGCTTGAAAATTCGGGTTCCTGTAATTGATTGCATGGTTCAGTCCTCGTATCCACCAAACAGGCTGCTGTCGATCAGGTCGCACAGGCAGAACAGGGTGAGCATGTGTACCTGGTGTACCTCGGAGGGAACCTCAGACGGTACATGCAGCTCGATATCGTGCACATCCAGCAACGCGGTGCAGTCACCTTCGCCCTCGCCACCGGTCAGTGCGAGCACGCCCATATCGCGGTCGTGTGCCGCGCGAATCGCCTGTACCAGATTGGAGTCGCGGCCATCGGTACTGATGATCACCAGCAAATCACCGGGGTGGCCGAGGGCGCGGACCTGGCGCGCGTAAGATTCGGCGCGGCCGTGGTTGCGGGCAACGGTGCCGGTGGTGATGGCGTCGCCATTCAGGGCCAGTGCCGGCAGACCGGGGCGCTCGCGTTCGAACCCGCCCATCAGTTGGGCAGAAAAGCTCTGTGCGAGTGCGCCGCTGAGGCCGTTGCCACAGATCAGCAATTTGTTTTCTGCGAGCAGTGTGTGCACGATCATTTCGCTGGCTTCGGCAATCAAGGGCGCCAAAAGTTCACCGGCATTCATGGTTGCTTCAATGCTGCGGTGAAACAGGGTTACAACGCGCTGTTCCATCTGTTCTGTGGTTTCCTTTGGGTGAGCCTATTGCCCGAAGGCATTTTTTATCCAGTCAATTTCCAGTGAGCCGGCGATTTTATCCTGTTCGATACAGATCACATCAAACCGGCAGGGACAGTCGAGCCGGCGATATTGCAGGTAGCCGTTGGCGGTGGCGAGCAGTTTTTTCTGCTTGCGGTGGTCAACGGATACGCCGGCGCCGCCAAAACTGCGGTTGCGCCGGAAGCGCACTTCAATAAACACCAGTGTGGCGCCGTCGCGGGCTATCAGGTCTATTTCACCAAAGCGACCGCGAAAGTTACGCTCGACAATGCGCAGGCCGGAACCGGTGAGGTGCCGCTCCGCCAGTGCTTCCATCTGGCTGCCAATACTCGTGGTATCCATGGAATTCCCTTTCTATGGATTTTCAGGGCGCCGGTTAATTTCGACGCGATCTAATTCTTGTTGCTGCCTGCCGGGATCAATCCGCGCGCACACTGTCATCGGTGAGCGGCGTTTCGCTCACAGAAGTAGTGATGGGCACCGGTTTGCCCTGGTCGATTTTTGCCCAGATCTGCTCGCGCACAATGCGGCCATCCGCCGTCAGGCTGAGTGAGCCGGTGAGTCCGTACACCCGTTGGTTGGGGAACTGGCGCAGCATTGGCAGGCGCGGATAAAGGCGGAAGGCGTCGGCGCCGAGCGCGTAGAGGCGCGCGAATGCCGGTGCCGGGTTCGCCTGTTTAACGATGTTGCGTTTGGTCTGGTTGTCATCTTCAAACAGCCACGGCAGCGCGGTGAAGCGCACGCCGTTGAGGTCGCGGTCGCGCTGTGGGTCGACGTTGCCGGCAAATACCTGGGAGGTAGAGAATACCGGGAGCTCACCGGCGTAGAAGTACGACAGCATGGGTTTGATCTGGCGTGCCTGCTGCGGTTGGGCCAGCACGAACAGCATATCCACATCGCCGCGGCGGCGCGGGGTGAACTTGAGCGGGGATGCCAGCTTGCGACGCAGGTCTGCCTCGCGGTTTTTGCTTTCCGGAATCAGCAGCGCTTCGCTCACCAGCTGGGAGAAGTTGCTGCTATCGGTGTAGTTGCGGCTGATGCTGATGGTGCCGCCGAGGCTGTTCCATTCCGCGGTGAAGGCCTCAAGGCCGCGTTGCCCCCAACTGGATTCCGGGGCCAGGATCATCGCCTGGCGGTGGCCCTGGCGATAGGCCTGCTGGGCGACCTGGCGGGCCTCATCCTCAATCGCGAGGCCAAACTGCACCAGGTCGCCGGTAAGGCGGCCCTCATCGCCATAATTCAGTGCCAGGGTGGGCACGGGCAGTTTCTCTGTGGCCAACAGGTTGGCCACCTTGTCCTTGTCCAGTGGGCCGACAATGGTCTGGGCGCCGTTGTTGACGGCGGTCTGGTAGATTTCATCAAACGCCTGCGCAGTGCCGGTGTCGTACACCTGTACCTGCGGTGTGGGGGCGCCGGCATCCAGCGCACTGTAGTAGGCCGCCATGAATCCGTCGCGGATGGCGCGACCGGCGGAGCCCAGGGGGCCGGACAGCGGCAACAGCAGGGCAACATTCTGTGCGCGCTGGGATGCCAGCTGTTCCAGCAGTTGCAGCGCCTGGGGGGGGTGGCTGACCGCAGTGTGGCCAGGCCACTGCTGGCGCCAGCGGCTCAGAGCTGTGAGCTGGGTGCTGATGTCCGCCTGGGTGTCGCGACCGAGCAGTGCCAGCTGGTACCAGGCGCGCATTTTCGTATCCAGGGTTTCTTCCGCACGATTGCGCAGTTCGCTGGAGGGCAGCTGGGTCAGCAGTTGCCACAGACCGTCGTTGTTGCGGGAGATGGCATCATCTTCCCGCGCCAGGGTGGCGATGCGCTGGCGCTCGGCGATACCGCTGTCGATGTCGCCCATCAGGTTCCACAAATCCGCGCGCAGCACACGCAGCGGCAGTGCGGTTTCCGCGGGAATCTGGTACCAGGCCTGTTCCAGTCGCGGGGCGCTGACCAGGTCGAGGGCAGTGAAAAAGTCATCATCCGCCGCCAGTGCGCCACCGTAGACCTGGGCGTAGCGGGCGTACTCGGGATCCGTCAGCTGCTCGGCGTCGATGGCGCTGGCCGCTTGCCGGGCCGTCGCGTTATCGCCCAGAGTGTATAGAATGGCGGCCGCCTGCAGCTGGGCCTGATCCTTTGCCGGCGATGGCAGCTGGCGCGCACTATTGAGCAGACGGATGGCATTTTGCCGACTTGCAGTCGCGAAGTTGCCGCTATCTGCAGGGATCTGCGCGTTTGGCTCGCTACTCGGGGTCTGGCAGCCGGCCACGGACAGCGCCAGAGCGCCGGCGGCGAGACTATGAATGATGAAGGGGATGCGCCGGTGCAGGGCGGACATATTCTTCTCCCACAAAACTTATTCTGGAGTGAACTATGGGGCTGGATAAAGCAGTGCTTTATATCGTCGCGACGCCCATTGGCAATTTGGCGGATATGGTACCGCGAGCCGTTGAAGTTCTACAATCCGCGGATCTGGTGGCTGCGGAAGACACCCGTCACAGTCAGAGACTTTTTTCGCATTTTTCCATCGATTCGCCGCTGGTGGCCTACCACGATCATTCCGATGACCAGCGCACCGAGAAGATTCTCGAGCGCCTGCAGCAGGGGCAGACCGTGGCCCTTATCTCCGATGCAGGTACCCCATTGATCTCCGACCCCGGCTACCGGCTGGTGCGGGAAGCCCGCGAGCGCGGCTTTGCGGTGGTGCCTATTCCCGGCCCCTGTGCTTTTGTCGCGGCCCTGTCCGCCGCAGGTCTGCCCAGCGACCGCTTTACCTTCGAGGGTTTTCTGCCCGCCAAACCGCTGGCACGTGAGAAGGCTCTGCAGGCACTGGCGGGGGAAACCCGCACCATGGTGTTTTACGAAGCCCCGCACCGGGTGCTGGATACCCTGGATGCGATGCGCCAGAGTTTTGGTGATACCCGCGAAGCGGTGATCGCCCGCGAGCTCACCAAGGCATTCGAAACCATCCATCTGCTGCCGCTGGCGGAGCTGGTGGAGTGGGTGCGCGCCGACAGCAACCAGCAGCGGGGCGAAATCGTTCTGCTGGTGCGGGGTGCCGACGAGACGAAGGCATCCGAGCTGGATGCAGAGTCGGAGCGGGTGATGAAGCTTTTGTTGGCCGAGCTGCCGCCCAAGCGCGCGGCGGCGGTGGCGGCAGAAATTACCGGGGTTAACAAGAAACTGCTGTACAACTGGTCGCTGGAGCAGAAGTAGGCGCTGTCACCGTTTAGCGCTTGCATCTGGCGTCAGTGGTTATTAACCTTCGCGCCGAGTCAGCCAGGCAATCGCTGTTGCGCCGCTTTCGGGTGGTGTGATGGAGGAAAGTCCGGGCTCCATAGGGTGGGACGCCAGGTAACGCCTGGGGGGCGCGAGCCTACGGAAAGTGCAGCAGAGAGTAGACCGCCGATGGCTTCCTCGGAAGCACAGGTAAGGGTGAAAGGGTGCGGTAAGAGCGCACCGCGCGACTGGTAACAGTTCGTGGCACGGTAAACCCCGTTCGGAGCAAGACCAAATAGGCCCTCTATAGGTGTGACCCGCACTGAGGGCGGGTAGGTCGCTTGAGGTGTGTGGTGACACACATCCCAGATGAATGATTGTCCTCGACAGAACCCGGCTTATCGGTTGACTCACCTAATTCCCGGAGACCGGCGGCCGCGGCACCCGCGCCGCTGGTCGACCGGTTTCTATGCTTCTGCTGGCAAATGCATTATTTCTGCAGCAGTAACCCGCATTCCCTGTGCTCTTCCCCTTTCGTCGGATCGAAGTACACATCGTTGTCCGGCAGGTCGTTTTCGTACACGTACTCTTCCACGTCGATTTCCTTGAGGTGGAACATCGGTGCCACGCGGATGGTGCCGTGGTTGCCCTTGGTGAAAATATCCAGTCCTTTGCGATGGGCATTCTGGTCGTGGCGGATACCATTCAGCCACACATCGGGTTTCAGCTCCTGCATGGCGCGGTTGAAGGGTTCGAGTTTGACGGTGCGCGAAAAGAAATCGTGTTCCGGGGTGTCCAGCGGCGGGATGCCACCGTAGACCGCGTTGTAGTGAGCGGCAGACATTTTTGGTGAAAAGGTGTGCAGGTTCAGGTCCAGCAGTTTGATGACCTTCTCGATGTGGCGGTAGGTTTCCGGTGTGTTGTAGCCGTGGTCTACCCAGATCACCGGGATGTCCGGTTTGGCACGTGTGACCAAATGCAGGAAGGCAATGGCCAGCGGGCGGAAGTTGGTGAATACCACCGGGTTTTCCGCCTCGGCGATGGTGAATGCCATGATTTCGCTGGGCTTGCTGGATTTGAAGCGCTGGTTGAGCGCATCCAGATCCGCACCGTGATGAAAGGTGCGGGAAGGGGGTGTCTGTGTGCTCAGTCCTGCTGAAAAGCCCATGGCTGGAATCCTGCTGGTTGTCGGATAGCGCAAAGCTACAGGCACTTGAATTCCATTAAAAATAATAAAAGCTGATTTTTATATGCTTCCTCGTTCTATGCGACCCGCTTGACGGCTGGTTCCCTGTCGTTGCGGCATCCCGTCGAGGCTCCAGTGGAGCACGGCAATGTGGTGACTGCCCGTAAGTGCCTGCTCACTTTTCGCCAATTCTTTGTTCATCAGTGAGCTTCCGTACAAAGTTAAAGTAACTTGTCAGCTTGCCAAAGTAAGTGCTTGCTCTGTTGTACATTTGCTCACCGGTGCCCGTGGGTGAAATGTGAACACTTCGCCTGTAGGCCGCGAAATTACTGGGTTTTTTACTTCCACGTGCTGTGTATTTCCTTGACTTTATGCCGCCCAGATTTATAGTGTCCCAAGTGGAGAAAAGTGGAAAATTGTGGGTCTCAGTGGGATTGAAGTGGTAGTGAGTGGTTAATCACGCTTCATTGGGGCAAAGCACATGGATTTCACTTTGCACAAAGAACACACAGCCAAGGCAAACGAAGAACCCGATCCATGTATCTGGGAAGTCACGCAATCAATATGGACGCCAAGGGGCGTCTGGCCATTCCGGCGCGGGTCAGGGACTCGCTGCTGGAAGATTGCGGTGGCCGTCTGGTCGTTACTGCGCATACGGAAGAGCGCTGCCTACTCGTCTATCCTGAACCACAGTGGCGCGAAATTTTGCCGAAGATTGAGGCCCTGTCCAGTTTCAACAAAGTGGCGCGTCGCGCCCAGCGGCTGCTGATCGGCTACGCCTGTGAATTGCAGGTGGATGCCAACGGTCGCGTGCTGATTCCGCCGACCCTGCGCGAGTACGCGGGGCTGGAGAAGAAACTGATGCTGGTGGGGCAGGGCAAGAAGCTGGAGCTCTGGAGTGAGGATCGCTGGATGTCGTGGCTCGACGACAGCGAGGGCGACGGCGATATGCCGGAGGAGATGGCCTCCCTGTCCCTTTAGGTGGCGGGTGAACAAGTGGCCGCACAAACGAATTTTTGACAATCACAGGAGAACACCGGGTGTCCCAGGAACTGCATCGCAGTGTGTTGTTGCGCGAGGCTGTGGACGCCCTGGTGGTGGACCCGGACGGCTTTTATATAGATGGGACTTTTGGCCGCGGCGGCCACAGTGCGCTGGTGCTGGAGCAGCTCGGCGAAGCCGGCCGTTTGCTGGCGGTGGACAAGGACCCGCAGGCCATCGAATTTGCCCGCAGCCGCTTTGGCGGTGAATCGCGCTTCCAGATCTGGCACGGGTCTTTCGCGGATATGGACCAGGCCGCAGCGGGCATGGCGGGGCAGGTAACCGGAATCCTGCTGGACCTGGGTGTGTCTTCGCCGCAGCTGGATCAGCCCGAGCGTGGCTTCAGCTTTATGCAGGACGGCCCGCTGGATATGCGCATGGACACCAGTCGTGGCATCAGTGCGGCAGATTGGGTGAACGGTGAGTCCGAGACTGAGCTGGCGCGGGTGTTCAAAGAGTACGGCGAAGAGCGTTTTGCGCGCCGCATGGCGGCCGCCATCGTGCGCCGCCGGGTGGAAAAGCCGTTTGAGCGCACCCTGGATCTGGCGGAAGTGGTCAAGGCGGCCAATCCCGCCTGGGAGAAAGGCAAGCACCCGGCCACCCGTGTGTTCCAGGCGATCCGGATCCATGTGAACGGCGAGCTGGACGATCTGCAGCAGGCGCTGGAGAAGTCGCTGACACTGCTGAAACCGGGTGGTCGCCTGGTGGTGATCAGCTTCCACTCACTGGAAGATCGCATGGTTAAGCGGTTTATTCGCGAACAGGAAAAGGGGCCGCAGTTGCCTCGCGGGCTGCCGGTGATGGACAGCCAGATTCACAAGACTCTGCGCTCCGTGGGTAAGGCGGTTAAGGCTGAGGCCCAGGAAGTGGGGGAGAACGTGCGCTCCCGCAGCGCGGTAATGCGCATTGCCGAGCGTCTGGGATAGCGCGCTGTGAGCGGAAACAGATTATTGCTGGTGTGCCTGTGGGGGTTGGTGATGATGTCCGCCCTGGGGGTCGTGCACACCACCCAGCAGAGCCGCGCGTTGACCGCGCAGCTGGGGCAGGCGCAGAGGCATCGCGATGAGCTGCGCTATGAGCAGGAGCGACTGCTGCTGGAGCGCGGGGCCTGGTCGGCCTACAGCCGTATTGAGCAGGTGGCGCGGGAGCAGCTGGATATGCGTGCTCCGACACCGGCCGAACGGGTGCTGGTGCGCTCCGGGCGCTGACGCCGGCTTAGCCCCGGTAGGCAGCGGGAATACGACAAAAGCAAAAAGGCACGACCGCGGGAAGGGGTGCCGAATCGATAACAACAGGGTAGGGACAGGGATCTGCCATGGGCGCGGTGAAAAAACAGCAATCACAGCCGGGTATTGCCCGCTGGCGCTTCGCGCTGGTGGCCGGCATGCTGTGCCTGCTCGCCGTAGCTCTGGTGGTGCACCTCGCTGGTCTGCAGGTGCTGCCGGAGCAGGACAAGGGTTACCGTTTCCTGCAAGACCAGGGGCGTGCCCGCACCATTCGCACCGAAGAAATTGCCGCCTATCGCGGCTCCATCGTCGACCGCAACGGCGAACTGCTGGCGGTCAGCACTCCGGTCCAGACCATCTGGGCCAACCCGCAGCTGCTTAAAGAAGCTACCGAGCAGGAATTGCGCGCACTGGCGTCCGCGCTGGGAACGCCCGCGGCGAAATTCGCCAAGCGTCTGGAAAAGTACCGCAACAAGGGGTTCATGTACCTGCAGCGCCATATGACGCCGGAGCAGGCGCAACAGGTGTTGGCACTGGATCTGGCCGGGGTATACAGCAAGAAGGAATACCGCCGTTTTTACCCCGCCGGTGAGGTCACTGCCCAGTTGCTGGGCTTTACTAATATTGACGATCGCGGTCAGGAGGGGCTCGAACTCGCCTATGAGCAGTCTCTCGCCGGCGAGCCGGGCAAGCGCCAGGTGGTGAAGGATCTGAAGGGACGTACGGTGCAGGATCTGGCGGTGAAGCAGGAGGCGCGCCCCGGTCGCGACCTGCAACTCACCATTGATATGCGCCTGCAGTACCTCGCCTATCGCGAACTCAAGAAGGCTGTGGCAGATAACGGCGCCGCAGCTGGCTATATGGTCATTCTGGATACCCGCAGCGGCGATGTGCTGGCGATGGCCAATCAGCCCTCATTCAACCCGAACAATCGCCAGGGGGTGAAGGCGGCGGCCATGCGCAATCGCGCGCTGATCGACCAGTTTGAGCCGGGCTCCACCGTCAAGCCGCTGACCGCACTGGCGGCACTGGAGAGCGGGCGCTACCAGCCGCATACACCAATCAATACCAGCCCGGGCTACATCCGCCTGCCGGGGAAGACCCTGCTGGATCCGGTGAACTACGGCGAAATCGACCTGACCAAGGTGATTACCAAGTCCAGCCAGGTGGGTATCACCAAAGTGGCAATGGATCTGGAGCCGGAAACACTGCGTGAACTTTTTTACCGCATGGGGCTCGGAGAAGCGGTTGGCACCGGATTCCCCGGGGAGGCCCCGGGGATACTGCCCAGCCGGACACGCTGGCACCCCATTGAGCTGGCCAACTTTGCCTTCGGCTACGGTTTAACAGTGAATGCCGTGCAGCTGGCCCAGGCCTACAGTGTGGTCGCCAACGCCGGGCTCAAGCGCCCGGTTTCCCTCATTATGGAACCGGGTAAACAGGTCGCCGAAGCGGAGCGAGTGGTCGAGTCGAAACTGGCGCGGGAAGTAACGACGATGCTGGAGACGGTGATCAGCTCCGTGGGTACCGGCAAGCGTGCCGCGGTGGAAGGTTACCGCGTGGCCGGCAAGACCGGCACCGTGCACAAGGTGGGCAGCGAAGGCTACGCCGACAGTCGCTATCGCTCGGTATTTGCCGGTTTTGCGCCCGCAGAGAACCCGCGCCTGGCGGCGGTGGTCGTGATCGAGGAGCCCAGTACGGTCAAATACTCCGGTGGCGAAGTCGCCGCGCCGGTATTTGGAAAAGTCATGACCGGCGCCATGCGGCTTTTGCAGGTGCCGCCGGAAGAAATTACGCCCGCTGAGCAACAGCTGGCGAAGCAGCTCGACGAGAGAGGTACAGCGTCGTGACCCAGCGCAACCCAATGCAAGATCGCACCGCCACCCTGTCTGCTCTGGTACCAGGGTACGCGGGCATACCCGACATTCAGGTCACCGGTGTGGCCCTGGATAGCCGCCAGGTCAAGGCCGGCGACGTATTTATGGCGCTGCGCGGCACCCAGGTGGACGGCCGCCAGTACATCGATGCCGCCATCGAACAGGGCGCCGCCGCGGTGCTGGCCGATGGGGAAACTCTCGGGAGCGAAGAGCGCAACGGCGTACAGGTAATTACCGTACCCGGTCTCGCCGCGCGCGTGGGCGAAATTGCCGCGCGCTTTTACGGCCACCCGACCGAGTCCATGTATCTGGTGGGTGTGACCGGTACCAACGGCAAGTCCACCTGTGCGTTCCTGACCTCGCAACTGCTGGCGCGCCATTTCGGCAGCGCCGCGGTGATGGGCACCATCGGCAATGGGGTGTGGACAGACGGAACCATCAGCCTTGAAGAAACCGGGCTGACCACGCCCGATCCCGTGCGCCTGCAGGCGGATTACGCCGCGTTCTACGCGCAGGGCGCGCGCGCGGCCGCAATGGAGGTTTCGTCCCACTCCCTGTCCCAGGGGCGGGTACACGGGCTGGTATTCGATACCGCGGTATTTACCAATCTCACCCGTGATCATCTGGATTACCACGGCAACATGGCCGCCTATGGTGCTGCCAAGGAAAAACTGTTCGGACTGCCGAAACTGAAACGCGGCGTCATCAATATCGACGACCCCTTCGGTGCGCAGATGGTGGAGCGCTGCAAGCTGCGCGGGGTGAAGGTCATTACCTATGGCCTGCAAGCGGGCGACGTGCAGGTGCGCAACCTGAAGCGCCTCGACAGCGGCTTCTCGGTACACCTGATCACCCCCTGGGGTGAGGGCGAACTGCGCGCGCCATTGATCGGCGACTTCAATATTCACAATGCACTGGCGGTTGTTGCTGCCGCGGCCGCAGCGGGCATGCCGTTGGTGGATATTCTCGCGGCGTTTCCGCACATCCTGCCGGTGCCCGGGCGCATGGAGCGCGTTTCTATCGGCGCAGATGGCGCCGAGGATGTCAGCGTGCTGGTGGATTATGCCCACACGCCGGATGCACTGCGTGCAGCACTGGAGGCGGCGCGTCCCTACTGTCGCGGCAAGCTCTGGTGTGTGTTCGGCTGCGGCGGCGATCGCGATGCCGGCAAGCGCGCTCCCATGGGGCGGATTGCTTCGGAGCTTGCGGATTTCGCCGTCGTTACCAGCGACAACCCGCGCAGTGAGGATCCGCAATCGATCATCGACGGTATTCTCGAAGGCATCGACGGCAGTGCCGACGGTGAGCGCTGCACGGTAAAAGTGGATCGTGCCGAGGCCATCCGCCATGCAATTACCCATGCCGCCGCTGGCGACACCGTGCTGATCGCCGGCAAGGGCCACGAGGATTACCAGCTGATCGCGGGCCAGAAGCTGCATTTCTGCGACCGTGAACAGGCTGCGGCTGCGCTTGAGATGCGCGCCACCGGAGAAGTGGAGGCCAGCCGTCAATGATTGCCCCCATTTCCCTGCAACAACTGCAACAGCGCTTCGGCGGCGAACTGATCAACGGATCGGTAACCTTTGACGCCGTATGTACCGATACCCGCAAGCTCGACGCGGGCGCGCTGTTTGTTGCACTGCGGGGAGAGACCTTCGACGCGCACGATTTCCTCGCGGACATCGACGGCAAGGTTCTGGGTGTGGTTACCGAAAAGGCCATTGAGGGTTCATCGCTGCCGCAGTGGCTGGTGGCGGACACCACGATGGCCCTGGGACAGATCGGGCGCCTGTGCCGCGAACAGTTTGACGGCCCGGTGATCGGCATCACCGGTTCCTGTGGCAAAACCACGGTAAAGGAAATGCTGGCGTCGATCTTTGGTCAGCATCACCGGGTGTGCGTCACCCGCGGCAACCTGAATAATCACTTTGGCGTGCCCATGACCCTGTTTTCCCTTGCCCCGGAACATCAGGTGCTGATCGTGGAGATGGGCGCGAGCGGTCCGAATGAAATCGGTTATCTGTGTGGCATTGCGAAACCGGGGATTACCGCGGTCAACAACGTGATGCCCGCGCATGTGGAAGGGTTTGGCTCCGTCGATGGCATCGCCACCGCCAAGGGCCAGATCTACACCAGTCTCGAACCGGGCGCCGTGGCGGTACTGAATGCGGACGACAACTACGCAGATTACTGGCGCGGTGAAATGCCGGAAGGTGTGCGCATGCTGGAAGTGGGCTTTGGCCACCAGTGTGCGGTGCACGCGGACAATATTGAACTCGACGCGCGCGGTTGTGCGTCCTTCGATCTGGTGGTGGAAGGTGTAACCCATCCGGTGCAGCTGCAACTGCTCGGTGAACACAATGTTCACAACGCGCTGGTTGCCGCCGGTTGCGCCTACGCCGCCGGCCTGCCGGTTGCGGAAATTGCCACTGGCCTCAGCTCGCTCGGAGGTGTCGGTGGTCGCATGCAGTCGCTCAGCGGAAAAGGCGGCGCAGCGGTGATCGATGACAGCTACAACGCCAACCCGGGTTCTGTCAGCGCCGCCATAGAAATGTTGGCGCAGCGCGCGGGCAAGAAAATTCTGGTGTTGGGCGATATGGCGGAGTTGGGTCCAGAGGCGGACAAGGCGCACCGCGACATGGGCAAGCTGGCACGGGAGCGCGGTATCGATCAGCTGTTTACCCTCGGTACCTTGAGTACTGCGGCGAGTATCGAATTTGCCGCTGGCCGGCAACATACACAACGGAATTTTTCCGAGCGCGAAGCCCTGATAAAGGCACTGGCGCCGGAACTGGATGAAAACACCACTGTGCTGGTGAAAGGTTCCCGCAGTGCGCGCATGGAACTGGTAGTGCAGGCACTCACCAACGGGAATCATTAAAAGGTAAAACAATGCTGCTTTGGCTGGCTGAACTCTTACAGAACTATGTGAAGGGCTTTTCGCTCTTCAACTACCTGACCGTACGCGCGATTCTGAGCGCGCTGACGGCGCTGGGTATTTCCCTGCTGGTAGGCCCGCGCATGATTACCTGGCTTAATCGGCTGCAGGTGGGGCAGGCGGTGCGCGACGATGGCCCCCAAACCCATCTGAGCAAATCAGGCACACCCACCATGGGCGGCACCCTGATTCTCGCCGCGATCTTTTCCTCGTCGCTGCTGTGGTCTGACCTCAGTAACCGCCTGGTGTGGGTGACCCTGCTGGTGACGTTCGTATTCGGCGCGGTTGGTTTTGTGGACGACTACAAGAAAGTGGTGGAGAAAAATTCCCGCGGCCTGATCGCACGCTGGAAATATTTCTGGCAGTCGGTCGCCGGCCTCGGAGCGGCGATTTATCTGTATATGACGGCTACATCGCCGGCGGAAACCCAGCTGTTCGTGCCTTTCTTCAAGGATGTGGCGATCAACCTGGGGCCGGTGGCCTTCATTCTGCTGACTTATTTCGTGGTAGTGGGCTCCAGTAACGCGGTCAACCTCACCGATGGCCTCGACGGCCTCGCGATCATGCCTTCGGTGATGGTTGGTGGTGCTCTCGGTGTGATTGCCTACCTGGTGGGCCACGTGGAGTTCGCTACCTACCTGCATATTCCGTCCATTTCCGGTGCCGGTGAGCTGGCGGTGTTCTGTGCCGCCCTGGGTGGGGCCGGGCTCGGGTTCCTATGGTTCAACACATATCCCGCGCAGGTATTTATGGGGGATGTGGGTGCACTGGCGCTGGGTGCGGCGCTCGGCATCATCGCGGTGATTACCCGTCACGAAATCGTGCTGTTCATCATGGGTGGGGTGTTTGTGATGGAAACCGTTTCCGTAATCCTGCAGGTGGCGTCTTTCAAACTGACCGGCAAACGTATTTTCCGTATGGCGCCACTGCACCACCATTTTGAACTGAAAGGCTGGCCGGAGCCGCGGGTGATTGTGCGCTTCTGGATTATCACCGTGGTACTGGTGCTGGCGGGCCTGGCGACCCTGAAGATTCGCTAAGAAAAGACAGATAGTTAAAAAACAGAAAAGATCGAATGAACCTCATCGCAACCTCAGAGAAAAAAGTGGTGATCGGAATGGGCGCTACCGGGCAGTCGGTGGTGCGCTTTCTGCTGAGCCAGGGTTTCTCTCCGGTTGTGGTGGACAGCCGCGATGCGCCGCCGGCACTGGAGACCTTCCACAAGGAGTTCCCGCAGGTATCCGTAGAGTGCGGCCCGCTGAATCCGGAAACCTTGCTGGCAGCGAGCGAAATCATCGCGAGTCCCGGGATTGGTGTGGCGGAACCCGCGATTGCCGCGGCGGTGGCAGCCGGTATCCCGGTGGTCGGTGATATCGAGCTTTTCGCGCGCGAGTTGGCAAAGGCAGAGCCTGCGCCCCAGGTCATTGCCATTACCGGCTCCAACGGCAAGAGCACTGTCACCACCGTGGTGGGGCTGATGGCGGAGGCCGCCGGTGTAAGCGTCAAGGTGGGTGGCAATATCGGCGTACCGGTACTGAATTTTGTCGCGCCGGGTACAGAGCTACCGCAACTGTTCGTGTTGGAGCTTTCCAGTTTCCAGCTGGAAACCACTTACTCGCTGGCGCCCGACGTGGCAACGATCCTGAATATCAGTGCGGACCATATGGACCGCTACCCGGATCTGGGTGCATATCACCGCGCCAAGCAGCGGGTCTACCGCCACGCGCGCCAGATGGTAATCAACCGTGCGGATTCCCTCACTCGCGGCCCGCTGTCCCGCGACAGTCGCGAGTGGAGTTTCGGCCTGGATCGCCCGGACCTGAAGCAGTTTGGGTTGATCACCGAAAATGGTCAGCAGTGGTTGGCGCAGGGCCACGAAAAGCTGATGCCGGCGAGCGAAATGGCCATGGTGGGCAGCCACAACGTGGCCAATGCGCTGGCGGCGCTGGCGCTCGGCAATGCGGTGGGGCTGCCGATGGCGCCGATGCTGCAGGTACTGCGCAGTTTCGCCGGTCTCGCGCACCGCTGCGAGCGGGTGGCAGATCTCGACGGCGTTACTTTTGTGAACGACTCCAAGGGTACCAATGTGGGTGCAACCCGCGCGGCGCTGGATGGGCTGGCGGATGGTGAGCGCAAGATCGTGCTGATCGCCGGTGGCGACGGCAAGGGCGCGGATTTTTCACCACTGGCGGAGGCCGCCGGTGCGTTGCGCGGACTGGTTACCATCGGTGTCGACGGCCCGAAAATCGCTGCGGCGTTTGGCGCACTGGTAGCGCAGCAGGCGGCTGGCGATATGCGTGATGCCATCGCCAAGGCAAAGGCGCTCGCCTGTCACGGCGACTATGTACTGCTGTCTCCCGCTTGTGCCAGCTTTGATATGTTCCGCAATTTCGAGCACCGCGGTGAAGTGTTTCGCCGCGAAGTCGCTGAACTGGTGCAGTCCTCCAACGGCGCGCAGTGCGCGGGAGGGTTGAATGAGTAAACCGGTACTGAAGCAGGCTGCAAACGAACCGGTCGATGACTTCGCCTGGGTGTTGCCGTTCTGTGTAGTGGCGCTGGCGAGTATCGGTGTGGTCATGGTGGCGTCCGCATCCATCGCGTTTGCCGCGGATGTGTACAACGACCCCTGGTACTTCCTTAAACGCCACCTGGTGTTTCTGGCTGCTGGGGCATTCGGTGCGTTGCTGGTGAGCCGTATTTCGCTCGCCACCTGGTCGAATTTGTCCTGGACGCTGCTGTTTTTTGCGCTCGGCATGTTGCTGGCGGTGTTGATTCCCGGTGTCGGGCGCTCGGTCAATGGCAGTATGCGCTGGATCGCGCTGGGGCCGATCACCATTCAGCCGGCGGAGATCGCCAAGTTCTGCTGTCTGGTGTTTTTTGCAAGCTTCCTGACCCGGCGCAATGAACGGCTGCGGCACTGGAGCAGTTTCATGATTCCCATTTCGGTATTGGGGATTGTCGCGCTGCTGTTGTTGCTGGAGCCGGATTTCGGTTCGGTGGTAGTGATATCCGGTACTGCGCTGGCGATGGTTTTTCTCGCCGGTGCGCGCCTGCCGCATACCTTTATGCTGGTGGGGGTCGCCGCCTGTGGCCTGGTGACGATGGCCTTGGTCAGTCCCTACCGATTGCAGCGTTTGACGACATTCCTCGACCCTTGGGGCGAGCAGTTTGCCGGCGGTTACCAGCTGACCCAGTCGCTGATCGCCTTCGGCCGCGGTGAATGGTTCGGAGTTGGTCTCGGCAACAGTGTGCAGAAACTGTTCTACCTGCCGGAAGCGCACACCGATTTTGTGTTTGCAATCCTGGCCGAAGAGTGGGGTATGTTCGGCGGGCTGGTGGTGATCAGCCTGTACGCGGCACTGACCTGGTCGCTGCTGCGCTTGGTGCGCAAGGCGCTGGTGAAACAGGCGTTTTTCACCGCGCTGCTGGTGTTTGGTATTGCCGTGCTGTTCGCCGGCCAGGCGTTTGTGAATATGGGTGTCGCATCTGGACTGCTACCCACCAAGGGGCTGACCCTGCCGTTTGTCAGTTCCGGCGGCTCCAGCCTGGTGGTGTGCTTTGCGCTGTTCGCGCTCGCCTGGCGCGCACAGAATGAATTGAACAGCGAGGCCGAGTCGGGTGAAGACAGTCTCGCCAAAATCCGTCAGTTGCCGATTTTCAATCCGCTGCAACTGGGCGACAGGAAAACCGGGGAGGCTGCGTGATGGAGCAATCCACAAACGCCACACCTTTCGCCGGCAAGAAATTTCTGGTGATGGCCGGCGGTACCGGCGGCCATGTGTTTCCCGCACTCGCGGTGGCGAAAGCGCTGCAGGCACAGGGCGCGGAAGTGGAATGGCTGGGTACCATGCGCGGTATCGAATCGCAGCTGATTCCGGCAGCGGATATCCCGCTGCACTTCATTACCGTGGAGGGTGTCCGCGGCAAGGGTTCGGCGGCGCTGTTGAAGGCGCCGCTGCAGATCAGCCGCGCTATCTGGCAGGCGCGCAGTGTGGTGAAGGCGGTGCAGCCGGATGCCGTTCTGGGTTTCGGTGGATTTGCCACAGGTCCCGGTGGCGTGGCAGCACGACTCAGCGGTGTTCCGCTGATTATTCACGAACAGAATGCAGTGGCAGGCACCACCAATCGTTTACTGGCGAAGATCGCCAGCCGCGTGCTGGAGGCGTTCCCCAGTGGATTGCCTTCTGCACAGCTGGTGGGCAATCCGGTGCGTGCGGAAATTGCCGCGCTGCCCGCGCCCGCTGAGCGGGTCGGCAAACAGCGGCCGCTGCGGCTGCTCGTACTGGGCGGCAGCCTCGGCGCCGTCGCCATCAATGAGCTGGTGCCGCAGGCGCTGGCAAAAATGGATGAATCAAAGAGGCCCCAGGTGGTGCACCAGGCGGGCCAGCGGCACCTGGACGTGGCGAAGGAAGCTTACGAGCGCGCCGGCGTGGAAGCCGAAGTGGTGCCATTTATTGCGGACATGGCCGCGGCCTACGGCCAGGCGGATCTGGTGATTTGCCGCTCCGGCGCACTGACCGTCTCGGAAATCGCCGCGGCGGGAGTGGGGGCCATCATGGTGCCTTTCCCGTTCGCCATCGACGATCACCAGACAAAAAATGGTGAGTGGCTGCAGCAGGCGGGCGCGGCAAAAGTAATCCAGCAGGACGCACTGGACGCGGAGCAACTGGCGGCCTTGCTAGAGGAACTGTTCGCTGCTCCGGAAAAATTATTGGCCATGGCGGAGGCCGCGCGCGGCGTCGCCCGGCCTGATGCCACCGACCGTGTGTTGGCGGCATGTCGCGAAGAGATGGGGTGTTGAAATGTCTCGCGAAAACCAGAATCAAACGAGTGTTGGAAGAAATATGAGTGATAGCGGCGAAAGCAATTATCAGGTACCGGCCATGCGCCGTATCCGCCGGATTCACTTTATCGGCGTCGGCGGCGCGGGTATGAGCGGTATTGCCGAAGTCCTGCAGAACCAGGGCTACGAAGTTTCCGGTTCAGACCTGCGCGAGAGCAAGGTCACTGAGCGCCTGCGTAGCCTTGGCATCAAGGTGCTGATCGGCCACAGTGCGGAAAATATCAACGATGTAGATGTGGTGGTGAACTCCTCCGCGATTTATGGCGATAACCCGGAACTGACCGCGGCGCGGGAAAAACGTATCCCGGTGGTGCGCCGCGCGGAAATGCTCGGCGAGCTGATGCGCTACCGCTACGGCATCGCGGTGGCTGGCACCCATGGCAAGACGACAACCACCAGCCTGATCGCGTCAATTTTTGCCGCTGACGGCAAGGATCCTACATTCGTGATCGGTGGCCTGGTGAACAGTGCGGGGGCCAATGCCGCGCTGGGCGAGGGCCGCTATCTGATTGCCGAGGCGGACGAAAGTGATGCTTCTTTCCTGCATCTGCAGCCGATGGTTACGGTGGTGACCAATATCGACGCGGATCACATGGAAACCTACGGCGGCGATTTTGAAAAGGTAAAGCAGATCTTTATCGACTTTATCCAGAATCTGCCGTTTTACGGTCTGGCGGTGGTCTGTGGTGACGACGCCAATGTGCAGTCGGTCATCCCGAAACTGGCGCGCCCGGTGACCACATACGGTTTTGATGAAGGCAATGACTTCCGCATTAGCGGTGTGCGCCAGGAACCCCTGCGCAGCTTCTTTACCGTGCACCGCCCGGACGGCAGCACCCTGGATGTTTGCGTCAACGTGCCTGGCATTCACAATGTGCTGAATGCCACCGCGGCGATTGCGGTGGCCACCGAAGAGGGAATCAGCGATGCGGCAATCTGCGAGGGGCTGAAAGGTTTCCAGGGCGTCGGCCGCCGCTTCCAGATTTACGGGGAGTACCCGTTAAGCGAGGATGCCGCTGCGGAAAAAGTCATGCTGGTGGACGACTACGGCCATCACCCGCGGGAAGTGGCCGCCACCATCAAGACCGTGCGCGATGGCTGGCCGGAGCGTCGCCTGGTGATGGTGTACCAGCCCCATCGCTACACCCGCACACGCGATCTGTTCGAGGATTTTGTCCAGGTTCTTTCTCAGGTCGACAAACTGGTATTGCTGGATGTATATAGCGCGGGCGAAGCGGTAATTCCGGGTGCGGATGGCCGCACGCTGGCACGCAGTATTCGCAATCGCGGCCAGATTGATCCGATTTTTGTGGAAAAAGTGGACGAGGTTCCGTCGATTCTCGCGGACCTGCTGGAACCCGGTGACATAGTGCTGACCCAGGGCGCCGGCAATGTTGGAGGACTGGCGCAACAGCTGGCGGAAGCGCAGTTGGGCGATAAAGCCGGGTCCGGACAGTAACGGCGCGGAATTAACATCGTGGCCAGAGAAACCTCGACGCAGCGGCAGAAACAGGCGAAAGGCAAACCGGCACTGCGCGGTGCCCGTGCACTGCCGGACCCGAATGCGGAGCCGCCTGTGCGACCGCTGCGGGTCGTACTGCTGAGTGTGTTGTTGCTGGCAGTGGCGGCGGGCATCGGTTACGGAGCGCGCTGGCTATGGCAACAGGTGCCGACGGCGGAACTGAGCCGGGTGGATGCACTGGAAGATGTGCGGGTCAAAGCGCCGTTTCGGGCGGTGACCGAACGGGAGGTGGAAGAAATTCTGCTGCCGTATCTGCGGCGCGGCTTCTTCTCCCTGGATATCGACGGGATGCGCGCGGCACTGTTGAGCAATCCGTGGATTGTTAATGCCTCGGTGAGTCGCCGCTGGCCGAACGGTGTGGATGTGGTGGTGGATGAGGCCGAGCCTCTCGCCATTTGGGGTGGCGACCGGCTGTTGATCGCAAATGGTGAACTGTTGCCGCGACCGGAAAATTTAAAGGATCTGCGCTTGCCGGAACTCGCCGGCGACGCGGAGCTGGTGGAGCGGATCATGGCCCAGTACCAGGCACTGGCCGGACTGTTGACCACCAAGGATATGGAAGTGCGCCGCCTGTCATTTGACGACCTGTCGGGCTGGCAACTGGAGTTGGTAAGCGGTATCCGCTTGCAACTGGGTCACGACGAACTGCTGGAGCGGGTGGGCCGTTTCCTGCGTCTGACCCGCGGCGTACTGGCGCCGCATCTGCAGAAAATTGCGGGCGTCGATACCCGCTATAACAATGCAGTTGCGGTGCAGTGGAAAGAAAAAGACAAAACAGATAACTGACAACAAAACAGGCAGATAAAAAGGTGGGTGCTCCCCTGATCCGACATGTCACATGTGGGTCGGCGTGACTGCCCAGCGAGGTTGAAAATTCAATGACACAATCAACTGAACCACGCATGATCGTCGGTCTGGATATCGGTACATCCAAGGTCGTGGCGATTGTCGGTGAGGTTGCCGGAAATGGCGATCTGAATATCGTCGGTATCGGCTCCCATCGCTCCACCGGTATGAAACGGGGCGTGGTGGTGAATATCGAGTCCACAGTACAGTCCATCCAGCGCGCGGTAGAGGAAGCGGAGCTGATGGCAGGTTGTGAGATTCACTCTGTGTATGCGGGCATCGCCGGCAGCCATATCCGCAGTTTGAACAGTCACGGGATTGTGGCGATCAAGGATCGCGAAGTGACCCAGCAGGATCTGGACCGGGTAATCGATGCGGCACGTGCGGTGGCGATTCCTGCTGACCAGAAGATCTTGCATACCCTGCCGCAGGAATACCTGATCGATAGCCAGGAGGGCGTGAAGGAACCCTTGGGAATGTCCGGTGTGCGCCTCGAGGCCAAGGTGCATCTGGTAAGCGGTGCGGTGAACGCGGCGCAGAACATCGAGAAGTGCATCCGACGCTGCGGCCTGGAAGTGGAAGACATCATTCTCGAGCAGCTGGCCTCCAGTTATGCGGTGCTGACCGACGATGAAAAAGAGCTGGGTGTGTGTATGGTAGATATCGGTGGCGGCACCACTGATATCGCGGTGTTTACCGGTGGCTCCATCCGTCATACCGGTGTTATCCCTATCGCCGGCGACCAGGTTACCAACGACATCGCCATGGCACTGCGTACACCAACGCCGCACGCGGAAGAGCTGAAAATCAAATACGCGTGTGCGCTTGCAAAACTCGCGCGCGAAGGGGAAACCATCAAGGTGCCGAGCGTGGGTGACCGCGCACCGCGGGATCTCTCCCGTCAGGCGCTGGCAGAAGTTGTGGAGCCCCGCTACGACGAATTGTTTACGCTGGTACAGGCGGAACTGCGCCGCAGCGGCTTTGAAGATCTTTGCGCGGCGGGAATCGTGCTCACTGGTGGTTCTTCAAAAATGGAAGGAGCGGTGGAACTGGCGGAGGAAATTTTCCACATGCCGGTGCGCCTCGCGGTACCCCATGGCATTGCAGGCCTGACGGATATCGTTAGCAATCCGATTTATTCCACCGGCGTCGGTCTGCTGATGTACGCGCTGAAATCGGAAGAAAACAAACGCAGTCGTCCGCGCAGCGTGCAGCGCAACGAAAACCAGTGGTGGGACAAGGTCAAACACTGGTTCAGAGGCAATCTCTGAGCCGGAAAATAATTACCGGGATCGATAATTAAATTTAGACATGAGCAAAAAAGGGGAACAGCAATGTTCGAACTCGTAGATAGCGTACAGGACAAACCTGTCATTAAAGTGATCGGTGTTGGTGGCGGTGGCGGTAATGCCGTCAAGCACATGATCGCGTGCGATGTCGACGGTGTGGACTTCATCTGTGCCAACACCGATGCGCAGGCGCTGAAAGATGTACAGGCACACACCATCCTGCAGTTGGGTAACACTATTACCCGCGGCCTGGGTGCCGGTGCCAATCCGGAAGTGGGCCGCCAGTCCGCGCTGGAAGACCGCGAGCGCATCGCTGAGGTGCTGACCGGTGCAGATATGGTGTTCATTACTGCGGGTATGGGCGGTGGTACCGGAACCGGTGGTGCTCCGATCGTGGCGGAAATCGCCAAGGACCTGGGCATCCTCACCGTTGCGGTGGTTACCCGCCCGTTCATGATTGAGGGCCGCAAGCGCGCGACCGTGGCGGAAGAGGGCATCCTCGAGCTGCGCGACAAGGTGGATTCCCTGATCACTATCCCCAACGATCGCCTGCTGGAAGTGCTCGGCAACAAGATCACCATGAAGGCCGCTTACAAAGAAGCGGACAACGTGCTGCTGGGTGCGGTGCAGGGCATTGCCGACTTGATGATTCGCCCCGGTATCATGAACGTGGACTTTGCCGATGTGCGCACCGTCATGTCCGAGATGGGTATGGCGATGATGGGCTCCGGCGCCGCCGTCGGTGAGAACCGCGCGCGCGAAGCGGCGGAAAAAGCCGTGCGCAGCCCGCTGCTGGACAACGTCAACCTGCAGGGCGCCCGCGGTATCCTGGTAAATATCATCACCGGCAGTGAAGAGGGCGGCTGTCAGGAGCTGACCCTGGGTGAGTACTCCGAAGTTGGCCAGATCGTGCAGGAGATTGCCTCCGACGACGCCACGGTGGTTATCGGTACCGCGGTAGATGACAAACTGGGCGACGAAATGCGTGTAACCGTAGTGGCCGCCGGTCTCGGCGAGGCAACTGCGCAGGTAGCGCGCCCGACCAAGGTTGTGGATAACACCAGCGCGCGCCGCCCGGAACCCCGCGAAACCGTACGTCCGGTGAGCAGTGAACCCACCCGCGAGACTCAGCAGGAACTGCGTGGCACCCGTATGGACGGCGAGCGCAAGCCGCGCTCCATGCCGCCGCTGAACCCGGATCAGGACATGGAATACCTGGATATTCCCGCATTCCTGCGCCGTCAGGCCGACTGATCCGCCCCGGGGAGTGGGGCGGAACATCTGCTCATGTCTTCGCCCGACCGTGAGGTCGGGCCTCCGCCCCCCTTTCCGGGCGCGGTACCGTTCGCGGAGGTGATCGGTACCGCAGGGTCAGGAAGAGCTAGGACAGGCAGGGACGCTAGGTATTCAGGCGCAATTCAGGGATGTTGTGGAAAATATTGGGTGGCTGAGAGGTTTTTCGGCGGAAGTTAACACTTGTTAACCGTCGTAGAACTGGTAAGAGCGTACAATATGTGACGGTCCTGCGCGCTGTTTGGCGTTGCAGTCTTCGCGCTGGGCTATGCTTGAAAAGTCAGAGGCCTGTTCATAGAACGACGGGCTTTGCCTGAACCCCGGATATGACTAAAGCGGTATCTGTAGTTTTGGCGTATATTTTCTGTTATTATCGCCGGCTCGCTGCGACTCGTGCGCGGCCTACCGACCTGGGAACCTGGATATAGATGATCAAACAGCGCACTCTCAAAAATGCCATTCGAGCCACTGGCGTTGGTCTGCACACTGGCAAGAAGGTCGTTCTGACCCTGAAGCCGGCGCCGGTCAATAGCGGTATCGTCTTCCGTCGGGTTGACCTCGACCCGGTAGTTGAGATTGAAGCGCGTGCCGAAAACGTGGGCGACACCCTGCTTTCCACCACTCTGGTGAAAGGCGACGTGCGTATTGCCACCGTTGAGCACCTGCTGTCCGCCATGGCGGGTCTGGGTATCGACAATGCGATTGTCGAACTGTCCGCCCAGGAAGTTCCGATCATGGACGGCAGTGCTGGTCCATTCGTGTTCCTTATCCAGTCTGCGGGCATTCAGGAGCAAGCGGCTCCGAAGAAATTCCTGCGGATCAAGAAGCCGGTAACCGTGGAAGAAGGCGATAAGGTTGCCAGCTTCCTGCCGTTCAATGGCTTCAAGGTGTCCTTCACCATTGATTTCGACCATCCGGTATTCCAGGGGCGCAATCTGACGTCCTCCGTGGATTTCTCCAGCACCTCCTTCGTGAAGGAAGTGAGCCGCGCGCGCACTTTCGGTTTCATGCATGAAATCGAGTACCTGCGTTCCAAGGGCTTGGTGCAGGGCGGCAGCGTGGACAACGCGATCGTGATCGACCAGTACCGTATCCTCAACGAGGGCGGTCTGCGTTACGAAGATGAGTTCGTTAAACACAAAATTCTCGACGCCATCGGCGACCTGTACCTGCTGGGTACCAGCGTCATTGGCGAGTTCAAGGCCTTCAAGTCCGGCCACGCACTGAACAACAAGTCCCTGCGCACCCTGATGGCGCAGGAAGATGCCTGGGAAATGGTAACGTTTGAAGACGAGCAAGAGGCGCCGATCTCTTACGTCAAGCCGATCCTGGCAGTGTAACTACTCGTAAAGCCGGTACCCAAATACCGGCTTTTTTACGTAATCAATTTACGTAACCGCTTTACGTACCTGCCGCGCAGTTTGGACCCTGTGTGGATTTGTGCGTTTGTAAACTTTTTGTGTTGCCAATTGCTGTTACATTGGCGGCATCCGGCCATTGGGATGGCCAGGGGCGCAGCAGGATGCGACAGTCCCGACACCGTGGAAGGCAAGCCCGTGTATGCCTCCGGTGAGCAAGCAATACAACAACAAAATGTCGCAGATCTAGCACGCCTGATATGAAAGTAATTCTGGTCAGTGAGCGCGGAGGCATCTCCCGCAGCTTCAACTTTGGTGGACTGAGCAAAGCCCTGCTCAGCCTCTGCCTGCTTGGTCTGCCTGTCGGTGCGCTGTGGGTTGGTGCAAATTTGCCCGCGGCGGAGTCCGATGTTTTCGATTCCCGTGCGGTAAAGGCCTGGAACAAGGCTCTGCGCAAGCAGCAGGAAGATATCACTGAAGCGGACCGTCAGGCCCGCGAGCAGCTTACCGCGCTGACCGTCAAACTGGCGGAAATGCAGGCCCGCCTTACCCGTCTCGATGCGCTCGGCGAGCGCCTTACCACACTGGCTAAGCTGGATGAGGGCGAATTCCAGTTCGGTAGCACACCTGCGGTTGGCGGTCCGGAAGATCCGGGTATCGCCGGTGCCGGTGAAATGCCCTACCAGCCGCCGGAATTTATCGAGGCGATCAGCGAGCTGTCGGATCAGATCGAAGACCGCCAGATGCAACTCTCCACCCTGGACACCCTGATGGCCAGCCGCCAGCTGCAGGACGAGCAATTCATCGCCGGTCGCCCGATTTCCCGTGGCTGGATGTCATCCCGCTATGGATACCGCACGGACCCTTTCAGTGGTCGCCGCTCCTGGCATAAAGGTGTGGACTTTGCGGGCAAGAGCGGCTCGGATGTAGTCTCGGTGGCGGCGGGTGTAGTGACCTGGGCGGAAGACCGCAGTGGCTACGGCCAACTGGTGGAAATCAACCACGGTAATGGCTACAAAACCCGCTACGGTCACAACAGTGATATCAAGGTTAAACTCGGCGATGTGGTCAAAAAAGGCCAGGTAATCGCCCAGATGGGCTCCAGTGGTCGCTCCACTGGCCCGCACGTGCACTTCGAAGTCTATAAAGACAACCGCCCGGTAGACCCTGCCACCTACATCCGCCGCACCGGTAGATAACAACTATCCTCTATCATTGCGCGGCAGGAGACTTGTAATCCTGCACTGGCGCCCGCAGTTCCCTATTCGGTTGCGGCGCCTGGCGCCTTCCTGTTTACTTGCACTCTTTCACGCGGGCCCCAAAGCGCTGGGAACGCGGGCACACTCAGCTTTAATGTGGTTTCTGAATAATGATTGGCAAACTGATAAAGACGGTCTTCGGCTCAAAAAATGACCGCGAACTCAAGCGCATGCGCAAGGCAGTGGCGAAAATCAACGCGCTGGAAGAGGAATACAAGGCGCTCGACGATGCCGCGCTGAAAGCCAAGACCGACGAATTCAAACAGCGCCTGGGGCAGGGTGAAACACTGGATCAGATACTGCCAGAGGCGTTCGCCGCTGTGCGCGAGGCCAGCTCCCGTACCCTGGGGATGCGCCACTTTGATGTGCAGTTTATTGGCGGTATGACCCTGCACGAAGGCCGCATTGCCGAGATGCGCACCGGTGAAGGTAAAACCCTGGTGGCGACCCTGCCCGCCTACCTGAATGCGCTGGAAGGCAAGGGTGTCCACATCGTTACCGTGAACGATTACCTCGCCAGCCGCGACGCGAACTGGATGCGTCCGGTGTACGAATTCCTGGGCCTCAGCGTGGGTATCGTGGTGTCCCAGCAGCACCCGCTGGAAAAGCGTGCGGCCTATGAGTCGGACATCACCTACGGCACCAACAACGAATTCGGTTTCGATTACCTGCGCGACAACATGGTGCTGCGCAAGGAAGACCGGGTACAGCGCCCACAGAATTTCGCCATCGTCGACGAGGTGGACTCGATCCTGATCGACGAAGCGCGCACACCGCTCATCATTTCCGGTCAGGCGGAAGACTCATCCCATCTTTACATGGCGATGAACAAGCTGGTTCCGCAGCTGGAGCGCGCGGAAGAGGGTGGTGAAGGCCATTACACTGTGGACGAAAAGACCCGTCAGGTGGAAATGTCTGAAGACGGCCACCAGCTGATCGAAGACCTGCTGGTGCGCAATGGCCTGCTGCGCGAGGGCGAATCCCTCTACGCCCCGGGCAATCTGGGCCTGATGCACCACGTCAATGCCGCGCTGCGCGCCCATGTGTTGTTCAACAAGGATGTGGATTACATCGTCCAGAACGGCCAGGTAGTGCTGATCGACGAACACACCGGCCGCACCATGCCCGGCCGTCGTCTCTCCGAGGGCCTGCACCAGGCACTGGAGGCGAAGGAGAACGTGCAGATCCAGAGCGAGAGCCAGACCCTGGCGTCCACCACCTTCCAGAACCTGTTCCGCTTCTACCCGAAGCTGGCCGGTATGACCGGTACCGCGGATACCGAGGCCTTCGAATTCCACCAGATCTATGGTCTCGACGTGGTGGTTATTCCCACCAACCGCGAAAAGCAGCGCCAGGACCTCAACGACCTGGTGTATCTGACCAAAGAGGAAAAACTCGAAGCGATCATCGAGGACATCAAATACTGCCGCGAGAAAAACGCGCCGGTGCTGGTGGGCACCGCGTCCATTGAGACGTCCGAGGAAATGTCGCGCCTGCTGCAGAAGGCCAAGATCGAGCACCAGGTTCTGAACGCCAAGTACCACGAGCGCGAGGCTCACATCATTGCCCAGGCCGGGCGCCCGGGTACCGTCACCATCGCCACCAATATGGCCGGCCGGGGTACCGACATCGTGCTCGGCGGTAACTGGGAAGCGGATGTCGAGGATCTGCAGCAGCGCGAGGGTCGCGAGGCCTCTGCGGAAGAGATCGCCGCGATCAAGGCCGAGTGGCAGAAACGCCATGAGATGGTCATTGAAGCTGGCGGCCTGCACATCATCGGTACCGAGCGCCACGAATCCCGCCGTATCGACAACCAGCTGCGCGGTCGCGCCGGTCGCCAGGGCGACCCCGGTATGACCCGCTTCTACCTGTCGCTGGAAGACAACCTCATGCGCATCTTCGCCTCTGACCGGGTGAAGAACTTCATGCAGATGCTGGGCATGGAACGCGGAGAGGCCATTGAGCACCGTATGGTTTCCAATGCCATCGAGAAGGCGCAGCGTCGCGTAGAGGGCCGTAACTTCGATATCCGCAAGCAGCTGCTGGAATACGACGATGTCGCCAACGACCAGCGCCAGGTCATCTACTCCCAGCGCAATGAGCTGCTGGAAGCGGAAAACATCAGCGATACCATTACCGCCATCCGCGAGGATGTGGTGAACGACCTGATCTCTACGCACATGCCGCCGCAGAGTGTGGAAGAACAGTGGGATATTCCCGCATTGGAACAGCAGCTGGCCTCTGAACTGGGCCTGCAACTTCCGGTGAAGCAGTGGCTGGATGAAGACCGTACCCTGCACGAAGAGAGCCTGCGCGAGAAAATCGTCGCCGAGGCCGAGCAGGCGTACCAGCGCAAGCTGGCGCGCATTGCGGAAAGCACCGGCGATGCCAACCTGATGCCCACCATCGAGCGCCAGGTCATGCTGCAGGTACTGGATCAGCTGTGGAAAGACCATCTCGCCAGCATGGACCACCTGCGCGCTGGCATCGGCCTGCGTGCCTACGCCAACAAGAACCCCAAGCAGGAGTTCAAGCGCGAGTCCTTCCACTTGTTCCAGGGACTGCTGGACAGTCTCAAGCACGAAGTGGTGCGTGTACTGGCCCATGTTGAGCCGATGACCCGCGAGCAGATGGAAGAGATGGAACAGCGCCGCCTGGAGGCCCAGCGCCGCCAGCAACTGGAGCTGCAACACGCTCAGGCGTCTGCCATGCCACAGGCGGAAGAGTCCGCTGACGCCGAGCCGATGCGTCGCGGCCCACGCGTGGGGCGCAACGATCCCTGTCCCTGTGGTTCCGGCAAGAAGTACAAGCAGTGCCACGGCAAGCTGACCTCTTCCACCACCTGATGATCCGGTGGTGGATACGAAAGCACTGCAGTAAACAATGAAAAAAGGCCCGCGGAGAAATCCCCGGGCCTTTTTGTTTGGCGCATCCCGTTTATATAATTCCGCCCCGTTTGTTCAATTCACAAGGCCAATGACCATGGCGCAGCCACTCCCCCAGATTCCCGGTGTCCGTCTCTCCGCCGTCCCCGCCAAAATCAAAAACTGGCAGCGCGACGACGTCCTGCTGATCGAAATCGCCGAGGGCGCCAGCGTCTCCGCGACCTTCACCCAGAATGCCTTCTGTGCGGCGCCGGTACTGGTGGCGAAAGAACATATCCGGCGCGGCAATATCCGCGCGCTGCTGATCAACGCCGGCAATGCCAATGCCGCAACCGGCGAGCGCGGCCTGCAGAACGCGCAGCAGTGCTGTGAAGGCCTTGCCGCTGTGCTCGGCATCGACGCCGCGCAGGTGCTGCCGTTCAGCACCGGCGTGATCGGGGAGCACTTGCCAGTTCAGAAAATTCTCGACGCGCTGCCAGCGGCGGCCAGCGGCCTGCGCGCCGATGGCTGGGAGATGGCCTCGCGCGCCATCATGACCACTGACACCCGCCCGAAAACCGCGAGCCGTACGCTGGAAATTGCCGGCGAAACGGTTTCCGTTGTGGGCATCGCCAAGGGCGCGGGCATGATCCAGCCGAACATGGCCACCATGCTGGCCTATGTGGCCACCGATGCGGCCATTCCGCAGCCGATGCTGGATCAGCTGGTGAAAGAGGCGGTGGGACAATCCTTCAACCGCATCAGTATCGATGGCGATACCTCCACCAACGACGCCTGTGTACTGATCGCCAGTGGCGCCACCGGCGAAGTAATCGCGGATACCCACAGTGACGCCTACGCGCGCCTGAAGGCGGCCATTGTGGAGGTACATATCGAACTGGCCCAGGCCATCGTCCGCGACGGCGAGGGTGCGACCAAGTTTGTCACCGTACAGGTGAACAACGCCGCGAGCTCCGAGGAAGCGCTGCGGGTGGCATTTGAAATCGGCGAGTCACCGCTGGTGAAAACCGCCATGTACGCCTCCGATCCCAACTGGGGCCGCCTGATCATGGCGATTGGCAATGCGGGTGTGGATAACCTGGATACCGGCAAGGTCAACGTGTTTCTGGACGATGTGCAGATCGTAGACGCCGGTGGCCGTGCGGAGGGCTATACGGAGGAGCAGGGCAAGAAGGTATTCCAACAGTCCGACTTCACCATTACCGTGGACCTGCAGCGCGGTGATGTCTCCGAGCATATCTGGACCTGCGACTTCTCCCACGATTACGTCACCATCAACGCGGAGTACCGCACCTGATGGCGGAGTCGCTGCACAAGAAGTGTGTGCACGTCGCGGTGGGCGTGATCATCGGCGGCGATGGGCGCATCCTACTGGCCAAGCGCCCCGACCATTTGCATATGGGCGGGCGTTGGGAGTTTCCCGGCGGCAAGGTCGAAGAGGGCGAGTCTATCCAGCAGGCGATGATGCGTGAGTTGCGCGAGGAGCTGGATATCGGCGTGGTGGCGATGGAGAAACTCATCGAAGTGCGCCACGACTACGGCGAGAAACAGGTGTTTCTCGATACCTGGTGTGTAACGGAATTTTCCGGCGAAGCGCGGGGTGTGGAGGGTCAGGCCTTGGCTTGGGTTACCGCTTCTGAACTCTCTGACTATGAATTTCCGGATGCGAATCAGCCCATAGTCGAGGCAGTTCAACGGAAATTTCCATACTGAGTACTCGCCTAAGAGTCTGTGGTTCCGCTTAGTTATCCCGGTGGCGGCAAAGCACCGGGTATCCGTTTTCGAAAACGGATCCCCGGCACTTTCCCTTCGCTTAGACATTTTCACTTCGTTCGTGCGAAGAAAGCTTTCAACAGAGTTAAGAGTTCGAATTGAAAGCCCGTACCCAGTGCTTTGCCGCCAACGGACCAGCTTCGAAGCCATTCGGGCTTTCCGCCAGAAATTTGGGTAGACGTATGGTGGCAATGCCTCAAGGGCTGATAAAAATCCCGCGCTTGTATAGAAACCTTAACACCAGCCACTGTAGCAGAATTACTCCGACAGCAATTACCAGAGCGCCTGCCGGCTCAGAAAGGGCAGCCGCAATCCCTCCAGACAGACTCTTACTACTGTACTGCCAGTTAACCAGACTGGTGCCGAGGTACACCAGAATCGCATTGCAGCCGATCACCGAGAAAAAATAGGTGAAGGTTTTCCAGTGCCACATATCCACCAGCAGGTAAAAAATACCCAGCAGTAGCAGGCAGCAGCCGCAGGTAATCAGTACAAACGAACTTGTCCACAGCTCCTTGTTCACCGGATACACCCAGTGCCACAGGTAGCCCGCAACCAGACAGATCGCCGCACCGATAAACAGGCCCTTGAGTATTGCGACATGATTGCCCGCGTGCCTGGCGAGCCAGTGACCGGCGAACACGCCGAACAGCGCATTGACGATGGCGGGGATGGTGGAGAGCAGGCCTTCGGGGTCATAGGCGCGGTGCTGGTAGGTAATACCCGGTAAAAAGTGCTGGTCAACCCACGCATTGACCGAGCCCGTCGGGGTGAAGTCACCGGCAGAAGCCTGCAACAGCCAGTAACCTGCGAGAATGCCTGCGGCGATGCCGTACTGGGTGCGCACACCAAAGTGCCAGACGATCATCGCCGCAAAGAACCAGGCGAAACCGATACGCGCGAGTACACTCGCGTAGCGGATTTCACCGAGATCTGCCGGAATACCCGTTCCCCAGCCGTGGTTGTAAACGATGCCCAGTAATATCAGCAGGAACAGGCGTTTAATCGCCTTGCGATAAACCGGGCTTCGCTGCTCGAGAGTCAGGCCGCGCAAGGATTTGTTGGCGAGCCCTAGGGTGACGCCGGAGAGGAAAATAAACAGTGGGAAAATCAGGTCGTAAAAACTGAAACCGTGCCACTGGGTGTGCTGCATCTGCCCGTGGCCAAAGTGGAAGATGGACCAGCCGGTGAGTGCGAACAGAGGCAGAAACAGCGCCTCACCACCGATGATCCAGAACATGTCGAAGCCGCGCAGGGCGTCTACCGACGCGAGTCGCTGTTTTTTACTGACCATGATTACTACTTCTTAATTCAGTCAATTTTGTCGTAACTAAACATGCGGGACGGCCACAAGCCACTCCACATGCAGGGAATGTATTGCGCTTATTCAGAGGCCGCAGGGAGACTCCAGTTTCGGACTCCAGTCCGGCACGCTATCGGTGAAGGCAACCTGCTGAGAGCGCAGGCGCTGTACTTCCTGCTCGACCTGCTCTGCGCTCAGCACCTGATCGGCGATGTGGTAAACCCAGTCCACTTCCTGCTGATAGGTACGGAACTCTGTTGAGTCGATCAGCCCTTCCTGGGTAAACCACAGGTTGAAGTTGATCGACATGGGTTCCTCCGGAAATACATGTTCACTGTGCTCGGCGAACTGTACCCCGTCAACAAAATAGCGGAGCTGGTTGTCTGCGGCCTGCAGCACCAGGGTATGCCAGCCAGAGAAGCTGCCGGGCTTGGTGGTGTACTCGTTGTCTTTTTCAAACGGGTTCAGCTTGAACGTTTCCCAGCTGGTGGCAAACAGGGCGTTGTCCGGTTCGCCCCAACCACCGTTGGCAAGATATTCAAAATCCATCTCGCTGTAATCCGGGTCCATGTCGGCCTTCAGCGGGCTGATGGTGTAGAAGGTCTCGATAATCTGGTCACCATCCGGGCCGGAGGTCGGCTCGTCGCGGAAGAAAACCCGCGCGGCGTAGGTGCCGGCGAGATATTTGCGCTGGTGGCAGAACTGGGTGTGCTGGGTGTTCTCGCCACTGCCATCGGTGGAGGAAGTCATGCGCAGCAGGATGTTGTCCGGGTTTTCCGCATCCGCCAGAAAGCTGATGCCATCGCCGGACCAGCGCGCACCGGTGACGCCGGGATGACCGGTTTCACTGCGGGCTTTCCACTGGTTATTTGCCATCGCCTCCAGCGATTGATAAGAGAAATCGTCAAAAAATATCTTGTCGCCTGTTCCTGAGGCCGTCATATCCGCGGAAGGCACTACGGTGGCCTGTTCGCTGCCACCGTCGCGAACGCCGCAACCGGTGAGCACGAGTGCACCGATCACGGCGGCAAGGTGCCGGGTGCGAAGGGATGAAAAATATTTCATGGTGATTTCCTTATATTTTTTGCGTTTTTTTGTCACATCATTAAACGAAAAAAGCCCCGGCCGAAACCGGGGCGAAGATAGGAGCATTTCCTGTACAGGAGTTCCTATGGTCACAACGCAGAGAGATTTAAACGTTACTGCTACCCATCCTGTGAGAGGGGGCCGGCGCTGCGTCGCCGGCCGGTGATTTCTTTTTCACTTTCATGTCAGATTGAGCAGACGAAAGACCAGCTGCCATCGGCGGTGCCCGGTACCGACTGGGTCCACCAGTTGGCTTTGAACACGCTGCCGTCGTGGATGATCTGGTCACCACCGACGGCGTAGCTGCCGCGCGGCCACTCGGGATAGGTCACGAGGCCCGCGGTGCTGACGCCGGCACTGGAGCAGGTTTGACCGCCACTGCCGCTGGAGCTGCCGCCACTCGAGCTGCCGCCGCCACTGCTGCTGAGTTCACCCAGCGGCAGGTCGGGATACTCAAAAGCCAGGGCGTAGGTGCTGCCGTTTACGGTGGCGGTGTAGGCCTGCGGGCCGGAGACCGGCAGGTAGTAGTTCAGGGTCATGTCCCAGGTTTCACCGTCTGCCAGGTTCTGCCAGGCGGGGAGACTGAAGCGCACGCGGTGGAATTCGTGTTCCAGGCCGCCCACGTTACCGCCGCCGGCATTGGCGCCGTCTTCAATCACTTCCAGACCGGCACCGCTCTGGTCGGTGATGATGTTGGAGGTGGAGGTCGGCATATCGAACTCGAACACGGTGCCACCGGGCAGAGTGCCGCCGGTGTTGTTGGTGATGTACAGCTTTGGATTCAGCGGGTAATTCTGGTCGCCCAGTTTGAACTCGGTGATCTCGATACCGATGTCCAGTGCTTCCTGCGGAATGACACGGTCGCTACGCAGGTGGCGGTACTTGGCGGCGCTGGCGAACTTGTCGTAGGCGAGGGTGGTGAGGGTGTCGCCCATGTAGTACTCGCCCTTCGCCGCATCCCAGTCGTAGTCGCCGGCCAGCTCCCAAAACATGATGCCGCCCACGCCTTGGTCGATGACGTATTGCACCTTGGCGTCCATGGACTCCTCATCTTCGGTGGAGATGAACACGTTCTTCTGTGCGTTCCACAGCCACGGTGCTTCGGAGACGCTGTCATAGTTGCGCACATAGGTGCCGGTAAGCGCGTCGTCCGCGTCGTTGGCAGGATCCAGGCCATAGTCGCCCACGTAGCTGCCGAGGATGCCGTTTTCCAGGTTCTTGGCGTGCCACATGGGGTTGGAGCCCGCGCCCATCTCGTTGCCGGCCGCGTCCAGGTCGTGCCACATGTTGTCGATGCCGATGGCGCCGTTGCCACAGTCGGAAGCGCCGCCGGTACCTTCGGGGCACTGGGACTGTGCCGGCAGTGCCGCTGAGCCGCCGAGACCGCTGTTGCCACCGGTCACGCCCTGCCAGCCGCGGGTGTAGTACGGAATACCCACATTGATACGGCCTGCGGGCATCGAGCCGCGGAAGTATTTCACTGCCCAGTCGATGTTCAGGTAGCCGATACCACCGTACTGGGAGGTGGTGTACACACTCGCCGCCGCCAGCTCCGGATCGTTGCCGTTGTCGAACAGCGCCGAATTGTGGCCAACGTATTCATTCCACGCCCCGTGCAGGTCGTAGGTCATGATGTTGACGTAATCCAGGTACTGGGTGATCTGCATGGTTTCCATACCGCGCAGCAGGTAACCGGAAGACGGCGAGGCAATGGTCAGCATGTAGTGGGTGCCGTCTGCCTGTCCCGCCTGATCCAGTTTTTCCCGCAGTACGCGCATCAGCTCCACGTAGGAATTCATCAAGCCGCCGCGCAGCGGGTTGGAGATACCGAAGTCCAGCGGGTTGCCGGCGTCGTTCATGGAGGTGGGATATTCGTAGTCGATATCCACCCCTTCGAAGCCGTATTTGCGGATAAAGCTCACCGCGGAATTGGCAAAGGTCTCGATCCCGGTGTGGTTGATGCTGCCGTCCGCATTGGTGGTCATGCTGTAGAAGCCGCCGTCGGCCACGCGATCGCCGTTATCGTTGAAGTGGCCACCGGTCTCGGCCCAGCCGCCCACAGACACCAGGGTTTTCACCTCCGGGTACTGTTCCTTGAATTTGGACAGCTGATTGAAGTGGCCCTTGTAGGTGTAATCAGGATCGGTTTCCGCGCCGGCGATGCCTGGCCATTCCATACCGGTGGCCGGGTTGTCCGGGTTGTCGGTGTTGCCGACGGATACGGAGTAATCGCTGCCGACATGGGCGAAGGCGTAGTTGATATGGGTGATCTTGCCCCAGGGAATGTCTTTCACCAGGTAGCTCGGCTGGCCGTTGGCGCCATTACGCCAGCTGGTGAAATAGCCGATGATGCGGCGTGGGTGATCGGCCCCCATATCCTCGCGTCCCTCTGCGTCGTAGATGTCGCAGTAGTTGGGCGCGGTACCCGGGGTGGTGTAGAGCCCGTCCGGGCGGCAGGGATGATCGCCGACGACGATCTGCTCGTCGGCAACACTGATGGTGGCTTCGGCACTGGCGCTGAGGTCGTCATTGTCGGTGGCGGTCGCGGAAATGGTGTGGCTGCCGAGAGTGGCGGTCCATGCGGTGCTGTAGGGGGCACTGGTATCGGTGGCGATCAGGTTGCCGTCGACGAAGAACTCCACCTTGCTGACACTGCCATCGCTGTCAGAGGCGTTGGCACTGATGGTGAGGCTGGCACCGGTAACATGGCTAGAACCGTTCGCCGGTGCGCTGAGGCTGACCGACGGCGGCACCGGGCCCACAACCACGTCTTCTACAGTAATCGACACAGGTGCGGTGGTGGTGGACAGATCGTCGTTGTCGACGATGCGCGCGGTAAGCGACGCGCTACCCACGGTGGCCGCAGTCCAGGAGGCCTGCCAGGGCGCCGCGGTGTCGGTCGCGATCAGTGTATCGTCGACGAAAAACTCAACTGTAGTGACCTGCCCATCCGCATCACTGGCGGAAACAGATATGACAACGTTGTCATTTTTGTTGAACAAAGAACCTGCGGCGGGCGCGCTGATGGAACCCTCGGGAGGCAGCAGCGGGTCCACGTCACCTTCACAGGCACCGAGCAGGCTCCACTCCTGGTACTGGCCGGAAAACTGCTCCGGGTTGTGATTGCTGGTCCACCAGTTTGCTTGGTAGGCATTGCCATTGTGCTGGACCTGGGCGCCACCGGAATAAGACTGGTTTGCGCTCCATGTCGGCAGCGATGTGCAGTCTACGGCGGCGTAGCCGTGCCCTGCAGTCAGCATGGCCGCGGTCATCAGACCGAGGCTGAGCTTGTAGTTGTTCATGAAATGTTCACCTTGCGGCAGATTATTTTTATAGGAATTCGACGCTAGAACCTCGGCGCCACGAAATGACATCGCTGTCAAAATAGCAATGGCCGCTAGTGGAAGGCAATACCGGCTTTTCACAAATCGGTCACATTTGAGACTTTTCGCGCCAGTTTCGCCAAATTCAATCTGACATTGGGAGTTCGGTCACGTCGCCCGCACCCCGGAAGGCGGGTGAGCGGGCGCCACAGGTGGGCAAATAGCGGTAATAGGCGGGAATTACATGTCCCACAGCGAATTGGTGGCCATGGAGAGGGTGATCCGCTCTTTGTCCTGGATATGTTTGAGGTTTTCAAACACTTCCTTCACTTCCGCAGACTCGATGGTGCCGTATACGGCGAGGTACAGCTCTGAAAAATAGCGGTCTACCTCTTGTCCGAGCTGGTTTATCTCCTCAATGCTGGGCTTTTCGCTCAGGTACTGGTTTTTCACCAGATCGCCGGCACTCTCTTCGTGGGTGTACTGGAGCCAGGTCTGCATCACCTTTTGCTGTGCCACCGCACCGTAGTTCTTGAGGTTATTGGCCATACGCAGCTCGTGCTCGTGCAGGTGTTTCAGCAATAGCTCTGTGCGCTTGTCCTGGGCGTTTTCCAGCAGCTGCTGGTAAATACCGGCCATATCCAGATGAAATTTCTGGGCGTTCTTGAGAATCTCGTGGGCCTGTTTGAACGTCTTCATCTCTGCGCCTTCTCGTTGACGGATTTCATTATGGTTTTAGCGGGAGAGGCATCGGGGAAGCAAGTGCGATGTCTCTTCTATGGTTATAGTGCATTTCCCGCGGCGTTCAACTCTTCACCGGCTCGTGAGTACTATTTGGTCACCACAATTTGGCCAGGGCAATGGCGCGCCTTCCACGGCCCCGGCGTTGTTGCGCGCATAAAAAAAGCGGCCCGTGGGCCGCTTTTTTTAGCTGGTAACGTTTACGCCGCTACCGGTGCCAGATGGAACTGTTCCATCATGATCTGCAGGCGCTTGCGCTGCATTTTCAGGCTGTATTCCAGTTCTTTTACCCGGGTACGGATGGTGGCGTTTTCCCATTTGCTCACCAGGCGCTCGCGGGCGTTTTCGTAGCGCTGCTGCTGCAGTTCCTTCCACTCGGCGAGGGCCGCAGAAAAGTCCTGTGCTTCGCGCTCCAGCAGCTCTTTCCAACTCTCCTTGTGTTTGGAGTTCGCCAGCTTCTGCTCTGCCCGCTTGAACTGCATAGACAGCATGGCGCGCTGGATACGCATCGCCGGCACCGTCTTCAGGTTGCTCGCCAGGCCCAGCCAGCTTGCGGTTTTGATCAGCCACTTGGTGGGATCCCACTGGTACCAGCGGATGCCGTTGCGGTAATCCGTCTGAAAAATATGGTGGTAGTTGTGGTAGCCCTCGCCGAAGGTGAAGAACGCCAGCAGGTCGTTGTCGCGGGCGGTGTTTTCATCGGTATAAGGGCGGCGGCCCCAGATATGTGCCAGGGAGTTGATGAAGAAGGTGGTGTGGTGGTTGACCACGATGCGCAGTACACCGGCGAGCAGCAGCATACCGAGTACATCACCGGTCAGCAGGCCCAGAACCACGGGTACGCCAACGTTCATCGCTACGGTGATGGGGACATAGTGATTGTGTTGCCACATCACGATCTTGTCGCGCTGCAGGTCCTTGGCATTGTCGAAATCCACCGCGCCGCTGGGATATTCACGCAGCATCCAGCCAATATGGGAGAACCAGAAACCACGATTGGCGGAGTAGGGGTCGTGGTCATTGTCATCACAATGGCGGTGATGGCGGCGGTGACCAGAACACCAGATCAGCGCACTGTTCTGCAGCGCGGCAGCACCGAACAGGGCGAAGAACAGGCGCAGAGACCAGTGCGCCTCATAGGTGCGGTGCGACCACAGGCGGTGATAGCCCGCAGTAATGGAAAATCCGCAGAAGGCACCGAGCACGGCAAATGCCAGCCACTGGTACCAGTGATAGCCGACCATCACACCGTACAGCGGAACCAGCACCAGGGCGGCCAGTGCGGTACTGGCAAACAGGATGGTGGTCAGCCAGATGCGGGGAGCTTCGGGAACAGCTTTCATATTTACAACCTTGTTAGAGCCAACAGGGAGATGCTAACCCAGATACCCCCGGCGAACATCTTCCTGGGAGGACCTGCACGTTAATTTTGAGAACAGTTAGTCAGTTAATCCTGAAACGAATGGTTGTGTGCGCCTTTTTGGTGCGGAAGAGGAATTTTGCGTTCCGAATTGGGTCAAGCGCTGTCATTTTTCCTTAACATGGTGCTCGTCGACAGAATGCTGGTGATTCGCGCCGTTCTCGATTGGATGAATTTTGTTCGCAAACGGCTGGTGGAACAAGTTTTTAGTGGTTTTTTAAAAGTTGGCACAGCGATTGCTTTAGCTAGTGTGTAGGCCACATGGCCTGCGCTCCGGGAATCCTTCACGGGTTATGGCAATCGAAATAATGCGTGACTTCCCGTTTTCTCTCATCATCGCTATTTTGGGCCCCGCTTTGCGGGGCCTTTTTTTATCTGTCGATAAGTGATTCACTAGCCAAAGATCATCCCCCAAATTGTGAGGCCCTCCGGCAACTGGCTGGACGAGCCCGACGGCAAGACGGTGTCGAACTCTGCATCACCCTTATCTACAGTGGTCGGCCTGAATCTCGCCACCCCAGGCGAGCTTGAAGGTTTGCCGCCCGCACAGGCGCTGACACAGGTGCAGTATCTGCACAGTCTGCTTCTGAGTGCCAACCGCGGCCTGTGGGAATGGCACCCGGTCAGCGGTGTGCAGCGCGCTATAGGAAATCTGTGGGGGCAGCTGCACCTGGACCCGGAAACCGCCCTCGCTGGTGTCTGGACCGGAGACCTGGCGCTGGTGCACTCGGACGACCGCGACAGTCTGCTGTCTCTGCGCAACCGCCTGTGCCAGCAGGGCAAATTTGTGGATACCGCCATTCGCGCTTACGCCCGCGATGGCCAGCCGGTGTGGTTGCGGCTGTGGGGGCGCGCCTTCAGCGATCCCCAGGGCGAGCGTTTCTGCCTCGGCGGCTGTACCGATTACAGCGAATCCATTTCTCCCCGCTCCCTCTCGTATTTCTCCGGCGAGCGCTTTCACTACGCGCTGGAAGCGGTGGGCGATGGTCTGTGGGAGTGGGACCTGCGTGTGGATGAAGTGGTGATCGATGCCACCTGCTGGCGGCTACTGGGCTACCCCCGCGGTTCGGTTGACTCAGATGCACGCGCGGCGCTGGCGCGCTGGAAGACCCATATGCAGGCGGACGAATACCCGGATGTAAAGCAGGCGATGGAAGACATTGTGCGCGAGCAGCTGCCGCTGGATGTTGAGTTTCGTCTGCGCCACCGGGAGGGCAACATCATCTGGGTACGCTGTCGCGGCAATGTGCAGTGCAGCAGTGCCGGGCAGCCAATACGGGTGCTGGGTACGTTGCAGGACGTCACCGCGAGCAAGAAAAAACAGCTTCGAATGGAGGAGGAGCTGCGGCGACTGAAGCAGGAGAGCCAGGATCGCACTGCGCTCATCTCCAGCCTGAGCCACGAACTGCGCACACCGCTAAACGCCATTCTCGGTTATAGCCAGATGGTGGAGCTTGACCAGAGCCTGAACCCAGACCAGCGCCTGCGCCTGGCGGAAATCCGCAAGGCCGGTCAGCACCTGCTGCATCTGGTAGGTGACGTGCTGGATCTCGCGCGTACAGACAGCAACCGCCTGGCCCCAACCATCGAACCGATTCAGCCCGCTGCGCTGGTGGCGGATTGCCGCCAGCTGTTGGAGCCGCTGGCGGAGACCCGCAAGGTCAGTCTCACCTTCGAGCCGCTGGGCTGGGAGCACGCTTACATCCTCGCGGACAGGGTGCGCTTCAAACAGGTGGTGCTGAACCTGGTGGGTAATGCCATCAAGTACAATCGCGAAGGTGGCCGGGTGATGATTACCTTTGCACCCCAGGCGGAGGGATGGTTGCGGCTCAGTGTGCTGGATACCGGTTGCGGTATCGCTACCAATAACCAGGCCCATGTGTTCGAACCCTTCAATCGTCTTGGCGCCGAGCGCGGAAAAATCGAGGGTACCGGGGTAGGGCTTGCCATCGCCAGGCAGCTGACGGAGGCCATGGGTGGCCGGATCGGCTTTGATAGCGAAGAGGGGCAGGGCTCGGTATTCTGGATTGAGTTCATGATGAACGATGCCCCGGACGAAGTACTGCAAATGGCCGCGCGCCCGGATTACGCGCGCATGCTGCCGAGTTGTCGGGTACTGTATGTAACCGGCAGGACGTCCTCCGCCAGCCGTATGAAGTCGATGTTGGCAGCCGTGCCGCAAGTGGAAGTCCAGATCGCTACGGATGCCATGCGTGGCATCTTTGCCGCACGTACTGGCAAGCCGGACGTGATTCTGCTGGATGGTGAGTTGCCGGGCGTATCCCTGCAGGACTTTGCCGCTATCGTCCGCGGCGACAGTAGCACTGCGCATATACCGCTGCTGGGAATTGTCGATCAGCGCAGCCCGCATGTGGATGTATGTGTGCCCACCTCCTATGATCTCGCATCACTGGCAGAGGGGTTGCGTAACAGCCTGACCTCTGTGGATGTCAGCGGTGCGGTCAAGCAGACTGACAGGTAAACCTGACGTTTTCCCCCGAATTGAATTACACGCGCGGCGCCAGCGACAAAATCTGGAAGTATTTGGCAGCGTCCGTCAGACCATAACAACAAAATTGCAACAGGAAGTTGTGCTCGATGTCCGTTCACGACCCAGGTGGATATTCCAAGGCCGGCCCGGCAGCCACGGCGCAGACACAGCGGGAAAGCACGCTGCACGATGCCCTGATACTGCTGGTGGGCAGTTTTTGCCTGGCGTACTTCTGTAAAAACTTCCTCTCTCTCAGCAACGGCGTCGCCATTATCTGGCTGTCTGATGCTCTCGCCATCGCCATGCTCTACCGCCATAAACTGCGCGCCTGGCCGCTGTTGCTGAGCGGTTCCTTTGTGGGCAACCTGCTGGCTGCGCTTGCCAGTGGGCTGGAGCTGTTCATTGCACCACTCTATTCCCTCGCCGGCGTCGTGGAAGTGATCGCCGCCGCGGGCATGCTGCGACTGTTCTGCGCCGACGGCGATTTCTTTGGCAGCATGTGGCGCTGGATCAGGTTCATTTTCTTCGGTGCTTTTCTTTCGACCCTGGCGGGAGCGAGCGTGGGCGCCGGCATCGCCGCCTATTTTCGCGATATCCCATTCGGTCAGGTGTTCCTGTTCTGGTATCTGGCGGATGCCATCGGCATCTGCATGTTTCTGCCGCTGATCCACCTGCTTACCGGTGAATCCGCGCCGCGGGAACGGTTTGTGCGCTCTTATCTGCGCCTGTTGTCCGTGGGGGCGACAGCACTGGTCAGTAGTCTGTTATTGCTGGAGGTGTTTCCGGACCCGTTCGTATTCATCACGTTGCCGCTGATCTGGGCCGCCTCCCGGCTGGAGCTGCCTCAGGCACTGCTGGTGATTTTTTCCGCGGTACTGATGCTGCTGCTGCTGCTGGTCCATGGCAGTCAGTGGTTACCGGAAAACTTGCAGAGAGTGCGCAATATTCTGGATTTCCTGCCGCTGTTTGTGGGTATGGTGCCGGCCTATGTGATGGCGGTTACCTCTGGTATCGAGCGCAAGCGCAGCCAGCGAATCATCGAGGTGGAGAGCAGCTTCCGCACCGCCATGGGGTCCTCCCGTATCGGCATGCTGCTGGTGTCACTGGACAATCGCATCATCCAGGCCAATCCCAGTTTCTGCCGTTTTATCGGGTATTCCGAAGTGGAGCTGCGCGGGCTCAATATTCGCGAAGTGGTGTGCCTTTCCGATTCTGCTGGAAACCTGGATGGGACTGATTCGCGGACACCGCAGATTGACTTCGAACTGGGTTTTGTCCAGGACGCGGAGTGGCGCTTCCTGCGCAAAAGTGGCGAGCAGGTTTGGGGCCACTGGTCCTGCAGTCTCGCACGTGGCATGCGCAACGAGCCGCTGTATGCGGTGGTGCAGGTGGAGGATATCGACTGGCGGAAACGCAGCGAGGCGCAACTGGCGAGAGCCGAGGAGCGCTGGAAGTTTTCTCTCACGGTAACCGGCCAGGTGGTGTACGACTGGGATCTCATTACCGGAAAAACCTTTTTCTCTGAGTGGCTTAACAGTGGTGTCGGCATCGATGCCGCCTACCTTGCCAGCCGCCAGGATTGGCTCGATCGCGTCTGTCTTGAAGACCGCCAGCGGCTGTTACTGGCGCAGCGCAGGCACTTTTCCGGACTCGCGCGGGATATCGACTGCCAGTACCGGGTGCGCACCGATTCCGGTGCAACACGCTGGATTCACGAGGTCGCCCACGTCATGGAATCTGGTGATCGCGGCGAACCACTGCGTCTTATCGGTGTGCTGCGGGATATCACCGAAAACAAAAACATGGCGCGCTCACTGGAGGAAGAAAAGGAACACCTCCAGGTTACCCTGAATGCCATCGCGGATGCGGTGATTGCCACCGATCCGCTACAGCGGATCACCTTCATGAATCCGGTGGCGGAACAGTTAACCGGCTGGGCGCTGGCGGAAGTGAAAGGCAAGGTGGTTGGTGCAGTTTTACAAATGACCAACGGCCGTGAAGGCGGCCCTATTTCGTGCCCGGTTACCGAGTGCCTGCGCAGTGTGATGCCCGTTTTTTCCGTCGAGGGTACCGTGCTGCACAACCGGCGTGGTCACATTTACGACGTGAAATGTTCGGCGTCACCGCTGCGCACTGGCAACGGGCAATTGCTCGGCGCGGTGCTGGTATTCCAGGATGTTACCGAAACCCGTGAGCTGATCCGGCAGTTGCGCTACAAAGCGAGCCACGACGACCTTACTCACCTTTCCAACCGCGAATCGTTCAAGCGGGACCTGCTGGACGCCGTCGCCAGCGTGCGCAACAGCGACACCGTGCACGTGCTCGCCTATATGGATCTCGACCGCTTCAAGGTCATCAACGACAGTGCCGGGCACCAGGCCGGCGACGCGCTGCTGCGCAATGTGGCGCGTTTTCTTCGCGGTGAGTTGCGCGAGAGCGATAGCGTGGCGCGGCTCGGCGGCGACGAATTCGGCATTCTGCTGCGGGATTGCAACAAGGAGCAGGGGCGGCAACGCTGTGAGCAACTGGTGCGGAAAATTGCTGCGCTGCGTTTTCCCTGGGGCGGGCGTATTTTCGATGTCGGGGCCAGTGTGGGGGTGACGGAGGTCCGCCGCGACAACAGCCAGATTGCAGACCTGATGAGCCAGGCGGACGTGGCCTGTTATTCCGCGAAGCACGCCGGGCGCGGTGTGGTGATGTTGTACGAGGCCGACAGCAGCGCCGCCGCCGAGCAGCACCGGGAAATCCATATGGCATCGCGTATTCGCGAGGCGCTGGATGAAAGCCGCCTGCGCCTGTTCGCGCAGCCCATCGCCAGTGCCGATGACCCGAAAAATATCAGCCATTACGAGCTGCTGGTGCGCATGGTGGATACGGATGGCACCCTGATCCCTCCCGGTGCCTTTATTCCCGCCGCCGAGCGCTACGGACTGATGCTGCAGGTGGATAACTGGGTGATGAATGAATTCCTGCGCGAGCAGGTGCGGGCGGTGGCGCAGAGTGGCCTGAGCTTTGCGATGAATCTGTCTGCGGAAGCCATCGGCGACGGTGCCTTCCAGCAGCGTCTGTTCGCGTTGCTGGAAGATTCGGCACTGCCGGCCGACCGCCTGGGTATCGAAATTACCGAAACGGCTATGGTCAACCAGATGGAGAGCGCCAGCCAGTTCGTAGAGGCGCTGCGGGAAATGGGCTGCAAGGTGGCGCTGGACGATTTCGGCAACGGCCTGAGTTCCTTCAATTACCTCAAGGCGTTTGCCATCGATTACATCAAGATCGACGGCAGTTTTGTGCGGCAGGTGGAGTCGAACTTTGTCGACCTGATGATCGTCGAGTCCATCAACCAGGTGGCCCACCGCCTGAAGGCGCGCACCATTGCCGAATACGTGGAGGACGCAGCTACCGCGGACAGGCTGAACAGAATCGGTGTGGATCTGGTGCAGGGGTACTACATCGGGCGGCCGCTACCGCTGGAGGACTTGTTGGCTGAAGCCGGTGAGAAACGAAAAGTACGCTTGGCAGAGAACACCGGGCGGGTGCGTCGGGACCAGACCCAGCTTGAACTGGAGAGCTGAACCGGCCCTGCGGCCGGTTCAGTGCGAGCAAGTGGAGCGTATTGCTCAGCGGATCTTGCCGAGGTGCTTGCCGACGATCTGCAGCAGCGGCTTGAAGGTTTTCGGCGTGGCGCACACCAGGTTGCCGGTGTCCAGGTAGTCGTTGCCACCGCGGAAGTCGCTGATCAGGCCGCCGGCTTCCTTCACCAGCAGGGAACCCGCGGCGATATCCCAGGTGTTCAGATACATTTCCCAGAAACCGTCAAAACGGCCGGCGGCCACATAGGCGAGGTCCAGCGCGGCGGCGCCGGGACGGCGGATACCGGCGGTCTGGCCGGCAATTTCTTTCAGCGCGGCGAGATAGGGGTCGATGTTTTCCAGCGAGTGGCCGTTAAACGGAATGCCGGTACCGATCAGGGCGCCGTTCAGGCCCTGGCGGTTGGATACGCGGATGCGACGGCCATTGAGCGCAGCGCCGCGGCCGCGGCTCGCGGTGAATTCCTCGCGCTTGATCGGGTCGAGCACTACGGCGTGTTCGATCTGGCCGCGGTAGCGGCAGGCGATGGAAATGGCGAAGTGCGGGCAGCCGTGGATAAAGTTGGTAGTGCCGTCCAGCGGGTCGATGATCCACTCATACTCGGGCTCGGCGCCTTCCTGCAGGCCGCTCTCCTCGCCGCGAATGCTGTGTTTGGGGAAGGCCTTGCGCAGGTGATAGATGATTTCCTGCTCGCTGGCGCGATCCACTTCTGTCACGTAATCGTTGCGACCCTTCTCTTCAAACTTCATCAGGTCGCCGCGCTCCCAGGCACGTTCAATCAGTTCACCGGCCTTGCGCGCCGCGCGCAGGGCAATATTCAGCATGGGTTCCATAGGAATTCCGCGATCAGTTAGTGGATTCTAAAAAAGCAGCACCGGGCTGGCCGGGCGGGCGCGATTGTAGGGATTCCTGTGCAATTTTGCTACACTCCGCGCCCGTTTTGTAACACGCAAGTGTAGGCTCGGTGTTCGGCACTTCCTGTATCAAATCCCGACATTCGATAGTCCTACCCCAGTACCCGGTAATCTCCATGGCGACCTCTCCCTCAGAAACCGCAACTTCCACCGCCTCCCAGTCCGCGCTCGACGCGCTGCACAATATTCGCGTGGTGCTGGTGAACAGCGCCCACCCGGGCAATATTGGCGGCGCTGCCCGCGCGCTCAAGAATATGGGCCTGAGCCAGCTCTATCTGGTGCAGCCGCGAGAATTCCCTGCTGCCAACGCGGTGTGGCGCGCCGCCGGTGCCGCCGAGCTGCTGGACAGCGCGGTGGTAGTGGAGACCCTGGAGGAGGCGGTAGCCGACTGCGGTCTGGTGGTGGCCACCAGTGCCCGCGAGCGCCGTATTCCCTGGCCGCTGCTAACCCCACGGGAATGCGGGGTGCGCGCAGTGGCGGAAGCGAAGACCCACCCGGTGGCGCTGGTGTTCGGGCGCGAGGATCGCGGGCTCACCAATGAAGAGTTGCAGGCGTGCAATTTTCACGTGCACATTCCGTCAAATCCCGAGTACAGCTCGCTGAATCTCGCGACCGCCGTGCAGGTGCTGGTGTACGAGGCGCGCATGGCTGCGCTTGAGGCGGATCGCGGCGAATCGCTCAGCTACTCCGACTGGGATCGCCCGCCGGCCAAGGCGTCAGATATGGAACTCTATTACGAGCATCTTCAGGTGGCGCTGGCGGAGCTAGGTTTTATTGACCCCGACAACCCCCGTCAGACCATGACCCGTTTGCGTCGACTATTCAGTCGGGTGCGCCCGGACGATATGGAGCTGGGAATCCTGCGCGGCATGCTGACCGCAATCCAGAACCATATTCATCGGTCCGGCGGCAAGGGGCGCCCGGACTGACAAGTTCCGAGGCTGGGGCGGTATTCGGGGGCTATATGCCCTCGAATAGGGCGCGGATAACCAATCGGTATAACCACCTGCCAAATACCCGACTAGTTCGCTCGGCTATATACTTGACCACAGTAGTGGGTTATTTCATACTCGCGCCCCGATTCAGTGGTGCTGGCTCGGGTCTATAGTCCGCGAAAGGTCTGTAAAAGACCCGCGAGCCGGAGCGACAGGAGGGGATATGCGTTTGACAACTAAAGGGCGGTATGCGGTCACAGCCATGCTCGACCTGGCGTTGCATGCAGAGCGCGGTCCCATCAGCTTGGCGGATATTTCCAAGCGCCAGGATATTTCCCTGTCTTATCTAGAGCAGTTGTTCTCCCGTTTACGCCAGTCCGGCCTGGTTTCCAGCGTGCGCGGCCCCGGTGGTGGTTACCGCCTTGCGCGTCCCAGTGCTGAAATCTGTGTGGCGGAAATCATCGATGCGGTCAATGAATCCGTTGACGCTACCAGCTGTGGCGGCAACAGCGACTGCTCCGGTGGCGAACAGTGCCTTACCCATTATTTGTGGACGGATCTCAGTCGCCAGATTCACAGCTTCCTGAACGGTATCAGCCTGGCAGACCTGGTTGAGCGCTCCGAGGTGCAGGAAGTGGCTCGCCGCCAGGATTGCCGCAGCGGCGCTGACGGAACGATTGAACAGAAAGTAGCGATTATTGGTGGCTTGCAGTAATGTGCCGGCCGCCCGATCAGGCCTTGGGCACTGATAGGCGCTTTTCAGACAGTAAAAGCAGCAAGTGACAGCAGTATGGCGCCGGCAGTAACCGGCGAGTGGAGACCAGAGACTATGAAGCTTCCCATTTACCTGGATTATTCGGCAACCTGCCCGGTAGACCCGCGCGTCGCCAATAAAATGGCGGAGCAGTTGACCATGGACGGCAACTTCGGCAACCCGGCATCCCGCTCTCACCTGTTTGGCTGGAAGGCCGAGGAAGCGGTCGAGGATGCGCGCCGCCAGGTAGCGGAACTGGTTAACGCCGACCCGCGTGAAATTGTGTGGACCAGTGGTGCCACCGAGTCCGACAACCTTGCCATCAAGGGCGCTGCCCACTTCTACCAGGGCAAGGGCAAGCACATCATCACCTCCAAAATTGAGCACAAGGCGGTACTCGACACCTGTCGCCAGTTGGAGCGTGAAGGCTTTGAAGTCACCTACCTGAACCCGAAGGAAGACGGCATCGTCTACCCGGAGCAGGTAGCAGAGGCGCTGCGTGAAGACACCATCCTGGTCAGCCTGATGCACGTCAATAACGAGATTGGCGTGGTCAACGACATCGCGGCGATTGGTGAACTGTGTCGCGCGAACAAAGTCATTTTCCACGTGGACGCGGCCCAGAGCGCCGGCAAGATCGACATTGACCTGGAAAACACCAAGGTCGACCTGATGTCCTTCTCTGCCCACAAAATTTACGGTCCCAAGGGCATTGGTGCCCTGTATGTGCGCCGCAAGCCGCGTGTGCGTATTGAAGCCCAGATGCACGGCGGTGGTCACGAGCGCGGCATGCGTTCCGGTACCCTGCCCACCCACCAGATCGTGGGCATGGGTGAAGCATTCCGCATCGCCAAGGAAGAAATGGCAGAAGAGGCCAAGCGTCTGATCGCCCTGCGTGAGCGCTTTTGGAGCCAGATCAGCGATATGGAAGAGGTGCACATCAACGGCTCCATGGAGCATCGTGTACCGGGCAACCTGAACGTGAGCTTCGCGTTTGTTGAGGGTGAGAGCCTGATCATGTCCCTGAAGGATCTGGCGATCTCCTCCGGTTCCGCCTGTACTTCCGCCAGCCTCGAGCCCAGCTATGTGTTGCGCGCGCTGGGTGTGAACGACGAGCTGGCTCACAGCTCCCTGCGCTTCAGTTTTGGTCGTTTTACCACGGAACAGGACGTGGATACCGCGGCCCAAGAAGTAAGGAAAGCAGTGGAAAAGCTGCGCGAGCTGTCCCCGCTCTGGGACATGTACAAAGATGGTGTTGATCTCAGCACCATCGAATGGGCAGCACATTAATCGCTGCCCGGGGCGGCATTGGAAACGAATTGAGAGGGTACAGTCATGGCCTATAGCGATAAAGTAATTGACCACTATGAACACCCCCGCAATGTCGGCCGCATGGACGACAAAGCGGACAACGTGGGTACCGGCATGGTCGGCGCGCCGGCTTGTGGTGACGTGATGCGTCTGCAGATCCAGGTGAATGACGCCGGCATCATCGAAGATGCCAAGTTCAAAACCTACGGCTGCGGTTCCGCCATCGCCTCCAGTTCCCTGCTTACCGAGTGGGTGAAGGGTAAAACCCTGGACGAGGCGGTGCAGATCAAGAACACCCAGATCGCCGAAGAACTGGCGCTGCCGCCGGTGAAAATCCACTGCTCCGTGCTGGCGGAAGACGCCATCAAGGCGGCAGTGCGCAATATCCGCGAAAAACGCGGCGAGCAGGTGGAAGAGTCCGCGGGTTAAGCGCGGATCTGTCCATAGTCATCAGGCGGTAAGGAGTAGCAGAGCACATGGCCATTACCATGACCGAAGCGGCCCAGGCACACGTTGCCAAACAGCTGGCCAATCGCGGCAAGGGCATCGGAATTCGCGTCGGTGTAAAAACCGCCGGGTGCTCCGGTATGGCTTATGTACTGGAGTTTGTCGACCAGGCCGAAGCGGAAGATGAGGTGTTTGAAGCTGGCGGCGTGAAACTGGTGGTAGATCCGAAAAGCCTCGCTTACCTCGACGGCACCGAGCTGGATTTCGTCAAGGAAGGGTTGAACGAAGGCTTCGCCTTCAAAAACCCGAACGTGAAGAATGAGTGCGGCTGCGGCGAAAGTTTCCACGTATAAACGGGGAGATTTTTCTGGCAGCAGAAGGCCGGATGCCCGAGTGCATACCGGCCTTTTTGTTATTTTTTGCAGCGGGCGGACTGACTGAATGAAACTGCAACAGAACCACTTTGAAATTTTCGGCCTGCCGGTGGCCTACGAGGTGGACCGACAGCTGCTGACCAAGCGCTACCGGGAGTTGCAGCAGGAATTTCACCCGGACCGGTTCGCGGCCAAATCCGATCGCGAGCAGATGCTGTCCATGCAGTACGCAGCGCAGATCAACGAGGCCAACAATACCCTCAAGGATCCGGTGGCTCGCGCGCAATACCTGCTGCAGTTGTTCGGTGTCGAGATCAAGCCCGAGCAGACCACAGCCGATGGCGAATTCCTGATGCAGCAGATGATCCTGCGCGAGCGTCTGGAAGAGGTACGCGATGCCGCTAACCCGGAAGTGGAACTGGATGAACTGGGCAGCGATGCCGCAGACCTGTTCCGCAGCCAGGAGCTGGCGTTTTCCACAGGCCTGAAAAACCGGGAGCTGGAGCAGGCGAAGTCTGCGCTGCTGAAGATGCAGTTTCTCGCCAAGTTGCGCCGGCAGATCGACGCGCTCGAAGAAGAACTACTCGACTGAACGCATTTAAGTTATCGAAGCACTGTTGTTTAAAGAATTATGGCACTACTGCAGATTTCCGAACCCGGCCAGACCCCCGAACCGCACCAGCGCAAGCGCGCAGTAGGTATCGACCTCGGCACCACCAACTCCCTGGTGGCCACGGTGCGCAGTGGCAGCGCGGAAGCCCTGCCGTCGGCAGACGGTCGCGTGATCCTGCCCTCCGCGGTGCGCTACAGTGAAGCCGGTGTAGACGTGGGCTACGGCGCGCGCGCCGCGGCCGGTGACGACCCCTACAACACCCTGATATCCATCAAGCGCTTTATGGGGCGCGGTCTCGCCGATATCAAAAATTTCGGCGACCAGCTGCCCTACAAATTCGCCCCTGATAACGGCGGCATGCCGGCCATTGAGACCGTGGCCGGTGCGGTCAACCCGGTGCAGGTGTCTGCAGAAATCCTCAAGGTGCTGGCCCAGCGCGGTGCGGACTCCCTCGGTGGACCGCTCGACGGCGCTGTGATCACCGTGCCCGCCTATTTTGACGAAGCCCAGCGTCAGGCCACCAAGGACGCGGCCAAACTCGCCGGCCTCAAGGTGCTGCGCCTGCTAAATGAGCCCACCGCCGCGGCAGTGGCGTACGGCCTCGACAAGTCCGACCAGGGCGGTGATGTGGCGGACAAGACCATCGCCGTGTACGACCTTGGTGGCGGTACCTTCGATATTTCCATCCTGCGCCTGTCCAAGGGTGTATTTGAGGTGCTCTCCACCGGTGGCGACAGCGCCCTCGGCGGCGACGACTTCGACCATGCGGTGGCGGAGTGGGTGGCCTTGGAGGCTGGCCTCGGAACCGATCTGGATGCGGCTACCCAGCGCCAGCTGCTGAACCTTGCCTGCGCGGCAAAAGAGGCGCTCGCGGGAGAGACTTCGGTGCCGGTGGCCTTCGGCAACTGGAGCGGCACACTGACTCGCGACAAGCTTGCGGAGCTGATCGACCCACTGATCAATAAAACCCTGCGCGCGTGCAAGCGCGCGCTGCGGGATGCCGGCCTCGACGCGCAAGACGTCGAAGAGGTGGTACTGGTGGGCGGTTCCACAAGGACCCTGCGGGTGCGGGAAACGGTGCAGGAGTTTTTCGGGCGCGAGCCCCACGCGGATATCGACCCCGACCAGGTGGTCGCTATCGGTGCCGCAATCCAGGCGGACGTGCTGGTGGGCAACAAGTCCCGCGAGGACCTGTTGTTGCTGGACGTGATTCCCCTGTCCCTTGGCATCGAGACCATGGGGGGGCTCACCGAAAAGCTGATCCACCGCAATACCACTATCCCGGTGGCCAAGGCTCAGGAATTCACCACCTTCAAGGACGGCCAGACGGCCATGGCCATCCACGTGGTGCAGGGTGAGCGTGAACTGGTAACAGACTGCCGATCGCTGGCGCGCTTTGAACTGCGCGGTATCCCGCCGATGGTGGCGGGGGCGGCGCATATCCGCGTGACCTTCCAGGTGGATGCGGATGGCCTGCTGGCAGTGAGTGCGGTGGAGAAAAGCAGCGGCGTGGCCGCGGAAATCACCGTGAAACCGTCCTACGGTCTTGAGGATACGGATATCACCCGCATGTTGCAGGATTCCTACGCCAACGCTGCGGAAGATATTGCTGCGCGCGCCCTGCGTGAGGCTCAGGTAGAAGCGGAGCGCACCCTGGAGGCAATGCTGGTGGCGTTGCGGGAGGACGGTGCAGAGCTGCTGGATGAGCGCGAACTCGGCGAGCTGGAGCGGGCCATGGAGGCATTGCGCCTGGCACACAACGGCGGTACTCCGGAAGAGATTCGCAGCCGCATCGAAGAGCTGAATACCCTGTCCGAGCCCTACGCCGCCCGCCGCATGGACAAGTCCATCAAGCGCGCCATGCAGGGCCACAGCCTGGATGAATTCGACAAGCCCTGAGAGAGCAATTCGACAAGCCCTGAGGGCGGTCACTGAGTGAGAGTTTGAGTTATGCCGAAGATTGTTTTCCTGCCCCATCCGGAGCTGTGCCCGGAAGGCAAGGTCATCGAAGTGGAGCCGGGTATCACGGTGTGTGACGCTGCGCTGCAGAACGGTGTCGAGATCGAGCACGCGTGCGAGAAGTCCTGCGCCTGCACCACCTGCCACGTGATCGTGCGCGAGGGTTTTGACTCCCTGGGAGAGCCGGATGAGCTGGAAGAGGACCTGCTGGACAAGGCCTGGGGCCTGGAGCCGGAGTCCCGTCTGTCGTGTCAGGCGGTGGTAGAGGACGAGGATCTGGTGGTGGAGATTCCCAAGTACACCATCAACCAGGTTTCCGAGCGCCATTAAGCGCATAAAGACGAGGGTTTGACCATGAAGTGGACGGATATTCACGATATCGCCATCGAACTTGCCGACAACTACCCGGACGTAGACCCGCTTGCGGTCAACTTCGTCGACCTGCGCAAATGGGTGATGGACCTGCCGGACTTTGACGACGACCCCGATCGCTGTGGTGAGAAGATCCTGGAGGCCATCCAGGCGGCCTGGATCGAAGAAAACGAATAGTCACATCTGCAGTACAAACTTCACCCTACTACGCGTATAATCCGCGCTCCGCGAATCGAGATTGGTTAAATAATCATCAATTCGCCGCGAAGAGAATTCAGGGAAGAGCAACTCCGGTTGCTCTTTTCGTATCTATAGCAAACGCAATTGTCATCAAACCTGAAATTGGAGAAAACCATGGCCCAGGAACGTACTCTGTCCATCATCAAGCCGGACGCAGTAGCCAAGAACGTAATCGGCGAAATCGAGAGCCGCTTTGAGAAAGCCGGTCTGAGCATTGTTGCCATGAAAATGGTTCAGCTGTCCCGCGAGAAAGCCGAAGGCTTCTACGCCGAGCACAAAGAGCGTCCTTTCTTCAAGGATCTGGTCGATTTCATGACTTCCGGCCCGGTTGTTGTACAGGTTCTGGAAGGCGAGAACGCCGTTAAGGCCAATCGCGACCTGATGGGCGCAACCAACCCGAAAGAAGCCGAAGCCGGCACCATCCGCGCGGACTTTGCTGACAGCATCGACGCCAACGCGGTACACGGTTCCGACTCCACCACTTCCGCTGAGCGCGAAGTGAGCTACTTCTTCTCTGCAGAAGAAATCTGCGCGCGCTAATCCTTCGATTTAGCTGTGCGCTCACCGCGCAGGTCCTGATCAAGGGTGCCTGCGCGGTGAAACCCCACTTATTCCGCATCGATGTCGATGCAAGGTGAATCCATGAGCGACGTACAAGTAGTGCAAGCTGCTACCGAACAAACCGAAAAAGTGAACCTGCTGGGGCTGTCCGTGGACAAGCTCGCGGATTTCTTTGACGGTCTCGGCGAGAAGCGTTTTCGCGCGGTACAGGTGCTGAAGTGGATTCACCAGAACGGCGCGGACGATTTCGAGCAGATGACCAATGTCAGCAAGGCGCTGCGTGCGAAGCTGGCAGAAGTGGCCGAGATCCGTGCCCCCAAAGTCCTGAAACAGATGGACTCCGCCGACGGCACCCGCAAATGGTTGATCGAAGTGACCGGTGGCAATGTGATCGAGACCGTATTCATCCCCGACGGCGAGCGCGGCACCCTCTGTGTGTCCTCCCAGGTGGGGTGTTCCCTCGACTGCAGCTTCTGCGCCACCGGCAAGCAGGGGTTCAACCGCGACCTGACTGCGGCCGAGATCATCGGCCAGGTGTGGATCGCATGTAAGTCCTTTGGCCAGTTGCAGCCGAAAGGCCCGCGCAAGGTGACCAACGTGGTGATGATGGGTATGGGTGAGCCCCTGCTCAACTTCGACAACGTGGTCGATGCGATGAACCTGATGATGGAAGACAATGCCTACGGCATCTCCAAGCGTCGGGTGACCCTGAGCACCTCCGGTGTGGTGCCGGCACTGGATCGCCTGGCAGAGGTGACCGATGTCAGCCTGGCCATCTCCCTGCACGCGCCCAATGACGAGCTGCGCAACGAGCTGGTGCCGATCAACAAGAAGTACCCCATCGCCATGTTGCTCGACAGCGCCAAACGCTATATCGAGAGCATGCCGGACAACCATCGCAAGATGACCATCGAGTACACCATGATCCGGGACGTGAACGATCGCCCGGAGCACGCCGAGCAACTGGGCGAGCTGTTGCGTGATGTGCCGGTAAAGATAAATCTGATACCCTTCAACCCGTTCGAACTGTCCGAC
>NZ_DATCMV010000147.1:0-16013 GCF_036563125.1 Microbulbifer sp.
CATGATTCGCAAACTGCTGATCGCCAACCGCGGCGAAATTGCCTGTCGTATTATCCGCACCGCGCGCCGCCTCGGCGTCGCCACCGTCGCGGTCTACTCCGACGCGGACGCCAACGCCCTGCACGTAAAGCAGGCCGATGAAGCCGTATATCTCGGCCCCGCACCGGCGAGAGAATCCTACCTCGACATCGACAAAGTCCTCGCCGCCGCCAAACAGACCGGTGCCGACGCCATCCACCCCGGCTACGGTTTTTTAAGCGAAAACGCCAAATTCTGCCGCGCCTGCGAAGAGGCCGGCATCATCTTTGTCGGCCCGCCCGCCGCCGCCATCGAGGCCATGGGCTCCAAATCCGCCGCCAAGCGCATCATGGAAGAAGCCAGCGTACCGCTGGTGCCGGGTTACCACGGCCACAACCAGGACACCGGTATACTCGAAGGCCACGCCAACCGCATCGGCTATCCGGTGCTGCTGAAGGCCGCCGCCGGCGGCGGTGGCAAGGGCATGCGCCGGGTCGACAACCCCAAGGACTTCCACGAGGCCCTCGCCGCCGCCAAGCGCGAAGCACAGAACGCCTTCAGCGACGACCATATGCTGATCGAGCGCTACGTGGTCAATCCGCGCCACGTGGAAATCCAGGTGTTCTGCGACAAACATGGCAAAGGCGTCTATCTGTTCGAGCGCGACTGCTCGGTACAGCGCCGCCACCAGAAAGTGGTCGAGGAAGCCCCCGCGCCGGGCCTGCCGGCGGAAACCCGCAAAAAAATGGGTGAGGCGGCGCTGCGCGCGGCCAACGCCATCGGCTATGTGGGCGCCGGTACCGTCGAATTCCTGCTGGATGCCAGCGGTGCTTTCTATTTCATGGAAATGAACACCCGCCTGCAGGTGGAGCACCCGGTGACCGAAATGATCACCGGCCAGGACCTAGTGGCGTGGCAGCTGGCGGTCGCCGCCGGCGATGCGCTGCCGCTGGCCCAGGACGACCTGCACATCGTCGGCCACGCGTTCGAAGTGCGCATTTACGCGGAAGATCCAGACAATGATTTCCTGCCGGCCACCGGCAAACTGCTGCGGCACCAGCCACCGGCAGAGAGCCAGTCCGTGCGCGTCGACACCGGCGTGCAGACCGGCGACGAAATCAGCGTGCACTACGACCCGATGATTTCCAAACTCATCGTGCACGGCAGCAACCGCCGCGAGGCGCTGGCCAAGCTCGACCGCGCACTGCAGGAGTATCAGATCGCCGGGCTGCGCCATAATATCGAATTCCTGCGCCGGGTCATCAATCACACTGCCTTCGTCAACGGTCGCGTCAACACCCACTTTATCGGCGATTACGAACAGGAAATCCTGCAACAGGAACAACAGCTGCGCTCGCAGCAGTGCGCCGCCATGGCCGCGTTCCTGCAGCACCGCGAGACGCGACAACAGCATCGTTCCGCCCCCAAGTCCGATCCGTTCTCACCCTGGCACAGTGGCAGCAACTGGCGCAACGGCGTGACACTGTGGCGCAGCCAGCAGGTGGAAGTACACGGCCGCGAAGTCGAAATCCGCTTTGCCGGTAGTGAAGACAATCTGCAATGGCGGTGCAGCGCCGCCGTAGACGCGCAGTCCGGTACCATCGCCACGCTGCACGGGCAAAATGTAGCGGTGCTGGATGGCCGCAGGGTGAATTACTCCAGTGTCGCCAATGGCGATGACGGCACCGTGTTTATCAGCGGCGAACAGCTGGATTTCAAAATCCTGCCACCGGATATTGGTGAGAGCGCAGACGCCGCTCACGGCCTGGAAGCGCCGATGAACGGCACCATCGTGGCCCTGTTGGTGGAGCCCGGTGCGCAGGTGCAGAAAGACCAACCACTGCTGGTGATGGAGGCGATGAAAATGGAACACACCCTGCGCGCACCTGCGAACGGCACCGTGAACCAGTTTTTCTGCGCAGCCGGCGAACTGGTGGACGGCGGCAGCCTGCTGATCGACTTCGCCTCGGAGAAAGAACATGAGGACGCACAATGAACCTGCCAGATCGGGTAAAGATCGTCGAAGTTGGCCCCCGCGATGGCCTGCAGAATGAAAAGCAGCCCATCTCTGTCGCCACCCGGGTACAGCTGATCGATCTGCTGAGTGAAAGCGGCCTCAAGGTGATCGAGGCCGGCAGTTTCGTCAGCCCCAAGTGGGTGCCGCAGATGGCCGCCAGCGAGGAAGTGCTCGCCGGTATCCAGCGCAAACCCGGGGTCATCTACAGTGCGCTCACCCCCAATATGGTGGGTTACGAGCGCGCGCGGGAGGCCGGTGCCGGCGAGGTAGCGGTATTCGGTGCGGCCTCCGAAAGCTTCACCCGCAAAAACATCAACTGTTCCATCGAGGAGAGCTTGGAGCGTTTCCGCCCGCTCGCCGAACAGGCCCGCGCCGACGGCATCCCGGTGCGCGGTTATGTCTCCTGCGTGCTCGGCTGCCCCTATGAAGGCGAGATCAAAGCGCAGAAGGTGGCAGAGGTAAGCCGCGCGCTGCTGGACATGGGCTGCTATGAAATCAGTCTCGGCGACACCATCGGTGTCGGCACCCCGGAGAGGGCCCGCTACATGATCGAGACGGTGGCGCAACAGGTACCGCTAGCCAAGCTCGCGGTGCACTTCCACGATACCTACGGCCAGGCACTGGCCAACCTCTATGCGGCACTGCAGGTGGGTGTGAGCGTGGTGGATTCGGCGGTGGCGGGACTCGGCGGTTGCCCCTATGCGCGCGGCGCGTCCGGCAATGTGGCGAGCGAGGATGTGCTGTATATGCTGGATGGCCTCGGCATTCACACCGGGGTGGACCTGGGCAAGCTGGCGGCCGCGGGCAACTTCATTTCCCGCGCCCTGGGGCGGGAAAGCAACTCCAAAGTGGCCAGGGCCATTGCCGGCGAGTGCGGGACTATCGAGGGCGACTGAGCGAGGGCGATTAACGGTCTCTGGATTCATCTCGATCTGCTACCATCGGGCGTTCCCCTCTCATAGGGCGTTCTCTAAGGAACGCCCTATTAAATTGGGAACGCCCTTTTTATTTGCCTCAGTGACATTGCGTTAAAATGAAAGCCCTACGTTACCTCCTCATTACCCTTTCTGCCCTGGTACTGCTCGCAGCCCTGATCGCACCGCGCCTGATCGGTCCCAAGGTGGAAGAGGTGCTGCAACAGCAACTGGCCAACCAGCCCAATATCGAGTTAACCGGCTACCAGCGCGGCTGGTTCAGCGCCGAGGTCCTGACCCTGCTCAAGGGCAAGGACGGCGCGACCGAGGCCTTCACCGAGATCAAGCACGGCCCGCTGCTGTTTACCAGTGGCGGCCCCCGTATCGGTGTGCTCTATGCCAAAACCCGCCTCACCGGCAACGAGCTGGAGCCGGCGCTGCGCCGCCAGCTGGAAGCCTATTACGGCTCCCTCGACGATCTGGGGCCGGGACTGAAGAACAGCCCGGTGATGGTGGAGACACTGGTCGGCGCCAACAACCGCGTCACCAACACCGTGCACCTGCTGCCCATTGACCGCAACGAGGGCGACCAGCAGATCCAGTTCAAGGGGGCCAAAATTCGCCTGGTGACCGACTACCAGGGCCAGCAGCAGGAGAGCAACTTCACGCTCGGCGAGTTTGTGCGTATGGATGGCCACCGCGAGGCGCTGTACCTGCAATCCGGCAGCGGTGAGTTCACGCTGGACGCCAATGGTGCCGGCTCCCTGCAGCTCAAACTGCCGCTGGTGCGCGCCAACAACGATTCCGGCCCGCTGGAGCTCAGGGATGTGACCTTCGACTACACCGGCAAGCTGGTGGCCGACCGCACCCTTAACGTCCAGACCGCACTGACTTTACCGGAGATTCAATCTTCCACCCCGGCGAGCAGTTTGACCCAGCAGATCAACCTGCCGGCGATCAGCTACGACGACCTGCACCACTTCCTCTACAGCCTGCTGCTGACCCCGGCGGCCCAGCGCAGCTGGCCACAGGTGTTCGACCGTCCGCTGCAAATGCAGCAGCAGCTGGATATCACCACCGCCAACGGCCCCATGCAGATGCAGCTGGATGTGGACTGGAAAGGCATGCCGCGCAACGGCGCCACCAATGACAATCTTTTCTGGCTGGACGCACTCAACGGCTCTGCCAATATCAGCGGGGCAGAGCAGGCACTGATGCAGTCGCCGCTGATCATGCAGGCCAGCGCGCTCAAGCAATACGGTTTTCTGCAGGAAAAAAATGGCGAGCTGTCCATGCACCTGCAGCTGGAAAATGGCAACCTCATGGTGAACGGGCAGCTGCTGCCGGCGGATCTGTTTATGCTGGCGATGCTGAACAAGTTCTGATTGCCCCGGCGTTCACCAAATCAAAAAAGCCCGATCCACCATGTGTGCATCGGGCTTTTTTTTGCCACCGGAGCAACACAACTGCACTGCCCTACCCGCTTGCTCAATTACTTTGTTTCACACCCCACCACTGAATACTGCATCGCCCACCCACCCCAATAAATTCTGTCCCGACCACGCAATACAGTTTTTTCTTTGCCGATTTCCCCGCTGGAAAAGTCGCGAGCGTAACAGTTTGTCACACGCCACAGAAAAATTGGACGCTCGTTCGTCTAGCTCGGTGGCAATTTAAAGACACGAAAGGCACCAGCATGTTTGATGCTCAAAAATCAGGCGGCGCAACGTCAATGCCTTTTATGACGCGTCGTCCTCGGTGGTGCAAAGACAAGAACCAATATTGGGTAAATTATGTTCCATAAAAACAAGATGGCTGTGGCCGTGGCCTCAGCCCTGTGTATCAGCGCTTCCGTAGGCGCGTCGCAGACCGACCTTATCAGTGAGAATCTCGCGAAGTGGTCGGCCCCCGACGAGCAGCGAGTGATTCAACCGCTCGCACAATTCGACTGGGATGGCAAAACCAACCAGCAGGTGAAGAAACAGCACCACGTGTTCACCGAAGAACGCGACATCACCGGCAAGCACACCTATATCGTGCAGCTGGAAGAAGCGCCGATCTCCGCTTACGACGGCGGCATCGCCGGCCAGCCTGCAACCCGCAACCTGGTGCAGGCCGCGCGCACCCAGAGCGGTCCTCTCAACCTGAACCAGCCGGAAATCGCCAGCTACCGCAGTCACCTCGCACAATCCCGCGCAAACGTGCTGAGTAATGCGATGCAGCAGCAGGGCCTGTCACTGCAGGTGAAAAACACCTATGCGGTTGCCCTGAACGCATTCACCACCGACATGACCCAGGAAGAAGCCAAGCGACTGGCCAAGGTTCCGGGCATCAAGCGCATTACCCGCAACACCATCAAGCAGCTGCAGACGTTCAACACCATCGAGCAGACCGGTGCCCAGGCCACCTGGGAACAGGCTGCCACTGCGGCCGGTAAAAACATGGGTGAAGGCATCGTTGTCGGTATCATCGACACCGGTATCAATACCGACCACCCGTCCTTCGCAGCCGTTGGCGGCGACGGCTATGTGCACACCAACCCGCTGGGCGAGCAGTTCCTCGGCGACTGTGTCGAGAACCCCAACCTGTGTAACGACAAGCTGATCGGTGTTTATTCCTACCCGGAAATCACCGACGCCTACAGCGATCCGGTGTTTGCAGAGGCCCGCCCCGCGGTCGGTGAGGATTACCACAGCCACGGTTCTCACGTAGCTGGTACCGCAGCGGGCAACGTCCTGCACAATGTGCCCTACAAGCTGACCGAAAACACCGCACAGGGCACCGGCCTTGAAACCGACCTGGCGTTCGAGCAGGTTTCCGGCATGGCACCGCACGCCAACATCATTTCCTACCAGGTATGCTGGCCGGGCAACGGTGGTGACCCCTACGCGGGCTGCCCCTCCATCACCCTGATCTCTGCGATTGAGCAGGCGGCCATCGACAATGTGGACGTGATCAACTTCTCCATCGGCGGGCTTGAAGAAGACCCCTGGCTGGACCCGATCGAGCAGGCGTTCTACAACACCGCCAAGAGCGGCGTATTTATCGCTGTAGCCGCGGGCAACAACGGTCCCGAGCTGAAGAGTGCCGACCACTCATCTCCCTGGCTGACCACCGTCGCGGCACACACTGCGCAGTCTAAAGTCGACTTTACCGACAAAGAACTGAAAGACATGACCGGCGGTGACACCACACCTCCGGAAAATATCAGCGGTCGCGCGATCACCTTCGAAGATCTGACCGGTCTCGTGGTGAATGCGGCCAATTTCACCAACCCCAACAACAGCTCCACCTACACACAGGCCAACTGTGACACCGCGTATCCGGAAGGATTCTTCGATTTCGAAGACGACCCGGAAACCGCGATCGACGAAAGCCAGCAACCGGTCATCGTTCTGTGTAAGCGCAGTTCCAGCCCACTGTATAACAAGGGGCTCAACGTTGCCGCGGGTGGTGCCGAGGGCGTGATTGTTTATAACCAGTCGTCCTACTACGACAACTACACCACTATCCCGGACGTGCCTTACACGATCCCGGCCATCCACATCAAGAACAGCGACGGCCTCAAACTGGTGAACTGGCTGTCCTCCGGTAAAGAGCACGTCGGTACCATCACCGGTGCCTCTGCGCTTGAAGGCGATCTCGAAGAGCAGTACACCGCGTACTTCTCCAGCCGCGGACCGTCCTACTTCGGTATCGACACCCTGTTTGTAGATATCGGTGCTCCCGGTGTGGATATCTACGCGCCGGGTTCCGACGACCAGCCGTTTACCAAAAACCCGAGCACTGCTGACTGGATGTCCATGTCCGGTACCTCCATGGCCAGCCCGCACGTGGCCGGTGCCGCAGCCCTGCTGCGCCAGTCCCACCCGGAATGGTCTGCGATGCAAATTCAGTCCGCGCTGATGATGACCGCCAGCAACGACCTGAAAAATTCGGTGTTCCTGAACAACTACAAAACCGATGGTTTCAATTCCGGCCTGCAGGACGCGGGCGCTGGTCGCATGCGTGTGGAGCTGGCCGATAAGGCTGGCCTGGTACTCGACGAGTCCATCGAAAACATGGAAGCGGCCAACCCGAACCTGGGCGGATTCCCCAAACGCCTGAACACCGCGTACATGGTCGATAACACCTGTACCGAAGAGTGCTCCTGGGTACGTACCTTCACTGCTACCGCAGACGGCAGCTGGAACGCAAGCGGCGAAACCTTTATCGGCAACTTCGAGATCTCCGTGGTGCCGGCGAGCTTCACCGTGAAGCAGGGCGAGCAGGTCACACTGACCATTACTGCACGTCACCGGGATACCGCCTCTGAAGCCCAGTACATCAACCTGACCGGTAACCAGGGCCAGGTAGTGCTGACCCCGACTTCCGGCAACTCACCGGTACTGGAGCTTCCGGTGTGGACCTACAACGATGCCACCGGCCTGCCGGATTTCGTTAAGGTAGATGCACACCGCACTTCAGCACGCGTGCCTGTCGGCCCGCTGACTACCGACGAAATTACCGATTTCACCGCCCGTACTTACGGTATGGTCAAGGCGGATGTCACCAGCCAGCTGGTGTACACCGACACTACCGGCGGCGACCCGTTTGACGATGCGGAACAGGTCATGGTTACCCTGACCGAAGTGCCGGAAGACAGCGCCATGGTGGCCTCCCACGTAATCGGTGAAAACACCACCCGCGCCATCGTATTTATGGGCATGGACAGCAACGGCGATGGCCTGCCGTCCTACGACGAACTGCTGTGCCAGTCCACCACCTATACCGCAGCCAACTTCTGTACCGTCAACGCGCCGCTGGCGGGTACTTACTGGACTGTGGTTTCCAGCCTGGTGAATATTGGCTACGGCCAGACCGATGAGGGCCGCGAAATCCAGCTGGCAACCGCAGTCGTCGGCCAGGACAACGGCAACCTGACCGTATCCGGTCCGAGCCAGACTTCCGGTTACGCAGAGTACTCTCTGGACCTGAGCTACAACCTGCCGGAGATGGAAATTGGTGATTACTACTTCGGTGGTTTCGACCTTGGCACCAACGCCAACGATGCGGGCAATATCGGCTTCGTACCGGTGATCATCAGCCAGGTGGATGACGATGTAACCTTCACCGCGAGCCAGGCCACCGCGAAAGCCGGCGATATCGTGGACTTCTCCATCAGCGTCATTGCCAACAATGAACAAGAGGCCCGCGCATTCACTCTGGACACCACCTTCCCGGAAGGTATCCAGATCATTCCCGAGTCCATTGCGCCCACTGCCAGCACCCCGGTCGCGCCGGTTCTGGAAAGCAACCGACTGACACTCGACGGCATCCAGGAAACCACTCGCGACGAGGAGCGTACCTACAAGGTAACCACCTCCAAAAACGACAGCATGTGTACGCTGACGGCCGGCAACTCTCCGTATCCGGACTACCTGGATCTGCGCGAACTCGGCTGGCGCACACTGGAAGGCGTTGAAGGCAACTACCGCAACTACTTCGAGTACTCCCTCAAGGACCTGATGGCCACCGACCAGGATGTCACCATTCCGTTCCTGAACACCAACCACTTCGACTCCATCAAGATCAGCCCGGCGGGCCTGGTGTACTGGGGCAATCGCCGTCTGTCCACCATGCACCAGGAGCTCCCCAACGGCAACGGCCTGGGCATGCCTGAGCACATCATCGCGCCGTTCTGGGCAGGTGATAACGAGGTTACACACTACAACTCCGGCTACGGCGAGCACGAACTCAATGCCGGCGTAACCCAGAGTTACACCTACAGCCGCGAGTGGCTGGTACTGGAGTGGGATAACATCGAGCGCACCAACGCGCCGGGTCAAATGGTCGACTTCGAGATGTTCCTGCGCACCCAGATCAACTACGAGCCGGGTGAGTACGAAATGCTGTTTGCGTACGACAACGTGAACCTGGTGGACGACCAGGGCTCCATCGGCTTCAAGTCCTACCTCGGCACCGTGGTAAGAGACGGCGATATTGCGATGGACGTGAACGCCGGAACCAGTGTTGCGTTCGACGACGTCAGCAAAGTGGTAGATGGCAATACCGTGGTATGTCTGGACTACTCCGGCCCGGAAATCTCCAAGTTCGCGGTGAACTTCCAGGCCTACGTATCCCAGAAAGCTGCCGGTGCGGTGCACACCATTGCACTGAACAACGGCCTCGTCGGTTCTGAAAACGAAGTGCTGGAAGTGACCCTGGACGTAACCGGTAACATTCAGCTGTCTCCGGTGGATGACATTGTGCTGGATCAGGGCGAGTCCGCTCAGTTCACCGTGACCTATGCCGACGAAAACAACGTCAGCAACGTCATCGAACTGTTGGGCGAAGGCTTTAGCTACGAGGTTTCCGGCCACGAGTCCGGCAGCACCGTTACCATTACCGCCGATGGCGATTTCTCTGGTGAGCAGGAAGTCACGCTGGTGGTGAAAGATTCGGTAGCGCCGAGCGATGCGGCCACACAGACCTTCACCTTGACCATCAACAAAGTGGAAACCGGTGAAACCGAAACCCCTGAAGTTGAAGAACCCAAGAAGAAAAAGAAAAAAGGCGGCTCTACCTCCGCGTGGATGCTGTTGATGCTCGGCGTCGCCGGCGTCCTGCGCCGCCGTCGCATTTTCTTCCGTTAACCCCGCCCAGCTTGCCCGGCTCAGGCCGGGCATTTATTCAGGCAAAAAAAGAGCGGCCAATTGGCCGCTCAACATTTCTCTCATCAAATTTTCGCTTACTTTCCTCTCACCGTTTACCGGCGTTACAGCAAATCGTTAATAGCCTGTTCGCTTAAGAATAGGCGGGACGGTTATCCGCAAGGGTCAGCCAGCCGCGAATCACGCGATATACCATCCACACCCAGCTTATTCCCCACACCGCAAAACCAATCAGGATCCAAACGGTAGCCCACCCAACCACAAACCACAGCAGGCTGTACCAGAAGGTCCGTATCTGCCAGCGGAAATGGGATTCCGCCAATGTGCCGCGCACGTCGCCGCGCTTGGCGTAGTTGATGATCACCCCAACGAAAAAAGGCACCGCGGTAAACAGACTGATTGCCTGGATCAGGTAAACCAGGGTAGCGATATCGCGGCCGGCGCGCTCGCGCTCGACCTGTTGCTGGGCAGGGTACTGCTCGGACATGGGCAGGGGTTCCATTGTTAAAGTGAACGCTTAGTGTAGGCGCATTCTGCATCGACGATAACCGTGTGCTGCCACACCCGGTCGCGACTACCACGGCGTTTACCTCAAAGCCCACTCTGTATGTACATTGTTCTCCCGCCAGGATTTCAGCTGCTGGATAGATGTGCGCATCAATCCCAGTATCTCGGTGCGCTGGTGGCGACAATATTCTCGCTCGCTGTCGATGGAGAGTCGCGCCGCCAGAGCCTTGAGACGGCTGGCCACCACTTCCAGCCCCACGCTCTGCGCTTCGGCGGCGAGGGCCTGGGCCTGGTGTTGGGCGTCCAGCCAGTGGCGTCCGGTCAATGCACTGGTAAAGGCGGTGATTTTTTTCGGCAGGTTGGCGAGCCGGTCGCCCAGCAGCTCGGCGAAGGCCAGATGCCCGAGGGTATCGCGCTGGCGCTCAAGGGTACTGGGGTTCAGCACCTTGCTGGCGCGGGTGGAGTTTCCATTTGTGGGTTTACGGCTGCGCGTTTTCTGCTCCACCCAGCTCAGCAGTTGCGACAACTGGCTGTCGCTGGGCTGGGACGGCAGCACACCGGAAAGGCCGCGGCCGGCATAGCGCTCCTTGTCTCCCCTACCCACCTGCTCGAGCATGCCAAAGATGATCAGGTTGTCGTTGGCGAAATCACCGCGGATCTTGCGCGCCGTTTCCACCCCGTCGATCAGCGGCAGATGTATATCAATCAGCACCAGATCAAAATTGCCCTTGAGCGCCGCTTCGGCGCCGTCCACACCGTTGGTTTCACGGCGCACCCTGTGCCCGCAGGCTTCAAGCCGGGTGCGCAGGCTGGAGTGTGCGTCATTTTCCACCAGCAATATTTCCAGCTCGCGTATGGATTCGTCATTGCCTAGCAATGTCGGGGGCAGCGTCGCCCCCATCGTCTCGGGCATAGACTGGCCGGCACGCTGAATCTCTTCAAGGTTGCTGCGCAGACTGCGGCACTGACCGAGGGCAGCCTCGGCCAGATGCCGTGCTTCCTCGTCGCCCCCACGGGCGAGCAGGCTCATGGTACTGACCAGGGTTTCCAGTGGCTTGCGCATGCGATGGCCGGTGAGGGAAAGGAAATCCCGGTGTTCCTCCTCCTTCTGTTCCGCAGCAACCCGCGCCTCTTCGAGGCGTTTGTCGCGCTCCATCAATTCATGTACCCGCGCCTGTACCTGGCGGAACAGCTTGGCATTTTCTGCCTGAAGGTCTGCTACTTTGGCGGCGCCGGCATTTTCCACAGCCTGCAGCTGGGCGCGCACCCGCAGCCAGGCTGCGACACTGGCGGCCACCGCGATACCGGCGAGCAACATCCACAGCAGTGGCAGGCGGGTTTCAAGCAACAGGGCTTCGCCGGGAAAGGCAAACGCCAGCGGCGGCGACGCTGACAGCAGGCCGGCAATCAGGATCCGCTGCACGCGGGCAGACGGGGGATGGGTATTGTGGACTCGGTCTGAGCAGGCATTGATACAGCTGCTACTCGCCGAACGGCAGTAGGTCATGGCATACGTTCCTTGTAACCACTGGTAAATTTCGGGTTAATCCTGCAACCCGGCCCGAACCCCGTATTTATTCACCTGTGCCCTACTTGGCATCAGCGGCAATTATCCGGGGTCCCTGCTCCTGCCCATTACGGTGTAATGAACAGATCTTTGGTATTCGTGGGACTCATGTTCCAAAAATGGTTTCTATATCAAAGCCCCTGGTCATACAAGCCTATTTTACGCCATAAATCCCAATGGCGACGGACGAACGATAGGCGGCGTCTTTTTAGATACTCAAAGTACCCAAGTCAAGAGTGCCGCCATTACACGCAGGCACACGCCTCAGCTGGTCACCCTGCGGTCCGCCTCGACCCGTCGGCTCAGCCACAGGCGGCGCAGGCAGTCGAGATACATGCCATAGGGGCGACCTAGAGCGCCGGCAATCACCATGAAGGTAATACAGGCGGTGGCAATTTCGCCACTGGAGGCCCCCCCCAGTAGCATATTCAGGATGTACAGGGGCAGTTGGAAACTGAGGAAGACAAAGGTATCGACCCCGTAGTTGTGCAGGGCGCCGCCACGACCAAAACGTCCCACCACCCAGTTGCGGTAGAGGCTGAACGGGCGCGCGATCAGCGTGTTGAATACCACCGCCAGCAGGCGCACCTTCAGGTGTTCGCTCCAGCTCATGCCCGCCAGCACCAGCTCGATGGGAATCGCGATGGCCCAGGAGAAGCTGTTCATGGCAAACACATCCAGCAGCCACTCGTTCCAGCGAGTGCGGCGATTGCGCTGCTCATTGAACTGGGTATTGGTGGACTGGGGTGTCTCTACCGGCTGCTCGTCTTCCAGCACCATAACGGGCGGCGAGACGGGGATGGCTTCGGTAGCCTGAGACAGAGATTGCGGCGACATGGTGACTGCTGACCCGATTGGCGGCGTGGGGCTTTTGGCGAACGGCCGCGGAACTGCGATAGAAATGCTGATTGCACATTATTCAACCACTTTTGGTGGCGCCGGCGATTATATCCGCCGGCGTGGCAAATACTAGTGGCTGTATATTAACTTTTTGTTATCCAATCCATTCCCATCCTAAATATACCCAAAACATCAAAATGACTATCTCAAATAAGCAAAACTCATGCCCGATCCATCCTCAGCACCTCTGATACCCAGTCCACGCATCCCGTGCCAGCGGGCCGATGAGCCAGTACACTGCGGGCAACGTGCTATTACATGCGCATACCCCGGACCCGGCGCCGGCCAATCCCCCCGCCGCCCCACAGTCACCATTGCCCAAACCATGTCACTGAGATTCGCCGTATTGAGCCTGCTGGATATCGAGCCCGGCAGTGGCTATGACCTTAAGCGCCGCTTCGAGCGCAGCGTCAATCACTTCTGGAGTGCCAGCCACCAGCAGATGTACCGGGAACTGCACAAGTTGCACGGTGAGGGACTGCTGGATTGCACGGAGGAATTGCAGGACGGTCGTCCTGACAAGAAAGTTTACAGCCTGACGGCCGCCGGCCGCACCGCCCTCGAAGCCTGGGCGGCAAAGCCTGCCGCGGCGCAGAAGATCCGCGACCCCTTCCTGATCCAGGTTTTCGCCGGCCACCACCTGCCCCCGGCGCAGATGCGCGCGGAACTGCAACGCCACCTCAACGAGCACCGCGACACGCTCGCCACCTACGAGGCGCAGAATGAGCGCTTTTACCGACGCTCAGCGGAGCAACAGCAGAAGCTGTGGATATCCCACCAGCCACTGCTGCTGGGGATAGAGACGGAGAAAACCTGGATTCGCTGGGCAGAGCGCTTCCTGGCCCAGTTGGACCAGGAAATGGAAGGTGGTTGAAGTGCGGCACAGGTCGATTTGTCCGCAGAGCCAGAAATAGTGTCTCAGCGGCTTTTTAAAACGCGTCCGCGGGAATGTGGCACACCACTTCGATATTGTGCCCATCCGGGTCAATGACATAGGCCGAGAAATAGTTGTCGTGGTATTCGGGGCGCAGGCCAGGCGCGCCGTTATCTTTGCCGCCGGCCTGCAGTGCCGTGTCATAAAATGCCTGTACCGTCTCCCGGTCTTCGGCGCTGAACGCGATATGTACCGGCGGTGCGGTGCTGGAGCCCCCCTTGATCAGCAGCTGCGGTTTGCCACCCCAACCGAACCCCGCCCAGTCTCCCATCTCCATCACCAGCTCATAGCCAAGCGGTGCCAGTGCGCTCTGGTAAAACACTTTACTGCGATGGTAGTCGTGCACGATCAGACCGATATGGTCCAGCATGGGAATCTCCTGTCGCTCACCAGCTCCGTGTGTCGGAAACTCAGTATAGAAGCGACAGGAAAAATATCCGGGCGAGATGAGGAACGGCGGAAAGGGAAAAGTAATTACAGCAACTTGAAATATGACAGCAGGCCGTAAAACACCACCGCAGTACCGCAGGCAAGTTGCCCCAGAATCAGCGCGCGGATGGCAGTGGTATAGCGGATAAAGCGACCGTGGGAGTTCAGGTCGCGGGTAAACACGCGCGCCTGTTCTGGCATTTGCTGCTCCATGGCGCGAAGCCCGGGCACGGCAAGACTCAACAGCTGACGACTGCGCAGATCCATGACCCAGAACACGGCAGAGACGATCACCACAAACCCGCCCAGCAGCATCACAATCAGCGGGTGGAAATTCTTTTCCACTGCAGTGAATACGCCGCCATCGACGAACATGGACAGGACCACGAAAAAATTGAATGCTTTTAACCGCTGTTCAGCGTTAAAGCGATAGTGGTCGCAGAGGTACTGGCGCTCGTTTTGCATCATCTAATAGCCTGTGCCGAAAATTCTCAGGGTACGATCAGCACATCGGTATTGGCGCGGCCGAGGATGCGCTCGGCGGTGTTGCCCAGAACAAAGCCGCGCGGCCCCTTGCGCACACCGCGCCCAACGAGAATCGCGCGCGCCTTGTTTCTGTCTACCACGCGGTTAACTTCGGCGGCGGGCTTGCCGGTGACGAAATGGGTTCTGCTGCAGGTGACGCCACTTTCCGCGATCACCTTGTCCACCGCCTGTAACAGGGCGCCGGTCTGTTCGCGGAACTCATCCAGGTCGGCTACTTCACTGTGAATAGGTACGCAGGCGACCGATTCCAGTTCGGCGCCGAGCAACTGGCTGAGCTTGCCTCCGAGGGCGAGCACGCGCTGGTTCAACTCCACATGCAGGGGGTTGCTCACTGCGGGATCGAGCGCGGCAACAATGCGGTCGCGCTTGACCCAGTGGGTGCTGACCGCGAGCCACAGGAGAGTCGGAAGGCCCTCGATCAGGCGCCAGTCGATGGAACCAAAGCCGCCGCGTCCAAACTGCTTCTGGGCGGTTTTTACCACCAGGTCACAGGCGTTGTTTTCCAGGTATTCGAGGGTCCAGTAGGGGATGTCGTGGTGCCAGGCAACTTCGGCGGTGGAACCGGCGGGCAGTGTGTACTCGCTCTGTAAAGCCTGCAGCCACTTGCCGCGCTCTTTCTCCAATTCCTCACTGATATTCAGAATGGAGCCGGACAGCATGGGCATGGAGACCAGTGGCTCGTACACAAAACTCACCAGATGCAACTTCGCCCCCGATTTTTCCGCCAGTTCCAGCGCCCGCTGCAGGGCGATCTGTTCGTGCTTGGGCTTGTCGAGGATGACGAGAATATTCTGCATGCTGCCTCCGGTGCTGCTTATTTAGGTCTGGTACCCTTGGGAGCAATTAAATCACCGGTTCGGGGGTTTGTCTGCTTTTCAGATCAAGAGGGGTTTTGATAGTTAGCAGTCCGCATTGTTTTACCTCCGAGGCGCTGGAGCACCGGTATTCGTTTTCGAAACCGGACCAGGCGCCCCCAGGGCTTTACCGCCACCGGGCCCAAAACAGAGCTTCCGGCGACGGAGAACAGAAGTTATTTGTTAGCCCGGTGGTCCACCAACTCGTCGACCACAGAAGGATCGGCGAGGGTAGAAGTATCACCCAGCGAATCCAGCTCATTGCACGCAATCTTGCGCAAAATACGACGCATGATTTTACCCGAGCGGGTTTTCGGCAGACCCGGGGCCCACTGGATGATGTCGGGCTTGGCGATGGGGCCGATCTCCTTCACGCACAGGTCGATCAGTTCCTTTCGCAACTCCTCAGAAGGCTCGCGACCATTCTTCAGGGTGACATAGCAGTAAATACCCTGCCCCTTGATATCGTGCGGATAACCCACCACCGCCGCCTCGGCAGTATCCTCGTGCAGCACAATCGCACTCTCGATTTCCGCGGTACCCAAACGGTGGCCAGAGACGTTCAGCACGTCGTCGATACGCCCGGTAATCCAGTAGTAACCATCTGCATCGCGGCGCGCGCCGTCGCCGGTGAAGTAATAACCGGGGAAGGTGGAAAAGTAGGTGTCGATCAT
>NZ_DATCMV010000159.1:0-49039 GCF_036563125.1 Microbulbifer sp.
AACCAGTTCGTGGAGATCTACCAGCCGTTCACCGAGCGGCAGGTGGCCAGCCAGGCGCACCGCTGCCTGGACTGCGGCAACCCCTACTGCGAGTGGAAGTGCCCGGTGCACAACTACATCCCGAACTGGCTGCGCCTGATCAGCGAAGGCAACATCATGGAAGCGGCGGAGTTGAGTCACCAGACCAACTCGCTGCCGGAAGTGTGCGGCCGCGTGTGTCCGCAGGATCGCCTGTGCGAGGGCGCCTGTACCCTGAACGACGGCTTCGGTGCGGTGACCATCGGCAACGCCGAGAAATACATCACCGATACCGCGTTCGCGCTGGGCTGGCGCCCGGACCTGAGCGCGGTGAAAAAGACCGACAAGCGCGTGGCCATCGTCGGTGCCGGCCCCGCGGGCCTCGCCTGTGCAGATGTGCTGGTGCGCAACGGCGTACAGCCGGTGGTGTTCGACAAGCACCCGGAAATCGGCGGCCTGCTGACCTTCGGTATCCCCGAGTTCAAGCTGGAGAAATCCGTGATGCAGCAGCGCCGCGCCATCTTTACCGAGATGGGGGTGGAGTTCTGCCTGGAAACCGAGATCGGTAGAGACATCACCTTCGACCAGCTGCTCGCCGATTACGATGCGGTGTTCCTGGGCATGGGCACTTACAACTACATGAAGGGCGGCTTCCCCGGTGAGGAACTGCCTGGCGTGTACGACGCACTGCCGTTCCTGATTTCCAACGTCAACCGCAATATGGGCTGGGAGAAGAGTGCAGAAGACTTCATCTCCGTGGACGGCAAGCGTGTCGTGGTGCTGGGTGGTGGCGACACCGCAATGGACTGCAACCGCACCTCCATCCGCCAGGGCGCCAAGCGCGTGACCTGCGCTTACCGTCGCGACGAAGAGAATATGCCCGGCTCCCGCCGCGAGGTGGCGAATGCCAAGGAAGAGGGCGTGCGCTTCCTGTTCAATCGCCAGCCGGTGGAAATCGTCGGTGATGGCAAGGTGGAAGGTGTGAAAGTGGTGACCACCCAGCTGGGTGAGCCGGATGAGAAAGGCCGTCGCCGCCCGGAAGTGGTGCCCGGTTCCGAGCAGGTCATCCCGGCGGATGTGGTGCTGGTGGCCTTCGGTTTTCGCCCGAGCCCGGCGGACTGGTTCGGCGACCACAATATCCAGGTGGCCGAGTGGGGTGGCGTGGTTGCGCCGGAACAGCAGAAGTTCAAGTTCCAGACCAGCAATGACAAGGTCTTCGCCGGCGGCGACATGGTGCGCGGTTCCGACCTGGTGGTTACCGCGATCTGGGAAGGCCGCCAGGCCGCCGAGGGTATCCTCGACTACCTGAAGGTCTGATGCTTATCCGACGTGCAGAACGTCAAAATAAAAAGGGGCGCCTAGGCGCCCCTTTTTATTGGTGAATTCAGCTAACCGCTTATACCAGCAAAAAGCCGCATAGAACGAAGCCGATGCCGGCGATGATCGCCGCCATGATGGCGTAGGGCAGCTGGGTCAGCGCGTGGCTCATCACCGTACAGCCGCTGCCCTGGGCTGCAAGCACGGTGGCGTCGCCGTAGAAGCAGGCGTGGCTACCGAAGGCACTGGCGGAGAGCAGTGCACCCAGCGCCAGCGGCAGCGGGCAGCCGACGGCCTGCGCCAGCGGGACGATGATGGGGATGGTGATGGTGAAAATCCCCCACGACGAGCCGGTGGCAAATGAAATCAGCGACATCGACAGAAACGCTACCAGCGGCAGCCACTGCGCGGTCATCAGCGGCTTCAGTGACTCGATCACATACTGCGGCATGCCCAGACTGTCGTTCACGGCTTTGAACATGAAGGCCGCAACGATGATGGCGAGCGGTGGAATCATCAGTTTGAAGCCGTCCATCACCGTGTCCAGCATCTCGTGCCAGCCGATGACTCTCTGCAGGCCGAACAGGGGGATGGTGATCGCCAGTGCGATGATCACACCCTTGAGGACGTCAATGTCGTAGACCCAGCTGAAAAACAGCAGGCTGAGGATCGGCACGATGAAGTTCCACGCGTGGTGCCGCGGACCCACCGCCGCGGGACCGGCGGCACTCGCCGGCAGTTCGTCGGGGGAAATTTCCGGGGTGCCGGCGGCGGCGAGAGCCTCGGCGCGCTTCATCGGGCCGATCAGCGGAATGCGGCCGGTGGCCACCAGTGGCACCAGCAGCAGTGCCAGCCAGGAATAGAGCATGAACGGGATGGCGCTGATGTACATGCTGATGCCCTCGCCCTGTTCCGCAATATTGGCGGATTCCAGGATGCCTGAGAAGAACACCGCCCAGGTGGAGATGGGTACCAGGAAGCACGCTGGCGCCGCAGTAGAGTCGGCGATATACGCGAGCATCTGCCGCGAAACCTTGAATTTGTCGGTGACCTTTTTCATCGAGGCACCGACCGCCAGTGCGTTCAGGTAGTCGTCGATAAAAATCACCAGCCCCAGAAACCAGGTACTGAGCACTGCGCGCTTGCGGGTATTGGCCCTTTGGGCCAGCAGGTCCGCGAAGGCGTTGGCGGCACCGGAGCGAATCAACAGCGCAATCAGGCTGCCGAACAGTCCGCACACGAGAATGACCCAACCGATGGTTTCATCGGCCATCACCGCAAGTGCGGTGTCGGTTAGCGGGGTCATGATATCGCTCGGGTCGAGCATCACCAGCGCGATGATCACACCGGTGATCAGGGCGGCCACTGGGCGCTTGGTGATCACGGCAGTAGCGACCACGGCAATGGTGGGAATCAGGCTGAGTGCGCCATAAGTTTCCATTCAATCGCTCATCGTTCTATAACAAAAAGAATCCGGCAGCCGCGGCCAGAGCCATCCACTGGTTAGTGGAAGCGGGGCGTCATTGCCTGAGCGATGGCACGGCGGTCGGGGTTCGGGTAACGCGGGTTGCGCCATGGTTAAAGCCGTGGGCGCGTTATTGTACGTGACGTTTGGGAAATCTGTATCCGCAAGAGTTTTGTTTTCCGCCGCCGCGAACGGCTACAATAGCCGCCTTTTTAGTCAGCCCCTGAATTGTCATGTCCGAGATCCAGCCCCCCTCCCAGTTTGCTCCGCTCCAAAACGACCGCTTCCTGCGCGCGCTGCTGCGCCAGCCGGTGGACCGTACCCCGATGTGGATGATGCGCCAGGCCGGCCGTTACCTGCCGGAATACCGTGCCACCCGCGCCAAGGCAGGCACCTTTATGGATCTGTGCCGCAATACTGAACTGGCGTGCGAGGTGACCCTGCAGCCTCTGGAGCGCTACCCGCTGGACGCCGCGATCCTGTTTTCCGATATCCTCACCATCCCCGACGCCATGGGTCTGGGGCTTTATTTTGAGGAGGGCGAGGGCCCGAAATTCAGCAAGCCCGTGCGCACCAGTGCCGATATTGCCGCGCTGCAAGTGGTCAACACCGCGCGCGACCTGGACTATGTCACCAATGCGGTGACTGCCATCCGCCGCGAACTGAACGGTCGGGTGCCGCTGATCGGTTTCTCCGGCAGTCCCTGGACCCTCGCCACCTACATGGTGGAAGGTGGCTCGAGCCGCGACTTCGCCCGCACCAAGGAGATGCTCTACAACCGCCCGGAAGATCTGCATCAGTTGCTGAGCGTGCTGGCGGACTCGGTCATCGACTATCTCAACGCCCAGATCCGCGCCGGCGCCCAGGCGGTGCAGATTTTCGATACCTGGGGTGGCGCACTCAGCCACGCGGCTTATCAGGAGTTTTCCCTGCAATATATGGCCCGTATTCTGCAGGGACTGATCAAAGAGCACGACGGGCGCCGGGTGCCGGCGATCCTGTTCACCAAGGGTGGCGGCCAGTGGCTGGAGCTGATGGCGGATACCGGAGCGGACGCGCTCGGTCTCGACTGGACCACGGACATCACCCGTGCGCGCGCCCGTGTCGGTGACCGCGTTGCCCTGCAGGGCAATCTGGATCCGGCGATCCTGCTGGCGAGCCCGGCGCGCATCCGCGAGGAAGTAGCGGGTCTGCTGGCGGGCTTTGGCCACGGCAATGGGCATATTTTCAATCTGGGACACGGCGTCACACCCCAGGTGGACCCGGCCCATGCCGGTGCCATGTTCGAGGCGGTATTGGAACTCTCTCCCCAATATCACCAGTAATGGGAAAAGAACTTGGTGCGTAAGTACTTGCTGACTGGAATTGTGTGACACGCATCACAAATGAAGTGTCAACCAACGGGTAGACTTGTGTGACAATTCCGCCCCGCTCCGGTTTTGCCGGCGCGGGGTCTTTGTGTGCGGTAGTGCCTTTGTTTCCCGGCACGCGCGAGACAGTTAGACAGAACTAAACAAAACAAAAAAATACGCGGCAACTGACTAGTGGCAATCCAACAGGCTAAGGTATTCGTGGAAGACCTGCAGCGGGGCATGTTTGTGTCCCGCCTGGATCGTCCGTGGACGCGCACACCATTTGCCCTGCAGGGTTTCTATATCCGCGACCTGGAAGAAATCCGTCAGCTGCAGAAATACTGCCGCTACGTCTACGTGGACGTAGTCAAGAGCGTGGGCGAGGTGGGCGTCAAGCTGCGCAAGATCACCCGCGCCGCCACTGAGCAGGCGTCTAGCCAGCCGTTACCAGGTAAAGGCGATTACCGCCGTATCCCCGTCGCTATTGACTGCAAGCCGGTGCAGGTCCGTCATAACAGCTATGCCGTGCCTGAGCCCGCGCGCCGGGAGGCCCCCAGGGCCCGCCAGTTACACGACCGCATCATCCGCGGCATGCACGAAGTCATGGTGCAACTGCAAGCCGACCGCCCGCTGCCCACCGCCCAGATAAGCCAGACCGTCTGCCAGATGGTGGACAGCGTACTGCGCAGCCCGGATGCTTTTTCGTGGCTGGCGCGGGTACGGGAAAAAGATGAACACACTTACAGCCATTCGGTGCGCGCCAGCGTATGGGCAGTGGTTTTCGGACGTCATATCGGCCTGCGCCGACATGAACTGGTGCAGCTGGGAGTGGCGACCCTGTTGAAAGACGTGGGCAAGCTGTGCCTGCCGGACGAGGTGCTGAAAGCCGAAAGGCGCGATCCGCGTGCGGAGCTCGAATACCGCAAGTTCGTGGGATACAGCGTGAAACTGTTGTCCACTGATCCAAATATCGACCGCCAGGTAATCAACATCGTGCAGTGCCACAAGGAGCAGTACGATGGCAGTGGCTATCCCCGCGGATTGCGCGGCGGGCAGATTCCGGTACTGGCGCGCATGTGTGGCATCGTCACCTTCTACGATGAAGCCACCAACCCCCGCGGTGTGGAATTCCCTGTGCCGCCGTCAAAAGCCGTGGCGCAACTCTACGAATTGCGAAATAGTACTTTCCAGGAGCAGCTGGTGGTGGAGTTTATCCAGTCCATCGGCCTCTATCCCACCGGTACCCAGGTGGAACTGTCCAGTGGTGAGCTGGCGGTGGTGGTGGAGCAGAGTCATCAGCGCCGGCTGAAGCCGAAGGTGATGCTGGTGACGGATCGCGAGAAGAAACTGCTCGAAAAGCCGCGCCTGTTCGATATGGCCGTGGACGACGACCGCAAAATGGCACTGGTAAACAAGGGCAAGAAATCCCTACCAGAAGCGGGACTCATCACCATCACCCAGGATCTCGATCCCAGTCATTTCCCGCACATTGACGTAGCCAAAGTGCGCGACCAGTACCTCTACGAGCAGCGCCTGCCGGCGTTTATCGCGCGATTCCTGCCCAGCCGCTGAGGCGGCAATTCTGCAAAAATTTAGAGCTGTGTAACCGACGACCGCCAGCGGTTCGTCTCCCACAGGGCGTGCCCTGTGGGAGCTTTACTGGATGGAGCAACGTCGTTACGCCAGATCGCCGAAATGCTCGCCCATTTTCACCGGGGCTTCTGCTGCCAGTTCTTCCAGCCAATTCACCTTGTCCGCACCAAACAGCAGTACCACGGTGGAGCCGAGCTTGAAGCGCCCCATTTCCTCGCCTTTTTTCAATGCGATGGGTTTTTGTTCGTCGTAGCGGGTGGTACGGATCTGGCGCTTGAGCGGTGCGACTTGGCCGGCCCATACGGTTTCGATGGCGGCGACGATCATGGCACCGACAAGGATCATGGCCATGGGGCCGGCGGCGGTGTCAAAGATACACACCAGGCGTTCGTTGCGCGCGAACAGACGCGGGACATTTTCTGCGGTGGTGGTGTTTACCGAGAAGAGTTCGCCGGGGACGTAGATCATGCGTTGCAGCACGCCGTCCAGCGGCATGTGTACGCGGTGGTAATCTTTCGGGGAGAGGTAGATGGTTGCGAATTTACCGCCGGTAAATTGCGCGGCCACTTCGGGGTCGCCGCCAACCAGTTCCAGCAGGCTGTAGTCCTGGCCTTTGGCCTGGAAGATTCGGCCGTTGTGGATTTCACCCAGCTGGCTGATGGCGCCATCAGCGCAACCGGCGATAGTACCTTCACCTTCGACGACGGGGCGGGCGCCTTCTTTCAGGGCGCGGGTGAAGAAGTCGTTGAAGCAGGTGTAGGCCGTGCAGTCTTCTTCCAGCGCTTCGCTCATGTCGACTTCATATTTTTCCACGAACCATTTGGTGAACGGGTTTTTGATGCCGCCGATGCGGGTTTCAGCAAGCCAGCCAGCGGCACGCGAGAGCAGGTGCTGGGGGGTGATGTATTGCAGGAAGATAAACAGTTTCGGGTGCATGTAGGTCTGTAATCCCGTTGGTTTTTGGTTTGGCGCCAGAGTCTTTTGGTGCTCTGTTTAGTTAATGTGGCGGCCAGGTACCGGGTGTGGGTTTTCTGGACCGCTGAAAACCCACACCCGGTACCCGCCCTTCGCATCTGAGTACTGAGCTTGGTGTGTAGGGTGAAAGCTCTGAATCAATTTTCTATCGGGGTATTCGGCAGGTTGCCCCATTCACTCCATGAGCCTGGGTACGCCTTGATCGGGAATCCGAGGGATTTTCCCACCAGCCAGGTAAACGCGGAGCGGTGGTGGCTCTGGCAGTGAGTGGCGATTTCGGTTTTGCCGTCGATGCCCAGGGCGGCGAGAAATTCCTTGGCATCGGTGCGAATGCGCAGGTCGCGCTGCGGGTCCATCAACTGGGTCCACTCGCAGTTGATGGCGCCAGGGATGTGGCCGCCGCGCATGGCGACCAGGCGCTCTCCGGTGTATTCCGCCGGGGAGCGGGCGTCCCAAACCTGCAGGTCGTTGTGATCCAGGCGCTGCTGGATTTGTTCCGCGTCGATTACCGGCGCCTCGTCGGCGATGGCAATTTCGATATCGCTCGGCGCAACAGCAACTTCTTCGGTGGAGAGTGGCAGGCCGGCGTTTTTCCACGCGATCATGCCGCCGTTCAGGTAGCTGTATTTTTTGTGGCCGATGACTTCCAGGGTCCACAGTAAGCGTCCAGCCCAGCCGCCGCCTTCGTCGTCACAGGCGACGATGTGGGTGTCGGGGGTGAGGCCAATGGCGCGCATGACTTCGGTGAGGCGTTCCAGTGATGGCAGTTTTCCGGGAGCAGGCGGGGTGCCGGCCATAAGGGCCTGGAAGGGCAGGCCGATGGCGCCGGGTATGTGGCCGGCGAAATAATTGGCCGGGGAACTCAGGTCGACGACCCGGATTTCTTCATGCTCGAGCAGGGGGGCCAGTTGTTCCGGTTCCAGAATCAGCGGTACTTCACTCACTACATATTCCTTATGGGTTTTTGCCCTTTCAAAAGGCCCTTATTCGTTTTCCAGGCTGTTGCGCAGGTGCAGGTAGCTGTCCATGCGGCGCTGACTGATGTCGCCGCGCTCCAGTGCGCCCAGTATGGCGCAGCCGGGTTCACCCTGGTGGTTGCAGTCGCGGAAGCGGCAGTGGCCGATAAACGGGCGGAATTCCACGAAACCTTCCAGCAGTTCCTGCTCGCTCATGTGCCAGATGCCAAATTCGCGGATGCCCGGTGAGTCTATCAGATCGCCGCCGCTGGGCAGATGAAACAGTTCCGCGGCGGTGGTGGTGTGGGTGCCTTTGCCGGTGGCTTCCGACAGTGCGCCGGTGCGGGCGTCGGCGCTTGGCAACAGGCCGTTGACCAGTGACGATTTGCCCACGCCGGACTGGCCGACAAACACGCTGGTGCCTTCTGCGAGTGTGGCCAGCAGGCCATCGAGGCCTTCCCCGGTTTTGGTGGATAGTCTCAGAACCTCATAGCCGAGGCCTGGATAGGGGGCCAGCAGTTGCTCCAGGATGTCGCGATTGCCGTCGTCGATCAGGTCAATCTTGTTCAGTAACAGCAAGGGATGGATGCCGGTGGTCTCCGCCGCAACCAGGTAGCGGTCAATGGCGTTGGCGAAGGGCTCGGGGTAGGGTGCGATCACGATCAGGATGCGGTCGATATTGGCGGCGACGGTTTTCATATCGCCGTAGCGGTCTGGGCGTTGCAGTTCGGAGTGGCGCGGCAGGCGCGCGCCGACAACGCCGAGGCCGCCTGCGGATTCACCGGTCGCCGGATTCCAGGCGACCCTGTCGCCGGTGACCAAGGTTTCGATATTTGCGCGCACATGGCAGCGTTGTCGCAGGCTCGCGTCACCCTCGCTCTCCACCAGTACCTGACTGCCGTAGTTGGCGATCACCAGGCCGGTTTGCTCTGGCCCTAAATCACCTTCCTCTGCCGCCTGATCCAGGTTCTCCTCGCGCTTGCGTGCGCGGGCTTCCCGCTCTTCCTGGATCTTGGCGATACGCCACTGCTGGCGGCGGTTGAGTTTGCGTTTGCTCATATATATGTCGCTGGAGGCCTGGAGGGAGGGCTCGGTTTGTGGAGGGCGGCGGATTATAACTTGCATCACCGGGGGATTGCGGTACCTTGCCTCTCTTGTATATTCCGGCCCATCCTTCCTTCATCCCATATTCATTTGCCGCCGGATCTGGCGGCCAGACAGGAGACTATTGTGGATCAGAATAATCTGATCTGGATCGATCTGGAAATGACCGGTCTCGATCCCGAGAAAGAGCGCATCATCGAGATTGCCACGGTGGTGACGGATTCACGCCTGAATGTGCTGGCGGAAGGGCCGGTGATGGCGATCCACCAGAGCGACGCGCTGCTGAATGCGATGGATGACTGGAACACGGAACAACACGGTGGCTCGGGACTGGTGGCGCGGGTGAAAGAGTCCCCGTTCAGTGAGCGGGAGGCGGAGCAGGAGACCATTGAGTTCCTGCAGCACTGGGTGCCGGAGGGCGCCTCCCCCATGTGTGGCAACTCCATCGGTCAGGACCGCCGCTTTCTGGTGAAATACATGCCGTTACTGGAGCGCTACTTCCACTATCGCAATCTGGATGTGAGCTCGGTGAAAGAGCTGGCGCGGCGCTGGCGGCCGGACGTCTTGCAAGGCGTTAAGAAAACTTCCTCGCACCTGGCGTTGGATGATATTCACGATTCGATTAATGAGCTGAAGCATTATCGCGAGCATTTTTTTCGCATGAGCTGAGGCTGGATGGTTTTTCGGTGGTTTGAAAGCTGGGCGTCACCACACCAGCTTCAAACCACCAATACCCCAACACTAAAACTTACTCGGCAGCGCGTTTGATCTTCCGTTTCCGGCGCCGTCCGCTGCGCAGCCGCATCAGCGCCCACTCAATATGCTCTGCCACCAACGACGTAGTGGAGCCAAGAGCCTCTTCTAAAGCCAGAATAGTTTCCGGAGCTGGATCGGAGTTCCCAAGCGCCACCGCCAGGTTCCGCTGCCACCGCTCAAACCCAATCCGTCGAATCGCCGATCCCTCGGTTTTCTTCAGAAATTCATCCTCGGTCCAGCGAAATAAATCCACCAGGGCGCCGCTGTCGAGCCCATGGCGCGGATGAAAATCAGGCTCGCCGGTGGGTTTGGCAAACTTGTTCCAGGGGCAGATGATCTGGCAGTCGTCGCAGCCAAACACGCGGTTGCCCATGGGCTCGCGGAATTCCTCAGGGATCGGACCCTTGTTCTCAATGGTGAGGTAGGAAATACAGCGGCGCGCGTCCAGGGTGTAGGCGTCTACAAACGCATCCGTCGGGCACACCTTGAGGCAGGCGGTGCACTCGCCGCACTGGTTCGGTTCTTCACTCACATCTACCGGCAGCGGCAGGTTGGTATAGATCTCGCCGAGGAAAAACCAGCTGCCGGCCTGACTGTTGATCACCATGCAGTTCTTGCCGATCCAGCCGAGTCCGGCCTTTTCTGCCAGGGCCCGCTCCATCACCGGTGCGCTGTCGGTAAATGCGCGACCGCGTGCCTCGATACCTCGCTTCTCGCAGTAGTGATCGATCTGTTGTGCCAGCTGCGCCAGTCGCTTGCGGATCAGTTTGTGATAATCGCGGCCATTGGCGTAGCGGGAAACGTAGGCCTTGCCCGGGTCTTTCAGAATCTGCACCGGCTGCGTGTCTGGCGGCAGGTAGTCCAGGCGCACGCTGATAACCCGCAGGGTGCTCTCCTCCAGCAGGTCTGGTCGCCAGCGCTTGTCGCCATGGGCCCCCATCCACTCCATATCGCCGTTGTAGCCGGCGTCCAACCACGCCTGCAGCCGCTCGCCGTGCTGTTCGAGATGGCAATCGGTGATACCCACCTGCTGGAAACCCAGCTCCCGTCCCCACAGGTGAATCTGCGCGGCCAGTTCGGTCATGGTCTGGGTATCAGGGGTGTTTGTCATGAAGGAATGGTCACGAAATTGGCGGTGGCCGTGTGCGGCGGTTTGGGGGTGGAGGCGGTATAATCGCCAATATTTTGCCACAGTTTAAAATTTGACCACAGCAGGAATGCAGTACCCACCTATGCCGGACACTATGGACAGTCACAATAACTCCCCGTCGCACCCGCAAAAGCTCTACAGCGCCGAGGCCGTGCGCGAACTGGACAGGCTTGTAATCTCCCAGCAGCAGATTCCCGCCATCGCGCTGATGAAGCGCGCCGGTCGCGCCGCATTTGATTACCTGTGTAGCCGCTGGCCAGAGATAAGCGACGTTCAGGTGTTCTGTGGCGGTGGCAACAACGGTGGCGACGGCTATGTGATTGCCGGTCTCGCCGCCCAGCGCCAGATTCCGGTGACAGTATTTGTGGGCGTGCCTGCGGACAAGCTGAAAGGCGAAGCGCTGCAAGCCTACAGCTTTGCCGAGCGTGAGGGCGCGACGCTTGTGCATGACCTCGCGGGGCTGCCGCCAGAGGGCAAGCACACGGTGCTGGTGGACGCGCTGCTGGGCACCGGTTTCAGCGGCGAACTGCGCGCGCCTGTGGATGCCGCCATCGCACACATCAACCGCTCGCTCGCACCGGTGCTGGCGGTGGACCTGCCCTCCGGCCTGAACGCGGACACTGGCTATGCCATCGAGGCGGTGCAGGCGGATGCGACCGTCACCTTTATCGGCCGCAAGGCCGGCCTGTTTCTCGGCCGTGGTCCTGCGCTCGCCGGTGAGGTCGTTTTCGAAGATCTGGGCGCGGCCCCGGAAATCTATGCCCAGGTGTCGGCGCTGCTGGTTCGCTACAGTGGCGACAGTCTTGAGCGACTGCCGGCGCGCGCTGCAGACAGCTACAAGAACCAGTTTGGTCATGTGATGATTGTCGGCGGCGATCACGGCTTCGGTGGCGCCGCGCTGATGGCGGCGGAGTCTGCTGCGCGATGTGGTGCCGGCCTGATCTCGCTGGCGACTCGGCCTGAGCATGTGGTGGCGTCGCTCACCCGGCGCCCGGAAGTGATGGCGCACCCGGTGGTGTCCGGCCAGGAGCTGGAACCACTGCTGGAGGCGCCGGATGTGATCGCCGTGGGCCCGGGCCTCGGCCAGACCCCCTGGAGCGAACAGTTGCTCGCCCGCGCAGGGCGCGCCCAGGGTGCACTGGTACTGGATGCGGACGCGCTGAATATTCTCGCCGGCGGCCGCGTACTCGCCGGCATCAAGCGTGACGATTGGGTGCTGACACCCCACGTGGGGGAAGCGGCGCGACTGCTGGGCATCACCAGCGTGGAAGTCACCGCCGATCCGGTCGCCGCGGCCAAAGCGATTCAGGAAAAATTCAGTGGCGTGGTGGTATTAAAGGGCGCGGGCACGGTAATTGCCCATGCCGAAGGTGTGGATGTGATCAATACCGGCAATCCCGGTATGGCCTCCGGAGGTATGGGCGACCTGCTCACCGGCGTAATTGCCGCATTGATCGGCCAGGGCATGGCACTGCCGGCGGCGGTACGCCTCGCGGTATGGCTGCACGGCGAGGCCGGTAACCGCGCCGCGGCCGACGGTCAGCGCGGCCTGCTGGCCACGGACCTGTTGCCACATATCCGCACACTGGTGGACTGAGGAAAAAAGCTTGAGTGCACAGCCTGTGGAAAAAACGCTGTATCTGGCCGATGAAGCGGCCACCGTCACTACCGGCGAAGCGCTGGGGCAAGCGTGTATCGACGCGGGAATGACCGCGGGCCTGGTGATTTTTCTCGGCGGTCAGCTGGGTGCGGGCAAGACCACATTCAGCCGCGGCGTGCTGCGTGCGTTTGGTCATCGCGGGGCGGTAAAGAGCCCCACCTACACCCTGGTGGAACCCTACGAATTTACCGATTTTCGTGTGTATCACTTCGATCTCTATCGCCTGGGCGATGCGGAAGAACTGGAGTACATGGGGGTGCGGGATTATTTCGGCCGCGGTAGCCTGAGCCTGGTGGAGTGGTCCGAGCGCGGTGCGGGCGTTTTGCCAACACCGGATCTGCGGCTCGAGCTGCGATTGCAGGGCGAAGGCCGAGAACTAAAATTGATCGCAGAGAGTGACGCGGGGGCGGCGGTCCTGGCCGGCGCGCACTTCGCGGAAAACTGAACCGCGCTATTCACGGAGCGAAAGCGCGCAAACGATTCGACAGGGCAATAATAATGATCGGAACAGGGTTGCCGGTGCGACTTCAAACCATTTTGTTCACGCTGACGTTATTCGTCGCGCTGCCGTGTGTGTCCGCGGAAGTGGAGGGGGTGCGCCTGTGGCGTGCCCCGGACCATACCCGCCTGGTATTTGACCTGGACGGCCCCGCCGAGCACAAGCTGTTTACCCTGCAGAACCCCGACCGTGTGGTGATCGATGTAAGCGGGGCAACCCTGGGAGCCTCTATTGCGGACCTGCCGCTTACGGATACCCCCATCTCCGGCGTCCGCTACGCCACCAAGGACAAGCGCGACCTGCGGGTAGTGCTGGATCTGAAGCAGCCGGTAAACCCGCGCAGCTTCGCCCTGCGCCGCCACGAAACCCTTCCCGATCGACTGGTGATCGACCTCCACGACCGCGATAAGGTGGAAGAGAAAACCATCGAGCAGGTCCAGGACAGCGGTCAGCGCGATATCGTCATCGCCATTGACGCCGGCCACGGAGGCGAGGACCCGGGTGCCCTGGGCCCGGGCGGCCTGCGTGAAAAGGACGTGGTGCTGGCCATTTCCCGTTACCTGCACGAGGCGATCGATCGCAAGTCCGGCTTTTCTGCAAAGCTGGTGCGCTCCGGTGACTACTACATCCCCCTGCGCGACCGGGTAAAGAAGGGCCGGCAGTTGCGCGCGGACCTGTTTGTGTCGATCCATGCGGATGCCTTTACCCGCAAGGATGCCCGCGGTGCGGGTGTGTATGCTGTCTCCTCGCGAGGGGCCACCAGTGAGACCGCGCGCTTTCTGGCGCAGCGGGAAAACGAATCCGACCTGATCGGCGGTGCCGGCAGCCTGAGCCTCAGTGACAAGGACGATACCCTCGCAGGTGTGCTGCTGGATCTCGCCATGACCGCGACCATGAACACAAGCCTGGATGTGGGCAGCAGTGTCTTGAACGCGATTGGCAGCTTTACCCATCTGCACAAGAAGAAGGTGGAGCAGGCGAACTTCTCGGTGCTACGCAACCCAGATGTGCCGTCGATCCTGGTGGAAACCGGATTTATCACCAACCCGGACGAGGCGCGCCGGTTGCGTGACCCATCGTTCCAGAAGCGTATGGCGGAAAAACTCAGCGAGGGGATCGTCTCCCACTTTACCTCGCGGCCCCCTGCGGGCAGCTGGCTTGCATCCAATGGCAGTCGCACGGATCGCAAGCACACTATCGCCCGTGGTGATACCCTGTCGGGCATTGCGGCCCGCTACAACATTTCGGTGGCGGACCTGAAGAGGGCTAACCGAATGGATACTTCCATGATTCGTGTGGGTCAGACGCTGACTATTCCATCTGGCTGAGGTGGAACCGTGCCGCCCCCTTGTGGCTCTAATCGAGCTGCGGGGCGCCAAAATTCTAGGGATGGGTTTTCAAAACCGAGCTAGGCGCCCCCCTGGGAATACATCCCTGTACGCTGCGTCGGCGACGTCCTTGTCGCCGACGCGTTTGAAAACCCATCACCAGCATTTTGGCTTCGCATCTAGTCCGCAGGTGGTCGTCATTGGGTCGCTACGAAGTAAAACGATTTGAATTTAAGCGGGAGTGCCGGGGTATTGTTTTTGGAAGCGTCGCAAACAGGATGTTTGCGCCGCAGCGCCCAGGGATGGGTTCACAGCGGTTCCAAAAACAATACCCCGGTGCTCCGGCGCCACAGTTTTAAATAGAACCCCGAGAACACGGCCAAATCAGGGCTCCGGGGTTAAACGCCAAAAACCAAGATCCCAATGCCCGACAATATCCAGTTACTGTCCCCAAGGCTCGCCAACCAGATCGCCGCCGGCGAAGTGGTCGAGCGGCCTGCATCTGTAATCAAAGAATTGCTGGAAAACAGCCTCGACGCCGGCGCTTCAAGGCTGGAAGTGGATCTCGACGGGGGTGGAGTCAAGCGCATCATGGTGCGGGACAACGGCAAGGGGATTGAGAAAGACGACCTGCACCTCGCACTCGCACGTCACGCTACCTCCAAAATCCACGCGCTCGAAGACCTCGAAGCTGTCGCTACACTGGGGTTCCGCGGCGAGGCACTCGCCAGTATCTCCTCCGTCGCGCGGCTCTCGCTGACCAGCAGCCGCGACGACACCGGCAAGGGCTGGGTGGTGACCGCCGAAGGGCGGGAGATGGAAACCCAGTTGGCGCCCGCCGCGCATCCGCGCGGTACCACGGTGGAAGTGCGGGACCTGTTCTTCAATACGCCCGCGCGCAGAAAATTCCTGCGCACCGAAAAAACCGAATTCAGCCGCGTCGACGAAACCATCAAACGACTCGCGCTTTCCCGTTTCGATGTATCCATCAGCCTGCGCCACAACGGCAAGGGCGTGCACAACCTGCGCGGCGGCACGACCAGGGCGGAAATGGAGCGGCGCGTAGCGCAGTTGTGTGGGCCGGCGTTTATGCAGAACGCGCTGCATATCGACATGGAACGCAGCGGCCTGCGCCTGTGGGGATGGGTGGCGGAGCCGGCATTTTCCCGCTCCCAGGCCGACCTGCAGTTTTTCTACGTCAACGGCCGCGCCATCCGCGACCGCGTGGTGAGTCACGCGGTGCGCCGCGCCTTTGCCGATGTTCTATATCACGGCCGCCATCCCGCCTTTGTACTCTACCTGGAGCTGGACCCGGCGGCGGTGGACGTGAACGTGCACCCCACCAAGCACGAGGTGCGCTTCCGCGACAGCCGACTGGTGCACGACTTCCTGTTCGGCTCCCTGCACCGCGCGCTAGCGGATGTGCGCCCCGGCGACAAAGAGGGGCAGCGGGACGAGCAGGGTGAGCGCGTACAGGCCGCGCCGCAGATCTCCGGTATCGCCGCCGGTGAGTTTGCCGGTCAGGAGCGGATGTCCCTGACTCAGGCACCCAGTATGACATCGCCGGCGGGGACTGGAAGTTATCCACAGGCTGGTTTCGGTGAGCGCAGCTCGCCGGAGCGAATCCAGCAGCAGATGCAAAGCTATGGTGAGCTGCACCGTCCTTATGAAGGTGGCGTGCGCGAATTGCCAGTTGCGACGACGGCGCCGTCCTGGTCCCAGTCGATCCCGGCGGAATCCGCGAGCGAGACGCCGCCACTGGGTTTTGCCGTGGCTCAGCTGCACGGCATCTATATCCTGTCCCAGAATGAACACGGCATGGTGGTGGTGGACATGCATGCGGCCCACGAGCGCATCGTCTACGAAAAGATGAAAGCGGCCCACGCCGCCGGCGGTATCCAGGCACAGCCGCTGCTGGTGCCGGTGAGCCTCGCGGTGAGCGAGCGCGAGGCCGACTGTTTTGAGGAGCGCGAGGAAGTGTTCACTTCCCTCGGTTTTGTGCTGCAGCGTGCCGGCCCAGAAACCCTGATGGTGCGCCAGGTACCCACCATGCTCCACGGCGCACCGGTGGAGCAGCTGGTGCGGGACGTGCTCAGTGATCTGCTGGCGGAAGGCAGTAGCGACCGCATCGGCAACCAGATCAATGAGATCCTTGCGACCATGGCCTGTCACGGCTCCGTGCGCGCCAACCGCAAACTCAGTATTCCGGAAATGAACGGCCTGCTGCGGGATATGGAGCGCACCGAGCGCAGCGGCCAGTGTAACCACGGCCGACCGACCTGGACCCAGGTTAAACTGTCGGACATGGACAAATGGTTTATGCGTGGCCAGTGACATGAGCTCCCCCGTTGAGCCGGGCAGCGAAAAACCCCGTGCGATTTTTTTGATGGGGCCAACCGCCTCCGGTAAAACCGATCTGGCCATGGCCATCAGCGACCACCTGCCGGTGGAACTGATCAGCGTGGATTCCGCGCTGGTGTACCGCGGGCTGGATATCGGTTCCGCCAAGCCCACCCCGCAGGAGCTGGCCCGCTACCCCCATCGCCTTATCGATATATGCGATCCCGCCGACAGCTATTCCGCCGGGCGCTTCCGTGTGGACGCGCTTGCAGCGATGGAAGAAATCACCGCGGCGGGAAAAATTCCCCTGCTGGTGGGCGGAACCATGCTCTACTTCAAGGCTCTATTGGAGGGCATGGCGGAAATGCCGGAGGCCGACCCGGAATTTCGTGCGCAGATTGAAGCGCGCGCTGAAAAAGAGGGCTGGCCTGCGCTGCACCGCGAGTTGGATATGGTCGACCCGCAACTCGCCGCACAGTTGCATCCGAACCACTCGGTGCGGATCGAACGCGCGCTGGAGGTGTACCACCTCACGGGCAAGACCATGACGCAGCTGCGCGCGGAGCAGGAGCTTGAGTCGCCGCTTGCGCACTACCGGGTGCAGCAGCTGGCGATCCTGCCGCGCGACCGCGCGATACTGCACCAGCGCATCGCCCTGCGCTTCGAGCGCATGCTGGAAAACGGGTTTATCGACGAGGTGAAAGCACTGCGCGCGCGCAGCGACCTGCACAAAGACCTGCCGGCGATTCGCGCCGTCGGCTACCGCCAGGTGTGGGAATACCTGGACGGCGATACGGATTACCCGCAAATGGTGGAAGCCGGTATCGCCGCCACCCGCCAGCTGGCCAAGCGCCAGCTCACCTGGCTGCGAGGCTGGCCAAATGTGCATTGCATCTATGCTCAGGAGGCTGGCGGCAAATTGCGCAAATTAGATGAAATGTTGACTGAGGCCTTGAAATTTCTCGGTTGAGCAGCCATAACGTGAGTGGGCAGGTGTATCCGGCCCATATCAGTCAGTTATTCACAGAGCCTTGTTAACTTTTGGCTCTTTTTTATACGCCTCATTACCATGGCCGTCTTTAGTCCGCGGGATTCGCGGGCGCGATCGTGCGTCATCTGGCGGTTTATCTTTTGGCAAGGAGAAAAAAGATGTCAAAAGGGCACAGCTTACAAGACCCTTACCTGAATGTTTTGCGTAAAGAGCGTATCCCGGTTTCTATCTATCTGGTCAATGGCATCAAGCTGCAGGGCCAGATTGAATCTTTCGACCAATTCGTAGTGCTGTTGAAAAACACCGTAAGCCAGATGGTTTACAAACACGCGATTTCCACCGTAGTACCTTCCCGCGCTGTGCGCGTACCGCTGATGAACCCGGCTGGTCCGGGCGGTGAAGGCGCTGGTCCGGAAGGCGGCAGCGAAACCTTCGGCTGAGATTGATCACCACCGGGTGCCAGTGCTGGTCTCTTTTCTGATGATGAGGGGGGGCAAAGTTGATTGGTTCGCGGTGGTGTTGACCTGAGCAATACAGTTACCGACAGCGCCCCGGCATGCCCGGGGCGTCTGTTGTTCGGCGCCAGAGTTCTGGTGCTTTTTTGAACCCAAGAGAATAATCCTTGTTTTTTGATCGCCCGGAATCCGGTGAACTTGCGGTGCTGGTACACCTGGAGCTTTCCGCCATCGACAGCCCCGATGACCCCCGTGAATTTGAAGAGTTGGCACTGTCGGCCGGTGCCGATCCAGTAGCATTCATCTTCGGCACTCGCGCCAAGCCAGACCCTAAAACCTTTGTCGGTAAAGGTAAGCTGGAGGAAATCAACGAGATGGTGCAAAAGCACGGTGCAGAGCTGGTGCTTTTCGATCACACCTTGTCGCCGAGCCAGGAGCGCAATATCGAGCGCGAGCTCAAGTGCCGGGTGCTCGACCGCACCGGATTGATTCTCGACATTTTCGCCCAGCGCGCCCGCACTCACGAGGGCAAGTTGCAGGTAGAGTTGGCGCAGCTGCGCCACATGTCTACACGCCTGGTACGGGGCTGGACCCACCTGGAGCGACAGAAGGGTGGTATCGGCCTGCGCGGTCCCGGTGAAACACAGTTGGAAACCGACCGTCGCCTGCTGCGCGCGCGCATTGACGCTATCGAAAAACGTCTGGACAAGGTGCGCCGCCAGCGCGAGCAGGGGCGTCGAGCGCGCTCTCGCGCGGATGTCGCCACCGTGTCTCTGGTGGGATACACCAACGCCGGCAAATCTACCCTGTTCAACCGTGTCAGCGATGCCGATGTGTATGTTCGCGACCAGCTGTTTGCAACACTGGACCCGACCATGCGCCGGGTGGACCTGCCGAATGTGGGGGCGATGATCCTCGCCGACACCGTGGGTTTCGTCTCCCATCTGCCGCACCGCCTGGTCGAGGCGTTCCGCGCCACCCTGGAAGAGGCCGCGAGTTCTTCTCTGCTGTTGCACGTGGTGGATGCGGCGGCGGAAAACCGCCTGCACCTGATCGAGGAGGTGCAGCTGGTGCTCGAGGAAATCGGTGCGGCGGAACTGCCACACCTGATGGTGTACAACAAAATCGACCTGCTGGCGGACATGGAGCCACGTATCGACCGCGACGACCAGGGCGTGCCGCGAGCGGTGTGGCTGTCGGCGGTCACCGGTGCCGGTTGCGACCTGCTGGTGGAAGCCATCGCCGAGCGCCTCGGCAACCAGATGGTGAGTGGTGCTCTGGTGATCCCGCCGCAACATGCGCGCCTGCGCGCGCAACTGTTTGCCGGCAACGCGGTACAACAGGAGAGTTACCGGGATAATGGCGACGCCGAATTGCACGTGATTATGCCGCGCTCTGAACTGCAGCGGCTGCTCGCGCCCTTCCGCGAAGTGGGCAATCCACCGCAGTGGTTGCCGGAAAACCCCGAAGCGGAGCCAAAACCGGAAGACTGGGAAGCCAGTTGAGCACAGGCGTCGTATAGAAACACAGCGTCGCGGGGGAAAATGCTAGAATTTCGCGACAGCTAACGATTAATAAATTGATTGAATTGGAGTTGACCAATGGCCTGGAATGAACCGGGTGGTAATAACAAGGACCCTTGGGGTGGTGGTAATCGCAACAATGACGGTCCCCCAGACCTGGACGAACTGCTGCGCAAGATGCAGCAAAAGCTGAACGGCCTGTTCGGCGGCAAGCCCTCCCCATCAGATGACGGCAGCCCCGTTGGCGGTGGCAGTTTCCCCTGGTCTCTGGTGCTGATCGTACTCGCGGTGGTTTACGGCCTGTGGGGCTTTTACCAGGTGGATGCGAGCCAGTCCGCCGTGGTGCTGCGCCTCGGTAAATATCACGAGACCGTCAACTCCGGTCTGCACTGGAATCCGCCGTTGATCGACAATGTCACCAAGGTGAATATGACCGAAGTGCGTACCGAGCGCACCACCGGCCAGATGCTCACCGAGGACGCGAGCATTGTGGACGTGGTGCTGCAGGTGCAGTGGCACATCGACGATGCGGAGTCCTTCGTCCTGCGCGTTGCCGATCCGCTCAAGAGTTTGCAAGAGGCCACCGACAGCGCGGTGCGTCACATCGTGGGCTCGCAGACGCTGAACGGCGTCATCTCCCAGAATCGTACCCAGGTCGCAGCGGAAACCCAGAATCGCCTGCAGGAATACCTGGACCTGTACCAGACCGGTATCCGCGTTGACGTGGTGAACCTCACCGATGCCAAGGCGCCGCGGGAAGTGCAGGACGCGTTCGATGACGTGGTGCGCGCCCGCGAGGATGAGGTGCGCCTGCAGAACGAGGCCCAGGCCTATGCCAACCAGGTAATTCCGGTGGCTCGCGGTCAGGCCCAGCGCATGCTGGAAGAAGCGGAAGCGTACAAATCCCGCGTCGTGGAAAGCGCTCGTGGTGAAGCCTCACGCTTCGAGCAGTTGCTCACCGCATATCAGCGCGCGCCGGAGGTGACCCGTGAGCGTATGTACCTGGATACGGTGCAGGACGTCATGAGCAACACTTCCAAGGTGATGGTGGATGTTGAAGGCGGTAACAACATGATGTATTTGCCGCTCGACAAGCTGGCGGAGAGTTCTGCTACCTCAGCGAGTCAGCGCCCGCAGGTTACTCCCCAGGTGATCGATGAGATTTCACAGCGGGTGATCAACCAGTTGCGTACGGAAGCGAACAACAACAGCCGTCGCGCCCGCGAAGTGCGTTAAGGGAGAGATGTAATGAACAGCAATAAATCATTATTTGTCATCGCCCTGATCCTGATAGGTTTACTGGTCCTGTCCAGCTGCGCTTTTGTGGTGAAGGAAACCGAGAAGGCGGTGCTGCTGCGCTTTGGTGAGCTCGTGCGCACCGATTACAAGCCCGGCCTGTATTTCAAGTTGCCGCTGGTACATGAGCTGCGCAAATTCGATGCCCGTATCCAGACCGTGGATTCGCAACCGGTGCGGATGCTGAACAGCGAAAATAAGTTCATGATGGTGGACTCGTACGCCAAATTCCGCATTGTGGACGTTGGTCGTTTCTACGTGGCTACTCGCGGTGATGAGCGCAATGCCGTGCGCCTGCTGGCGGAGCAGATCAACAACCGCCTGCGTAACCAGTTCGGTGTGCGTGACCTGCACGAAGTGGTGAGCGGCCAGCGCGACCAGCTGATGGCCGATATCACCAAGAACCTGAATGAGTCGGCGAAGGGAGATCTCGGGGTGGAAATTGTCGATGTGCGGGTAAAGCGCATCGATTTGCCACCGGAAGTATCGGAGTCCGTATTCCAGCGGATGCGCGCAGGGCGTGAGCTACAGGCGCGTGATCACCGCGCCAAAGGCCAGGAGGCCAGCGAGCGGATCCGTGCAAATGCCGACCGCCAGAAAGTGGTGATCGAGGCCGAGGCCTACCGCCAGGCGGAAGAACTGCGCGGTGCCGGGGATGCGGAAGCGGCAAAGATCTATGCCGACGCTTACAGCAAGAACCCGGAGTTCTACCGCTTCTCCCGCAGCCTTACCGCTTACCGCGAGTCCTTCAAGGACAAGAGCGATATGCTACTGATGGCGCCGGATAGCGAGTTTTTCCGCTACCTGAAGGACCCGAGCGGTAAATAACCCCGTCCTTACTCGCGAACTTCCATGGCGGTACCGGACACCGATACCGCCATGGGCGAGACAGTGGCCCCAATCCAGTTGGGACTGGCCACATCCCAGCCAATTAGTGGTAAAATCCCCCAAACCGGGCCGGCGCCCGGTTTTTTTGTGTCGGTGCGGTGGACGTCTTCTGGCTGACTGCCTGACCACAAAATCCGCTCGCCGGGATTGAAGTTGTCACGGTCCAGAACCGTACCGTTAACTGTCGAACGCCCACACCATGACCCAAGCTGAACGCTGGATGCTACCGGATGGCATCGCCGAGATTTTGCCCGCAGACGCCAAGCGGGTGGAAACCCTGCGCAGAAACCTGCTGGATCTCTACCACCGCTGGGGCTACGAGATGATCATTCCGCCGATGGTGGAATTCACCGACTCCCTGCTGATTGGCATGGGGCGAGACGTCGATCTCCGAACCTTTCGCGTGACCGATCAGCTCTCCGGGCGCAGCCTGGGGATCCGCGCGGATATCACGCCACAAGCGGCGCGCATCGACTCCCACAGTTTTCCCCGCAGCGGCGCCAACCGTCTCTGCTATGCGGGCCAGGTGCTCTATACCCGCCCGCGTGCGCCGATGGGCCCGCGCGCGCCGATCCAGATCGGCGCCGAACTCTACGGCGTTGAGAGCCTGCAGGGCGATATCGAAGTCATCAGCCTGATGCTCGAAACCCTCAGTAGTGCCGGCATCCGCGAGATCCACCTCGACCTGGGGCATGTGGCCATTTTCCGCAGCCTGGCGGAGGCGGCAGCACTCGACAGCGAGCAGCAGGCGGCACTTACCGCACTGCTGCAGAGCAAGGCGGTGGCGGATATCGAGCGCTGGGTCGAGGAAAATGTGGCCGACGCGCAGGCGGCGAGCTGGCTGCGCGCCTTGCCGCGCCTCGCCGGCGGCAGTGAATGCCTGGTGCGCGCGCGCGAGGTGTTTGCCAACGGACCGCGGGCACTGGTCAGCGCGCTGGAAGAACTGCAGCAGGTGGCCGACGCCGTGGCGCGCCGCTACCCGCAGGTGACCCTGTTTTTTGATCTCGGTGAAATGCGCGGCTACGACTACGAGACCGGACTGGTCTTCGCCGCCTACTCCCCGGGCCACGGCCAGGCACTGGCCAACGGCGGCCGTTACAACGGTATCGGCGCCGTATTCGGGCGCGACCGCGCGGCCACGGGGTTCAGTACCGATCTGGCCGCCATCAACGCGTTGGGGCAGAACGGCGCCCCTGAAGAGAGGGCGATCCTGGCTCCCGCGAGCGATTGTGCCGAGCTGTGGCGGACCGTCGGCGCCCTGCGCGCCAGCGGCGAGGTGGTGATCAGTGCGATGCCCGGTGAGGGCTGCGACGACACCGAAACCCTGGCTCGCTGTGACCGCGAGCTGGTTCGGGAAGGCGGCACCTGGGTGGTGAAGCCGCGCTCCTGAACCCTAGACTATCCAGTTGATTGAAGAATTCCAGGCCGCACGACGGGCGCGGCCGCTCCTTTTATCCGCCCGTCCAACGTTGAACTGACGACACGAGATTTACGCACATGGGCAAGAATGTAGTGGTGCTGGGCACCCAGTGGGGCGACGAAGGCAAAGGCAAGATCGTCGATCTGCTCACCGAAAAAGTCGCACTGGTAGTCCGCTTCCAGGGCGGTCACAACGCCGGCCACACCCTGGTGATCAACGGTGAAAAAACCGTACTGCACCTGATTCCCTCCGGCGTGCTGCGCCCGGACGTGACCTGCCTGATCGGCAACGGCGTGGTGTTGTCCCCGGAAGCCCTGCTGAAAGAAATGGCGGGTCTGGAAGCCGCGGGCGTGCCGGTGCGCAAACGCCTGCGTCTGTCCCCGGCGTGTCCGCTGATCCTGCCGGTGCACGCTGCGCTGGACCTGGCGCGCGAAAAAGCCCGCGGTGACAAGGCCATCGGCACCACCGGCCGCGGCATCGGCCCGGCCTATGAAGACAAGGTGGCCCGTCGCGGCCTGCGTCTCGGCGACCTGTGCAACTGGGACAACTTCTGCGCCCAGCTGAAAGAGCTGCTGGAGTACCACAACTTCGCCCTGACCCAGTACTACAAGGTCGATCCGGTGAGCTACGAGGACACCCTGAAGCTGGCGGAAACCTGGCGTGAAGAGCTGGTGCCGATGATCACCGATGTGGCGGATCACCTGCACAAGGCCCGTGAAAACGGTGAACACATCCTGTTCGAAGGGGCCCAGGGCTCGCTGCTGGACATCGACCACGGCACCTATCCGTATGTGACTTCTTCCAACACCACCGCTGGCGGCACCGCTACCGGCTCCGGTTTCGGCCCGCTGTACCTGGATTATGTGCTGGGTATCACCAAGGCCTACACCACCCGTGTGGGCGGTGGTCCTTTCCCCACCGAGCTGGATTGCGATGTAGGTCGTCACCTGGGTGAGAAAGGCCACGAGTTCGGTGCCACCACGGGTCGTCGTCGCCGCACCGGCTGGTTTGATGCGGTCGCGGTGCGCCATGCGATCCGTATCAACAGCATCTCCGGCCTGTGCCTGACCAAGCTGGATGTACTGGATGGCCTGAAAGAAGTAAAAATCTGTGTGGGCTACCGCAACGCCGCCGGTGAGGAAGTGCCGGTGCCGTTTGACGCGGCTGGCTGGGAAGGCGTAGAGCCGGTGTACGAGACCATGCCGGGCTGGGACGAAACTACCTACGGTGTGCGCCGTGAGGCAGACCTGCCGCAGACTGCGCGCGATTACATCGCGCGTATTGAGGAACTGGTGGGCGCGCCCATCGATATCATTTCCACCGGTCCGGACCGCGTGCAGACCATCGTGCGCGAATCTTCCGCCCTGTGCGAAATGGGTATCCACAACCCCAGCGTCTGATATCCCCGCCTTGCCCCGGGACCGGTGTACAACCGCCGGTCCCGACTGTCTCCCTTTCTCCGGACCCGGCCCGTTTTCGGCGCCCGCTAATTAGCGGAAACCCTCCTCTGCAGGGCACTTTCCCTGGGCAATACTGCGCCTCTATTTTTCCCCTCCGCCCCTGTGTCACCGTTAACCACCGACCCTTCCCTATACTCCCTCAATTTCGTTGAAAACGCGGATTATTGACCTGCAGAGGGCGTCAGATGGCACTTTGGAAACCCGATCCATCCTTTTATCCATCGCCAAAAATGGCGATGGCGGCGCCGCCAGAGCGGCATGCGTTTGTGGCGGCGCTGAATTACGGCCGCAACGACAAGCCGGACGCCATCTGTGTGGTGGATCTTGATCCGGATTCCGACCGTTATGCCACGGTATTGAACACACTGGAATTGCCACATGTCGGCGACGAGCTGCATCACTTCGGTTGGAACGCCTGCAGCTCCGCCCTGTGTCCGTTTGCACCCCACCCGCACCTGGAACGGCGGTATCTCGTGGTGCCCGGAATTCGTAGCTCCCGCATGTACATCATCGATACCAAGCCAGACCCGACAAATCCCCACATCACCAAAGTGATCGAACCGGATGAGCTCATGGCCAAGTCCGGTTACAGCCGTCCTCACACCGTACACTGTGGGCCGGATGCGATTTATGTCAGCGCCATGGGCTCCGCCGATGGTGAGGACGGCCCCGGTGGGATTTTCATGCTGGATCATTTCAGTTTCGAGGTGAAAGGTCCCTGGGAAATTGACCGCGGGGACCAGGAGCTGGCCTATGACTTCTGGTGGCATCTGGCGGAAGATGTACTGGTCAGTAGCGAGTGGGCCAAGCCCCACCAGTTTGAGAACGGGCTGGTGCCCCAGGACCTGCTGGCGAATAAATACGGTCATCGCCTGCACTTCTGGGACCTGCGCAAGCGCAAGCTGGTACAGACCGTCGACCTCGGCCCGCAGCACCAGATGGCGCTCGAGCTGAGGCCCGCCCACGATCCGCGCAAGGCTTATGGCTTTGCCGGGGTTGTCATCAGTACCGAGGATCTGTCCGCCTCCATCTGGTACTGGCACCGCAAGGATGGACAGTGGGCCGTGGACAAGGTCATCACCATTCCGGCGGTACCTGCCTCCGAGGACGAACTGCCCCCGGCACTCAAGCCGTTTGGCGCGGTGCCGCCACTGGTCAGCGATATTGACCTGTCCCTGGATGACCGCTTCCTCTACGTCTCGTGCTGGGGCACGGGGGAGCTGCTGCAGTACGATGTATCTGATCCGCTCAAGCCCATCCTGGCCGGAAAGGTAACCATCGGCGGAATCGTTAACAAAACCCCGCACCCGAAGGCCGGCGCACCCCTGCTGGGCGGGCCGCAGATGGTGGAAATCAGTCGCGATGGCAAGCGGGTCTATTTCACCAACTCGCTCTATAGCACTTGGGACGACCAGTTTTACCCGGACAAAATGGGTGGTTGGATGGTGAAAGTGAACGTGCAGCCGGAGGGCGGCATGGCACTGGATCCGGATTTCTTCGTAGATTTTGGCGAAACCCGGGTACACCAGATTCGCCTGGAAGGTGGGGACGCTTCCACCGACTCCTTCTGCTACCCGTCGTGAGCCTGTGGATCACATGGGTTTAGCGGCATTGGCGCCCTGGCTGGCAATGCTGGGTTTTGGCGCATTTCATGGCCTTAATCCCGGAATGGGCTGGTTGTTTGCGCTCTCTCTCGGACTGCAACAGCAGCGCGAGAGGGTGATATGGGTCGCCCTGTTACCCATCGCCGCAGGCCATGCTCTCGCGATCGCATTTGCCGCCGCGTTGGTCCTGCTGGGCTCGCGGCTGATTTCCCTGGCGGCCCTGCAGTGGCTGACCGCGGCCGCACTGTTGCTGTTCGGCCTCTACAAATTGTTCAATTACTACCGACACCCCCGCTGGGTTGGGATGAAAGTTGGTCTGCGCGACCTGTTTCTATGGTCCTTCCTGATGGCCACTGCTCACGGCGCTGGCCTTATGGTGGTGCCCGCGTTGATCGGCATGGCCGCCACGGAAATGGGGCAGGGTGCCCACGCGGGTCACGGCATGCCGGGAGGAGCGAGCATACTGTTGGCAGTGGGAGTCCACACCCTGGCCATGTTGCTCGTAATGGGGGTGACGGCGTGGCTGGTATACCGCAAGCTTGGCCTGGCCATTCTGCGTCAGCACTGGATTAACTTTGATCTGATCTGGGCGATTGCTCTACTGCTCGCAGCGGCGATTGCAGTACTGATGGCGATGTAATGCTCCATAAAAGCGGTCGTTGTCGCTGATTACTGGTGGACTCTGAGCGACATGGATACCGATCGGTCCCAATCAGCGCTTGTCACTCCGGGCGGAAACCCAGATGATTAGACCAATCTTAAGTATATGGTCACATTTTTCTGCCATACTGGCAGTCGTATTCAGATCGGGAACTCATTATGTCCAGCATGTCCGCCAGCGTGAGCAAGCGCTACAGCTTCGCCGAGGAGATTGCCAACAGCATCACCCACGGTATCGGGGCACTGCTGGCCATTGCCGGACTGGGAGTGCTGTGTGGCTTCGCGGCCCTGCGCGGGGATGTCTGGCATATCGTCAGCAGCAGCATTTATGCGGCCACCCTGATCCTGTGTTTCTTGTCGTCCACCCTCTACCACAGCATTACCCACGAGGGCGCCAAGCAGGTGCTGCGCACCCTGGACCATTCCGCCATTTTTCTGTTGATCGCCGGTACCTACACACCGTTTACCCTGGTGACCCTGCGCGGGCCTTGGGGCTGGTCGCTGTTCGTGGTGATCTGGGGGCTGGCGCTACTGGGGCTGATCATCCAGTTCACGCCGCTGAAAAAGGTTCGTGCCCTGTCCATTACCCTGAGTGCACTGATGGGCTGGGTGGTAATCGCGGCAATCAAGCCGCTTATGGACAACCTCGCGCCCGGTGGCCTGTGGCTGCTGGTACTTGGCGGTCTCTGCTATACCGGCGGTATTGCTTTTTACCTGTGGCGCGGCTTGCGTTTCCATCACGCCATCTGGCACCTGTTCGTACTGGCGGGCGGTGTGCTGCATTTCTTTGCTGTGCTGTTTTATGTGATCCCGCCGGCGGCATAATTCCAACTTCGCAATCCTCCGTTGAAAAGAGTGTCGGTCCGGTCACAGCCTGAGTGACTGGCGCTTCTCCTCCCTTTCCGTTGACGGGCTTCCGTTCTACCCTTGTGCGAGCTGTTTTTGCCAAGGAGTTGTCATGGTCCAGTCCACCACGGCGCCGACGCGCCGCTTCGGTTTGATGTCTTTTTTATTTTCCGCGCTGCTCTTGTTGCCAATGCTGGCGGCCGCCGCAGCGGACCCCGGATTTGAAAAGTGGAAGCGGGAGTTCCGCAAACAGGCGCTGAGTGAGGGGATTACCGCGGAGACGTTCGACCGCGCCTTCAAGGGAATCGATTCCCCGGATCAGTGGGTGTTGGACAAGGCGAGCTTCCAGCCGGAATTCAAGGCGCCGGCATGGCAGTACTTCGACAACCGCATCACCAAATATGCGGTAAAGCGCGGGCGCGAGAAGAAACAGGAATTACAGCCCTGGCTGGAGAAAATCGATAAGAGGTTCGGGGTAAACCCGAACATCCTGCTGGCGATCTGGTCGATGGAATCGAGCTTCGGTGCGATCCTGGACAACCAGAATGTGATGCGCAGTGTGGTGCGCTCCCTGGCCACCCTGGCCTATGCCGACCCCAAACGCAAAAAGTTCGGCACCAGCCAGCTGCTGGCCGCGCTGAAAATCCTGCAAAGTGGTGATATCGACGAGAGCCATCTGACCGGCTCCTGGGCGGGTGCGATGGGGCACACCCAGTTTATCCCCACCAGTTACCAGGCTTACGCGGTGGATATGGATGGCGACGGCAAGCGCGACATCTGGAATTCTGTGCCGGATGCACTGGCGACGGCGGCCAGTTTGTTGAACAAAAATGGCTGGCGCACCGGAGAGACCTGGGGCTATGAGGTGACGATTCCTGAGCGCAAGCTGCCGGCGGGCAAGTTAACGATTGCGGAGTGGGAAAAGCTCGGGGTGAAGCGGGTGCGCGGACAGGCGTTTCCACGCCCTGATGATGTTGCGGAGTTGAAGGTACCGGCGGGGCGCGGTGGTCCTGCGTTTCTGGTGCTGAAGAATTTCTATGTGATCAAGCGTTACAACAATTCCGATCGCTATGCGTTGGCGGTGGGGATTCTGGCGGACCAGATCGGTGGGGCGGAGCCTCTGACGAAGGATTGGAAGCGTCCGTTTACCAAGCTGGATCAGGATGAGGTGGTGGAGCTTCAGACCAAGTTGAAGGAGAAGGGGTTCTACGACGGTGAGATCGACGGCAAGGCCGGCGAGGGAACGCGCAAGGCGATTCTCAAGTTTGAGGAGAGTGCCGGCGTTGAGTTGCAGGGCTTCCCGAGTAAAGAAGTTTTGGAATTGCTGCGTAAGAAATAATAAAGCGGTATTTTCTGGTCCAGTGGCTGTCAGGCAGCGGGTGAAGCATTTCGAAACCGAGCTGGGCGCCCCCCTTCAATACGTCCCTGTACGCTGCGTCGGCGACGTCCTTGTCGCCGACGCTTTCGAAATGCTTCTCCCGCTACCTGACCTTCACTTCAAGTTTCTACACTTCGTAAGCAGCTGATTCAGTAATTTTCTTCCGGCAGCAGTGTGTCCTGCAGCAATTCCAGATTTTCCAGTACCTCATTGGGTTCGTGGAAATAGGCCACGTGGTACATCGCCTCTCCCTCCTGCACCAGCGGAATATTCTGCATGCCGATAATGATGCCATCGGCGTCCGCGACCACTTTTTCCAGCTCGTTGCCATAGAGGTCGGCGATGGTGGCGAGGGTGTCGCCTTTGTGCACATGGTCGCCGAGGTGGCGTTTGTGGTTGACGATGCCGCTGTCGCCGGCGCGCCGCCAGCCGCTGCGGCGGGCGATGAAGGGTTCGATGCCGTGAGGGGATTTTTTTGGGGGCAGCATCTGCAAGTGGCGCAGGACGTTGAGCACCCCTTTTACGCCGGCGCGGATACAGAATTCGTCGAAGCGCAGGGCTTCGCCGGCTTCATACAGCAGGATACGCACGCCGAGATCGGCGGCAGCCTGGCGCAGTGAGCCGTCGCGCAGGGTGGAGTTCAACAGTACCGGGACACCAAAGGCGGCGGCCATGGCGCGGGTTTGCTGGTCGTCGAGATTGGCGCGGATCTGCGGTAGGTTGCTGCGGTGCAGGGCACCGGTGTGGAGGTCGATACCGTAATCACACTTGGAGACGATTTCGTCGAGGAATACATGGGCCATACGTGCGGCCAGGGAGCCGCGCGCGGAGCCGGGGAAGGAGCGGTTGAGGTCGCGGCGGTCGGGGAGGTAGCGGGAATGCTGCAACACGCCATAGACGTTGACCACCGGCACGGCGATAAGGGTACCGCGCAGGGAGCGCAGCGCCTTGCTGTTGATAAGGCGACTGATGATTTCAACTCCGTTTAGCTCGTCGCCGTGAAGGGCAGCGCACACGAAGATGGTGGGGCCGGATTTTTTTCCACGCTTTACGTATACGGGGATGCCCATTTCCGTATCGGTATACAGGCGCACGATGGGCAGTTCTATTTTGCGGGTTTCACCGCGGGCGACAGCGACACCGGCGATGGTGATTACATCTTCCATGGGTTGTTGTTATTTCTGCTTGGATGTGACGTCTATTGTAGAAGTGACTTTCCGGTTGGTGGAAGTCAGAAAGCTGGTTTGTGGATATCCGCGAGTGAGGTTGCGGATCTGTCACCTGCCACTGTTAGAATCAGGTGAAGTTCGGGCGGCGTGCGTCCGGAAAGGATAAAGCTGGATGTAGGTGGCGATGAAACCCGAATTGATAAAAACGGCCCTGATTCTCGGGTTATTGAGTTGTGTTGGCCCCTTCGCCATCGACATGTACCTGCCGGCGATGCCGGCCATGGCAGAGGATTACGGGGTGCCGACGGCGATGTCCCAGTACACCCTGGTGTCCTTCTTCATCGCGTTCGGCATCTGCCAGCTGTTCTACGGTCCGGCGGCGGATATGTTCGGGCGCAAACCGCCGCTGTATTTCGGGCTGGTACTGTTCCTGTTCGCCTCCGTGGGCTGCGCACTGGCGCCCACCATCGAGTGGCTCATCGCTCTGCGCTTTGTGCAGGGAGTCGGTGCTGCCTCGGTAATGTCGATTCCGCGCGCGATCATCCGCGACCGCTATACCGGCACCGAAGCCACGCGTCTGATGACGACGATCATGCTGGTGGTATCCATTTCTCCCATGCTGGCGCCTCTGGTCGGCAGTCTGCTGATGAAACCGTTCGGCTGGCCGGCGGTGTTTTACGGGGTGGCGCTGGCGACTGTGGCGAGTCTTATGCTGATCCGCTTTGCGCTGCCGGAAACACTGCCGGCGTCCGCGCGCGCGCCAATCAGGCTGAGCGTCATGTTCGATGCCTTCCGGGTATTGCTGCAAGATGCCTATTTCATGGGAATGACGTTGATTGGCGGTATGGCGATGGCGAGTTTCTTTTCGTTTCTGTCCATCGCTGCCTTCCTGTACACGGATTACTACGGCCTGACACCTACCCAGTTCAGCCTGGCATTTGCCATGAACGCGCTGGGCTTTTTTGTCAGCAGCCAGTTTGCGGCCAATTTGTGTGAGCGTTTTGGCGGAGTGTCTGTCGTTAAATGGGCGGTGACCGGCTTTGCCCTGAGCGCGCTGCTGAACCTGTTGCTGAACCTGTTGGGTGTCGATGACTTTGGAGTGTTGGTGGGGCTGTTGCTGCTGGGCAACGGATTCCTTGGCCTTGTCGTACCCACCAGCATGGTGTTGTCGCTGGATGAGCACGGCCCCATCGCGGGCACGGCCGCGGCTCTCGGCGGCACACTGCAGATGATGCTCGGGGCGGCCGCCATCGGCATTGTGAGTGCAGCGTTCGACGGGTCTCCGCTGACACTGGTGGCGGCCATCGCCATCTGCGGAGTATTGGCGGTACTGCTATTCCTGTTGACCCTGCGCCAGTCAGTAGCTCCGGCAACGACCTGAGCATGCGCGCATTGCGACAAAAAAAGCCCGGCATATGCCGGGCTTTTTTATTGCCGGATCAGAGTTCGATCCAGGCATCAGCCCAGTTGGTCCCGGTGCCCGGGCCGTAATGGTAGGCACTGTTGATATTGCACCACTGTCCCTCCGGGAAGGGGCGGCACTGATAGAGGCCGCCGTCGCCGCCGACTACTACGGTCTCTCCAGGCACGTAACTGCCGATGCCTGCGGGATACACGTAATCGTAATCCCCGTTTCCGGTGGACTCGGGTATGTGCGCAATGCTGGCGGTAGTCGTCGCGGTGGCTTGGCCATCATTCACTGCGAGTTCGATGGTGACCGTCTGCGCCTCCATCGGAGCATCGAGGCCAAGTGCTACGTTCACATCGCTGGTGCTGCTGAGGATTGCACCGGCGCCACTCAGGATCTGCCAGCGGTAGCTCAGGGCATCGCCATCCGGGTCGCTGGACTGACTGGCAGACAAATTGATCACCCCGGCGCCGGTCAGGCTGCTGGGTGAGACGTCGATGACGGCACTTGGGGTTGCGTTGGTATCCGCCGGCTGGATGTCCACCTCGTGGCTCAGGTTCAGGTCTGCCTGAGTGTAAACGCGATTGCCGGAGGCGCTCTGCACCGGTGCGATGGTGTCGCTGGCCGGGTCGAGCACACCGATGCGGGCATATTGGGATTGAGAGTTGACGGCGTTGGCGAATCCCAGTGCCCAGTCCGACGCTGTGGCATCCTGGCCCAGGGTGTAGGCGATACTTTCCAGGTCGTTGCCGCTGCTATTGAACAGGCGTAGGGTCACCTGGCTGCCGGCGGGCAGGCTCGACTGTGCCTGCAGTGCCCCCTTGTCGGCCCAAGCGCTGGTGCTGCCGCCGCCGAGCACGACGTCGGCACAGGAATAGAAGGCCTCGGTACTGTCATTGCGCTGCCAGGTGGTAAAGATCACGTGCTTACCGGTGAGCTGTGGCAGCGGACAGGTGAGGGTGTAGCGCTTGTCCGCGCCCACCGGCACATTGCCATGGCGGCAGAATTCAAACAGATCATCCCACTTCAGCGGCTCACTGCCGCTGTAGCCCTGGCGGGTGACATAGAAAATCCAGTCGCGGGTACTGTGGGGGGCGGTGGCGCGAAATCGGAAATCAAAAGTGCCGTCTGCATTGGGGGTGATGGGCGTCGCCTGCCAGTCGCTGCGGGCGAGATTCATGCCCGCGTACTTGCTGCGCCCTCCGGCACACAGCTGGCCGTCCGGCACCAGCGCGCGGTGGTTGCCGTCGGCGTTCGCCTGGTTAATTTCATTCCAGTCGTAGAAGGGTTGCGAGCCGCCCACTGCCTTGGCTGCGGCACAGGCCGGGTCGGAGGGGTTTTCCGGATTGTTGAGAAAGCAATTGTAGATACGGCTTTCGGGTACCTCCATGGTGCCGTGCGCCAGGGTGACCTGACTGAAGGCTCCGAGCAGCAGTGGTGCGGCGCTAGCGATGACGGCGAGGGTGGCGGCCGTGGGCGGTGCGGGCCTGCGGCCCGCTTTGCGGACGGTGAATTTCATGGCGATTTCCTGCTTATTGTTGTTTGTCTTGTCGGTGTGCGTGGGCAGCAGGTCACGGATACACAAATGACAACGCTGTCTTGCGTTCGCCATGCTAATGGAAGCCGCTCCCAGGCAAAGGGGAGCGGGCGCCAATAAGGTGCACAATCGTGCTAATTTGGGGTGTCGGAAAGCGGAACTGTGATGTATTCGCGGTCGGTGGATAGCCCGTCGCGGCCGTCCAAAACTAGGCGCTGACCGGCATCCAGCGGTGCGGACCAGATACCATCGACCGCCAGGTGCCAGTAACTGAATTCCCGGTAGACCAGTTGCGTCTCGCCATCGAGGATACCATCGCTACCGCGGAAGGCTCCGGGGCCTCGGCTATTCGGGGAGGGTTCCTGCTGACAGTCCCAGAGCGGCGTCTTTTCCGGGGCGTCCGCATCCAACAGCGCCAGCAGGTGCCCGCTGTCGTCTGCGACATAGAAATGCCGCTGCTCGTGGGCTGAGTTGCCTTCCTCGCGCCTGTGCGCATCGACACGTGTAAGCCGCGCCAGTGGGCTGTGGTGCAGTGGATGGTGCAGGTAGTGGGTGGTGGTTCGACTGTCGTCGAGTCGCGAGGTTTCATGCCAGAGGCCGAAGCTGCTCCAGTAACTGGATACCCGCCGCTGTCGGTGGGAGCGGCGGTGGCTGCTGGTTTTCATGAGCCGGCGTCCAAACGGGTCGTAGCGGAAATAGGTGCTGAAGTCGCCGCACTCGGCACTGTGCATCAATCCCCAGCCATCGAACTGGTACTGGTAATACAGTTGCTCGCCGGCGGTCGCACGCACCTCATTCACAATATTCCCGCGCTGGTCATAGAGATCCGCAGTTGCCTGCGGTAACGGTTCGGCGCGCGTGAGGATAAAGTCCGGAATGACGTGAACTCCGGCTGCGGCTGCTCCCTCTGGATTTACTTGCCAGCGCCACTGTTCAGGGTTTTCGTTGGAGTGTTCGGGAGCGAGAGCAATGCAGCCAAGCGTGCCGTGGAAAAAATGCCGCTCCACTTTGTAATCACCGAGGTTCCAAGTCTCGCTCACCATGCCACTACTTTCATCAATACCGGAATCTTCGCATTCGGTGCGCAACAGCATCTTGCCATTGGCATCCATTCCGTAGAGTGCACCACTGGCAGAGAAGATGTAGGCGATATTGATGTTGTCTGAGCTGGATGTCCGCAGCCAGCCGCGCGCGTCGTAATCGTGATTAATGCTGAGGCTTTCGCGGCGGTTGTCGATAGTGATGTCGTGGTGCTCCGCAATCAGTCGATTGCGGTTGTCGTAGCGAAAGCGTTGATGACAGTAGTCATTCGATGCAAGAACAAGGCGGCCACCATCGTCGAAATGAAAGCGACAGTGCTGACCGTTATTGTTGCGAATCTGTGCCAGCGCTCCGCTTGCGTCATATTCGAGATACCAGTGGTTATCGCTGTCACGGTACTCGCTCACTTGGCCGTTCTCGTCATACTGCCACTCGCGCTTTCTACCCCCATGGTCGGAGAATTCCCGTAGGCGTCCGTAGCCGTCGTAGCACCAGTGAAAATTACTGTCGCCTATACCCAGTCCGGACAGCTGTCCATGCCGGTTGTAGGCGAGACTCCAGGGAAGGCTGCTGGCTAAGTGCACATGGCGGATGAGATTGTGCTCATCGTACTGCCACTGCAGCAACGGCTCCGCACTGTCCACTGTACCCTGATTGATGGCGCATGGCCGCTGCTGCTGGTCTCTGACGATAGTGAAAGTGCTACCGCCAATTTCTGTCCGGATCAGCGCTCCGTTGGCGTCGTACTGCCATTCGCATTTGCGCAGGTGAAGGCCACTGCAGTTGTTTAGTCTGCCCATCTGGTCGTAATTGAAACGGCAATGGCGATCCCCACGCTGTAGCTCTCGCAGCTGGGATTGCCCATCCCAGCGCAGGGTAATAATCCCCGCTTCAGGGTCGGTGAGCTGGCGCAACTGCCCGCGCTCATCGTAATCGCAGCGCCATTTATGGCCTGCAGGATCCGTGATCGTACTTGGTCGCGATCGCTCGCCGTAACTGAATATCCAGCGCACTGCATCTGCCTGTGGTGCGACATTCGCGGCGACAAGTAAACGCCCTTGCGAGTCGTAGGTGAAACGCTGGTGCATGCCATTGCGAGTGCGACGCAGCAAACGACCGAACTCGTCGTGACGAAACAGGGTGCGCTGACCGTCCGCCTCCTGGTGCAGGCATAGGTTGCGGTAATGGTCGTAAAGGAAGCGCGATTCCCGTTGACCCTGTCGTTCCAGAATCAGATCTCCGCGCTCATCGAATTGCCAGAGTGTATCGTGACGGTCACCACAGGTAAGTGTGCACTGTCGTCTCGATGCCTGCCATCGCAGATCGAATTCCAGTGAATCTTGTTGTAGTTGGTGGCAGCGTCCGATCCTGTCAAAGGAAAATCGGATACTGCCATTGAGTGACGTGATGGTGTTGAGCTGACCATTTTCGTAGTTATAGCTTTCGCAGTCACCGCCGGCCTCAGCGCCCGCCAAAAGGTGCTGATCATCAAAGCTATAGCTGCACAACGGCCAGTCTCCGGGAGACTGGGTGTTAATGATTTTTGTCAGCTTTGCGCCGTCAAAAATGCATTCCAGTGTGCGTCCCCAGGATGTGATAATTTTGTGTGGCTGACCGTTGCGATAGTCCACGCTGAGTGTGTTGCCGAAGGCGTCGCGAATTTCACACAGTGGTGCGACGTGGCCGATACCATCCGCACGAAAAATTTTGTCTGCTTTGGCAAAGCCACCAATAAGAAAACTGTGCAAGCTCTGGCGCAGCAGGTACAGGCGCTCGCAGCGATTGAAACTGGCGTGACCGATGGCCGGCAGATCAAAAGCGATGCTGCGCCCCTCGGCGGTATGTAGGATTACCTTTGGCTCTGCTTCAGCGGTCACTTCCGGCAGCTGAAGTGCCTCGCTCAAGGTGTGCCGCCAGCCGTTGCCAAATCCCTGTTCGGTGTCTGCGCTCTGGCGATAAAAGCGCTGCCAGCGAAAGGGGAATGGGCCGGGTAACTCAAAGTCGGTGCGGTAAAACGCCAATTCGCCGTTCGCGGCGATCACATGGTTGGCAACGCGCTGGCACTGGGCCAGCGGCGGCAGCAGGTCGCCGCGAAAATTGTGTCCGGGATAGTTGCAATATTTAATCGGTATTCCGGCGGGAATTTGCAGCTGCGATATTTTCGGAGCCTGCGAAAGTGTATGTTTTATAGGGAAGGCGCGCGGCGGCTGCGGCCACAGAGGATTTCGGATTCCGCTTAGTATCTTTGTGTTTGTTTTTGTCAGTTTGTCGATCCAGCGGTAGAGCTCCGCGGCATCTCCAGGGTCTGCAGGTAATGTGGGTGGAGAAAATTCAGCGAGAACAGATGGAATAAAATCGACCAGACGATCCGGTGTCATGCCGTTTACTCATAAATTTCATGGGTGCCATTTAGCTCGCACTTGGCGAGCGTATGTAAATTTTAAATGGCGAAAATATAAAGATTACAGGTCAGCGCTGCATTTTGCGGACTGTGATGTCTTCCTTGTTTTTCGGTTTCAGTGTGATCGTCTCTCCGGAAAACTCCGCCACCGCATCAGTGCGGCTGCAGAATTCGATAATGCCGGCACTGATATTGTCGCGGCCACCACACTGATTGGCATCATCGATAAAGTGATAGACGCATTCTAGAGCAGGTCGGTAGGTGGCCAGTACCCGTTCAATGGTGTGGTCGCTCAGATATTCGGTCAGGCCATCACTGCACAGTAACAGTAGCGCGCTTTCCGTCAGCGTCCAGCTGTTGACGGTCGCCTCCACTTGCTCGGCGACCCCGAGTGCGCGGGTAATGTGATTTCTTACTTGGGACGACTGTGCCTGTTCCGGAGTCAGTTGCCCGCAGTCAATCATCTCCTGTACCACGCTGTGGTCGCGGGTGAGCCTTTGCAGTCCGTAGTTGTTCCATAAGTAGGCGCGGGAATCACCGATGTGGGCGACGATTAAAAAGTTCTGCCAGATAACCGCGGCCACCAGCGTTGTCCCCATTTGTGAAAACTGTGGCCGAGTCCGCTTGGTTTCCAGGATTAAGCGGTTGGATATGCCGATGGCTTCCACCATTGCAGCGCGCAGCATTAACTGCTGTTGCTGCGGTGAACAGGCGAGAAATGTCGAACTGAGCAGTTCGTTCAGCTGTTTTTGCAGTGTGTCGGCGGCAATGGTACTGGCGGTGGCGCCGCCGCTGTAACCGCCCATACCATCGGCAATCACGACATAGGCAAACGGATAATCCGGATCACTATGGCAGCGAATACTGTCTTCATTTTCATCGCGCACCTGACCGATATCGGTGCCTCCGTTGACAGCCAGCCTAATGGGCTCCATGTCTTTCACTGCTCCATGCTGTGTGCTGAAAAGCGAATTTTCGCGCCACGCGCGATAGAAATTCCAGTGGTTGGGCGCGCTAATGTTAACTTGCTAGCGCGTAAGGTTTGAATTTTTTTTGATTCATTTGCAATAATGCCTGTCCCTTCCAGTGATGGATGCGAAGTTGGTACATCTGTACAAACTAAAAAGGATTTTTTGGCAAGATGCCTCGTCTCCCGAGACTCAATCTGATTGATATTCCCCAACATATTGTGCAGGTAGGTCACAACAACCTGCCGTGCTTTTTCGATGATGAGGATTATCAATTTTATCTGGCCAGCCTGCGCAGTGCGGCAGACCAGTATCGGGTTGAAGTACACGCCTATGTGCTGTTGCCAAATATGATTCAGATCATCGCTACGCCCCGGGTTCCGGAAGGAATACCCTCGATGATGCAGTCCCTCGGGCGTCGCTATGTGCAATTTGTAAATCACCGCTACCGCCGCTCAGGTACTTTGTGGGCCGGTCGCTACAAGTCCAGCCTGATCGATTCTGACGCTTACCTGCTCACCTGCTACCGCTATGTCGAGCTGCGCCCTTTGTACATCGGGCTTGCGGATTCCCTGGGGGCCTATGCCTGGTCCAGCTTCAATCACCATGCCAGCACAGAAGACAGTGATGTAATTACCGATCACCGGTTGTATCTCGAGCTCGGAGATACACCGCGTGAGCGTGCGGAAGCCTATCGCAAACTGTTCCGTTATCGCTTTGATCGCAGGTTGCTCGAATATATTGCCGAAACCATCAAGCTAGGGCAGGTGCTGGGTGGCGATGTCTTCAAGGACAAGATCGAGCAGATTGCCAACCAGCGGGTGCGACCGCTGAAACGTGGGCGCCCACGAAAGAGCGCGAAAAAAGACAGCGAAAAACCTGCAGTTCAGATGTTGGATAAAAAGGAATCTGGCGCCGACCGTGAAAGCGTACGGGCTGCCATTGTGGAAATGGAACCAGAATTATGAGCCGGGCATCGATCAACACCGGGAGCGCGATTTTTGGTGAGCGCTCGGCAGCAATCCAGAATGATAATTTGCACGGTGGTGCCAGATCTGCGGGTGCCAAGTTGAAAGTTGCCGTGGTCGGCGATTTCAGCGGGAGGGCCAGCCGTCATCAGTTCGAGCCTGAAACCATCGCCAGGCGGCCCGCCTACCAACTGCGCAAAGACAATTTTGAAATGCTGTTCGAGCGCCTGCAGGTGGGAGTTCAGTTGCCGTTGATGGACGAACCGCTTTGGTTGCTGGAGTTGGACGACCTGCACCCTGACTACCTCTATCAGCGCGTGCCATTGTTCCGCCAGTTTATCGAGCTGGAAAAACGGCTGTTGACACCCACTGAGTTCGAGCACGCGGCGAATGAGATTCGCCAGTGGAATCCGGAACTTCGCGCGCTGGATTGTACAAGCGCAGCGCCCGCCGATGGCGACGCCAGTGCGCGGTCCATGCTGGATGCCATCCTTTCCGGAGAAACCTTTCGCGATCAGTACCAGGCAAGTGCGCAAGGACAGATCGATCAGTTGATCAAGGATATCGTGGCGCCGTACGTGCAGGCTAAACCGGACGCGAATCAGGGAGCATACCTGGATGCCGTTACCGAGGCAGCCTCAGAAGCCATGCGCAAGATCATGCATCACAGTGATTTTCGACAGCTGGAAGCCAGTTGGCGAAGCCTGCATCTGCTACTGCGCCGGCTGGAAGATCATCCCGGGCTCGAGCTGCATCTCATCGATATCAGCAAGGAAGAAATTCTTGCTGACCTGGCGCAGGCGGAAAGTGATCTGGAGCAATCGCAACTGTTCCAGTGCCTGGCAGCGCGGGAGGCGGTCGTTGGCGGTCAGCCCTACAACCTGATCCTCGGCGACTTTTATGTCACCGACGAGGAGCGCGATCTGCACATGCTGATTGATCTCGCCACCATGGCCGAGGCCGCCGGCAGCGCCGTACTTCTCGGGGGTGACAATCGCCTCGCGGGTTGTCCCACTCTCGCCGGTTCCACGGACCCGGACGATTGGCACTATCCCTTTGCCGCGGACTTTGCCGAGAGCTGGCAGGCACTGCGGGAATACCAGTCCTGTGAACACGTCGCCCTCGCCGCGCCTCGCTTCATGTTGCGCCTGCCTTACGGCGCCGACACTGCCAGTACCGAAACCTTTGCTTTTGAAGAGTTGACCCCGGAGCTCGGCCACCAGTACTACCTGTGGGGCAACGGGGCCTATCTGCTGGCGTTGTCCCTGTGCGGCGAATATGTGGAGAAGGGGCGTCCCACTGAAGTGAGCGCAGCCCATTTTGGCGATCTGCCACTGCATCTGCGCAATTTGCCCCAAGGGCAGTGGATGACGCCGTGTGCGGAAGCCCTGATGACCGACCGGGGTGCCGCGCGCTTCCAGTCTGCGGGTCTCAGCACCCTGCGTTCGGTACAGGGGCGCGATGAAATTCTGCTGCCGAAACTGCAATCCCTGTGCGGGACACCGCTAAAAGGGCCCTGGAGTTGAATGAAATGGACCTGCTGCTCTCTGTGGTTGCCGACCCTGAAGGCACCAACATGCTCAAACACACCAAGTTGTTCAAAGCGGACGGCGGCAGTTTTGGCCGCGCCGATAGCAATGACTGGGTCTTGCCCGATCCGCAGCGGGTGGTGTCCTCGCGGCATGGAGAAATAGCTTTTGCCGATAACCAGTATTTCCTGGTGGACCAGAGTACCAATGGAACCTATCTCAACCAGTCGGTTGAGCCACTGGGCAAAGGGAACCGCAGGCCACTGAAAGATGGCGATATCATCGCCGCTGGAGATTACCAGCTGAAAGTGAGTGTTCGCCAACCGCAGCAGGACGCCGGCCTGCCCAAGGGGCTGGGTAGTGCGGATTTCCTCGACAGTGCCGACCGTACCACCTTCAGCTCCGCCGCCGCGGCAAAAATGCAGAGCGCCCAAGAGGCGAAGCAGCTGGACAGCTGGCTCGAGCCTGCTGGCAGCGGTGGCAAAAGCCAGAGTGGCGAATGGGGATATCTGGTTCCAGGCCAGTCCTCGGATTCTTTCGATACTTTTCTCGGGCAGGAGTCTCCCTCAGATCCACTGCGGGCACTGAATCCACCGTCGGGTAGTGTCGACAATGCCTTTGACCCTCTGGGAAGCTTTGGCGGCGAGCACAAAACCGCCGCGCCGAATTCCTGGGGCGACGACGATGCCTGGTGGAAGGATGGCAGCAGTGACGATCACGCGCCCGCCCACAGTCACGCGATGCAGCTCCGTGTAAAGCCCTCGGCATCACCTCAGAAAATACAGTCCGACGTCGATCCCTGGGGTAATGAGGCGCCACAGCCTCCGGCGACTCCTGGCCAGTTTGCGGATTCCATACCTGCTGCTGATCCCTTTGCCGGCATTCTGGCCACGCCGGCTGTCGAGAATGTCGCCGTGGCTCCCCTGCCGGATGCGCACAACCCGTTCGCGGAATCCTTTTCGGCCATTGGTAGTGAGCAGGTACAGGGGGCGCCGGGATTCGAAATGTCTGCTGATCCTGGCTCTGCACCAATTCTGCCCGCAGGACCGACACCAACCGTGCAGCCTACACCGGCCACCTTTGCCGCTGCCTCACGGCAGTTTGCCCCCCTTCCAGGCACCTTGCAGACTCCGCAACCGCAACCGCAACCGCAACCGCAAGCCAGGCCAAATTCTGCAGAAGTAAACGCCCTGCTGGCCGAAAGGCTCGGGCTCAAACTCAGCGCTGAGCAGTGCCGGCAGCTGGACCAACAGAGCGCGGAAATCGTAGAGGAAACGGTTTCCCGGTTGATCGACCTGCTGCGCGCGCGCACCAGTATCAAGAATGAATTGCGCGTGCAGCGCACCATGATCCAGACCGAGGCCAACAACCCGCTGAAATTCAGCGCCACCGCATGTGACGCCCTGGGTGTGATGTTTTCCGGCAGCGGTGCTTTTATGGCTCCGGTAGAGGCGGTGCGTGACAGCTTTGACGATCTCTCTGATCACCAGGTCGCCGTGCTCGCGGGGATGCGCGCCGGTTACGAATCCATGCTGCGATATTTCAATCCTGAACATCTTATACGCCGCAGCGGCAATCAGGGCGGTGTATTTGCCAGCAAGAGCGCGCGCAACTGGGAAAGCTTTGTAGAAATGTACAAAGACCTCAAGAGCGATCCCGAGGCCTGCTATCGAAAATTGTTCGGGGATGAATTTGCATCGACTTATGAAAGTCAGCTTTCGGAGCTAAAAAACGCGCGCAGTTTCAGCAAGGGCTAACTGGATCGAATGCGTAATCCGTCGTGTATAAACATTGAATATCTAAAAAATGCCGACTTTGACTGCGGCAATAAAAACGAAACCGGAGAATGTCGTGAAACTGAATAAACTGCTGCAACTGCTTCTGGTGTCAATGATCACCGTTGCTCTCTGCGCGTGCCAGACCACCCGTCGGACCCTCAATATGGATACCAGCCTGGCACTGGATGTAAATATCGCCAGCGATGTGAATCCCGATAGCGATGGTCGTGCCTCACCGGTGGTTCTCAGGGTGTTCATGCTTGCGGACGACCGCCAGTTTTCCCGCGAGGAATTTCTGAATCTGTACGAAAATGCTCAGTCCCGCCTTGGCAAGGATTTGATCGACACCGTGATCCTGAAGGAATTCGCTCCCGGTGAGCAGCGGGTGGAACAATTGGCACTGACCCCGGAGGTGAGATACATAGGGCTGCTGGCAGAATTCGTGCAGTACCAGCAGGCAGATGCACTGATGCTATTGCCCATTACTGATCACAAGAAAAATACCTACGCAATTTCCCTTGCCGGTACCCGCATGGCTTCCGCAGAAGCACTAGATATGCGTCGCCGCGCAACTGTGGAGCGCGATAAAAAGAAAGATGGGACCGTCACCATATCCAGTGCCGAATACGAACGCCTGCGCAATGCGCAATAGCGCACTGGATTCAGAACAGGTTATTCGTTCCTAACAATAAATTCGCAAGGCAGTTGCCTGGCGCCGCAACAAGGATAGCGTATGTCGGCGAACAACAAGGTTATCTGGAGCGAGGGCATGTTCCTGCGCCCCCAGCACTTCCAGCAGCAGGACCGGTATCTGGAGCAACTGGTGGAGTCCAGGGTTGGTGGGCTGGGGCCCTACACTTGGGGGTTGCTGGAGCTCGCGATCGACAGCGAACCCCTGGCGATGGGAAAGATTTCGTTGTCACGAGTCAGCGGCATTTTCCCCGATGGCACACCCGTGCTGGCACCACAACACGAGCATCTCCCGAACGTACTGGACGTACCAGTGAATACCCGCGATGAAGAGGTTTACCTGTGCATTCCACTAAAACGCCCGGGCAACCAGGAGTCGGTGCGGGATCAGGAAGACTTCCCGCAGGCGCGCTACCAAGCAAGCAATTTCGATGCGCGTAATAGCGCCTCAACCTCCGGTGAGGCGGCGAGAATCCAGGTGGGGAAATTGCGCACCTGTCTCAAACTCGGCAGCGATGACCGGAGCGGCTACGCAGCAATTGCTATTGCTCGAATCCGCGAGCGACAGCCAGAAAAACCAGTAGAACTGGACCCGGAATTTATTCCGCCAATACTGAATGCCGAAGTATCGTCTGTCGTCAAAGCCTATATCGAAGAAGTCAAAGGCCTGCTGGACCACCGTGGCAGTGCGCTCGGCCATCGATTGAGTGATAGTGGTCGCAGCGGTTCGGCAGAGATCGCCGATTATTTGTTGCTGCAGGTGATCAACCGCTTTGAACCACTATTGAAGCAAATCACTGCGCAGCCGAGGTTGCATCCTCACAATCTGTTCCTGGAGTTGCTCCAGCTCGCCGGCGAGTTGTCCACCTTCACTTCCGGCAGCAAGCGGCCACCAGAAATTCCTCGCTACGCCCACGACAACCTGCAACAGAGTTTTACCGGGCTTTTTGCCGTGTTGCGCCAATCCCTGTCAACCGTGCTAGAGCAGACCGCAATCCCGATGGATCTGGTGCAGCGCAAGTTCGGTATTTATGTCGCGCCAATTACCGACCCTTCGCTGGTGAAAACCGCGAGCTTTGTGATGGCCGCTAAGGCGGATATGCCCGGAGACTTGCTGAGAAGTCGCTTCCCGGGCCAAGCCAAGGTGGCACCAGTAGAGGCTATCCGCGAGTTGATTTCTGCACAATTGCCGGGGATTTCCATTCGAGCCCTGCCGGTGGCGCCGCGGCAGATTCCATACCACGCGGGCTTTACCTATTTCGAAATCGAACGCACCGGTGACTTGTGGCAGTCGATGCAGCGCTCCGGTGGCTTTGCGGTGCATCTCGGTGCGGAGTTTCCTGGGCTGAATATGGAACTGTGGGCAATTAGGAACAACTGAACATGAGCAATGATGCCTATACGCCGTTAAATGCCGGCGACCGCACCATCATGATCCCGACTCCCGGTGCAACAGCCGGACGCAGTCAGCAATCGCCGGCCCCTCAGGGGATGCCTGCAGGCGGCGATGCGGCAGATCTGCGCATCCGCAACAGCCTGAACCCGCTGATTTCCGCTGCGTCGAAATTGCTGGGTGCGATCATCAAACTGCGCACCACTATGAACCACAACAATGTTCCGGACCTGCACAAGCGCCTTACCCGTGAAATCCAGAATTTTGAGCGGGACGCCAAGCAGTTGTCGCTTACGCCGGAAACGGTACTGACTGCGCGTTATCTGCTGTGCAGCGTGGTTGACGAAATTGTGCTGTCGACCCCTTGGGGTGCCGCCAGCGGCTGGAGCCAGCACTCACTGTTGAGCTTGTTTCACAAGGAAACTTCCGGCGGCGAAAAATGTTTTCTTATCCTGCAGCGGACGCTGGAGACCCCTGGAACCCACCTGCAATTACTGGAGCTCTTCTACCTCTGCCTGAGTCTCGGTTTCCAGGGCAAGTACCGGTTGGTGCAGCGCGGATACGAGCAGTTGGAGCAGATCCGTGAAAATCTCTATCGCACCATTGAGAGCCATCGACCGGCCATGGAGCGGGATCTGTCACCGCACTGGGAAGGCTGCGTCGAGCGCAAAACGCGCCTGATTCAGTACGTACCGATGTGGGTGATTGCCAGTGTCGTACTGGGTGTACTTGCCGCAACATTCAGTGGTTACCGTTGGTGGCTGTACCAGAGTGCTACTCCCGTGGCGGCGGAAATACGCGCGCTGACGGAAACAGGCCAGGTGCCACTCGCCGAACTGCGCTGAACACGGGAATTGATATCTCCGGCGACATCCACGTCGGGATCTGGAGCATTGCATGAAACGCTTGGCCAATTTTTTTTCCAGTAAATGGGTACTTGGGCTAATCGGGCTACTCGCCCTGTCACTGCTGATCTGGTTTGGTGCCGACTACATCAAGTTCGGAAGTGACAACGCCACGCTTTCCAGCGGTGTGCGCATCACCATCATTGTTTTCCTTTTCGCTATCTGGCTGGTATGGAACCTGAGCCAGTGGATGGTGGAGCGGCGCCAGAACCAGGCGCTGATCGAGAGCATCGAGTCTTCGAAGGAGGAAGAGTCCCTGGACCCGGACCGGGAACGCAGCCAGGAAGAACTGGTGGCGTTGTCCGAGCGCTTTCGAGAGGCGATGCAGGTGTTGCGCAGGGCTCGTTTCAAATCCCAGCGCGGCAAGGTCTCTCTGTACCAGTTGCCCTGGTACATTATTATCGGCCCGCCCGGCTCCGGTAAGACCACCGCACTGGTCAATTCCGGACTGGAATTTCCTCTCTCCCAGAGTCATGGAAAGGAAGCCCTTGGCGGTGTCGGCGGCACCCGCAATTGCGACTGGTGGTTTACCAATGACGCGGTGCTGATTGATACCGCAGGGCGTTACACCACTCAGGACAGCCACCGGGTTTACGACAACAGTGCCTGGAAGGCGTTTCTGAATTTATTGCAGCGCTACCGTCGTCGTCGCCCAATCAATGGTGTTCTGGTGGCCATCAGCCTGCAGGACCTGATGGTGCAGACCACAGAACAGCGTACACATCAGGCCAAGACCATCCGTACGCGCATCAATGAACTTCAGCAGCAGCTGGGCATTCGATTCCCCATCTATCTGACCTTTACCAAGAGCGACCTGGTGGCAGGGTTCAGTGAGTTTTTCGACAATCTGTCGCAGGCTGAGCGGGAACAGGTATGGGGTGTGAGTTTCCCGGAAGAAGCTAGCACAGCTGGCGGTGCGCCGATCGACGATTTCGCACGGGAGTTTCAAGGCTTGATCGAGCGCCTCAATCAGCGGGTGCTGTGGCGCGTTCATCAGGAGCGCAATGTGGAGCGACGCGCGCTACTACAGGGCTTCCCCGCGCGCATGGAAGGATTGCAATCGGTGTTGTGCGACTTCGTCAAGCAGACCTTCAGCCCGAATCGCTACGACACCGTACCCATGGTACGTGGTGTGTATTTCACCAGCGGCACGCAGGAAGGCAGCCCCATTGACCGCATGATGGCCACGGTGAGTGCAGACTTCGGGCTAGAGCGGGAAGTGGCACAGAAATTCCAGGGAGTGGGTAAAAGTTACTTTCTGCACCGGTTGCTCAAGGATGTGGTTTTCCCTGAAGCGGATCTTGTGGGTGTCAACCGCCGGTTGGAGAGTGCCACCCGCTGGTTGCGCGGCGCGGTGTATACCGCCTCTGGTGTGGTGTTTGTCGGTGCACTGTTCCTGTGGACCGGCAGCCTCGCCCAAAACAAAATGTATATGAACGAGGTGCGCGATAACATCGCCGAATTCGAACAGGCGCGCAAAGAATTCAGTGCACGCCGTTTAACACCACCGGACAGCCTGCGGATACTGGAGCCGCTGTACAACGCGTCCCGTGTTTATCAGAAAGAAGAGCATCCCTGGCTTGCCAATCTCGGATTGTACGACGACCGTGTGGATGCGGCTGCGGATTCGCTTTACCGGGAGCAGCTGCAGCAGACATTCCTGCCCGCGCTGCTGCATATGCTAGAAACGGATCTATCGCGTCTCGACGCCAGTGATCCCACGTTGACGCATACACTCAAGACCTACTTGATGTTCTTCACTCCGGAAAAGCGCGATCTTGCCGTCTTGACGGAGTACTTCAGTTCGGGCTGGTCGCGTCAAATGTCCGGGGAGGCGACAAAACAGGAGCAGTTACTGGCGCATATGCAACGCCTTTTCGACGCACCGCTGCCAGAAAATTTGCAGCCCAACGACCGTGTAGTCGCAAGTGCCCGTCAGCAACTGCGTCGGATACCCGTGCCGCAGCGCCTGTACGCGCAAATGCAGCGTAGTGAACTCGGTAGCACCCAGATCGACCTTTACGGAGATGTAGGAGGTGATACCGCGCAGCTGTTTGGCGTCGAGCCAGCGGACAGCCGCTTTCATATCCCGTACCTGTATACCAAGGCAGGTTACAAGGAAATGGAGTTCGGCGCGGACTCGCCACTGCTGGACCAATTGGCTGATGAACGCTGGATCTACGGTGGCGAGCTGAGTGGGGAAGATTTCGGCAGTGAAGACAAGGAAAAGCTCGGAGAGGAGGTCAAACGGATTTACCTTAATGAGTACCAACAACGCTGGCAGCAGTTTATCAACAGCTTTTCCATTCGTGGGTTTCAATCCACCGGACAAGCGCTAGACGTGCTGTCAAAACTAGCGGATCCGGTGTACTCACCGCTGCTTGCGATTGCCGAAATTACTGCGGATAACACCAGTCTCACCGCGCGCCCAGAGCTGCCGGCAGACGCTAGTGGTGTTGCCCTGCCGGTATCGAGTAATACTCGCCGCCTGGGCGCAGCCGCTGTCAGCGGTGCTGCGGGGGCTCTTGCCGATAGCTTCCAGCCCACAGTAGTGGACTTGCGTTTTGAAGAGCTGCAGCGTCTGACTCGAAGCGAGAAAGGCCGCCCGGCACGAATTCAGGAATACCTGGCCAGCATCAATCAAGTACAGGAGTATCTGGCGGAAATTGATAGCGGCGTGGACCCGGATGAAGCGGCGTTCGGAAAGGCCAAGGCCCGTTTTAGTGGCGCCGGCGATGCAATCAAGCAATTGCGTATCAAGGCAGCGAATGCGCCGGCACCCATCGACAAGTGGTTGGAAGAAGTTGCCGATGGCACTTGGTCTCTGGTCATGGCAAAAGCCAAGCGTCATGTCGACAAGGTATGGCGTGAGCAAGTGTACAGCGTGTACAGCCGTAGTCTCGCCGACCGCTTTCCGCTGAGAACCGGTGTCGAACTCGAAGCTCCAGTGTTGGAGTTCAATAGCTATTTCAAACCCGGCGGTATCGAACAGCAATTCGTGCAGCAATACCTGCAGCCATTCGTGGATACTCGAAGCTGGAAATTGAAGTCACTTGAAGGCCAGAGTCTCGGTATTACTTCAGGTGCAATTACCCAAATGCAGCGCGCGGAGCGTATACGTAAAACCTTGTTCACTGAGGGAGAGCAGGCTGGATACGCATTCCGTATCGAGCCGACAAAACTGGATTCCAGTGTGCGTCTTTTTGCTTTGGAGTTAGGTGGGCAACGCGTCCCATACTCGCACGGCCCGCGTACCAGCAGCAAGCTGGACTGGAAGGGCGGTGAATCGAATCGCGTGCGAATTATTTTTGAAGATTTGAACGAAACGGTGCACCGCCAGCATTTTGAAGGTGACTGGGCTTGGTACCGCCTTTTGCTCAATTCCGAAGTCGAGCGTGGGCGCAGCAGTAATGAATACCTGGTTACCTTTCGTGAGTCTGGGCGGGCGGCACAGTTCCGCCTTTCCGCCAACGGAGTCAACAATCCGTTTGACCAGGCTCTACTGGCCAGCTATCGCTGTCCGCAAGTTCTTTGAGAGCATCGCCCATGGCGCAAAAAGGATTGTTCGGAAAGCTGCCGGCACATGGCGATTTTGTGCAACGGAATCTTCCCGCAAGCTTCGTCACCCCTTGGGACGAGTGGTTGCAGCGTGCAGTTCACGGCTCGAGGGAGCTGGTGGGTGAGCGCTGGTTAGAGTACTACCTGACAAGTCCCATCTGGAGATTCGCCTTATCGGCGGGTGTCGTCAACCAGTACGCTTGGGCTGGTGTGCTGGTTCCGAGTGTAGATAGTGTCGGGCGTTATTTTCCCGTCACATTGGCAGTACCATTGCCAGCAATCAGTAATCCATTTGAAATTCAGGTCAGGGCTGAGAACTGGTATGGCGAACTCTCCAACCTTGCTGTGAATGCTTTGCAGAATACGCTGTTAGCCGATCAGCTGCTGGAGTGCTTCCCAACATTTAGCACGCTGGCGCAAAAAGAAACAGTGTTAGAGCAAGGGGCAAAATTAATGAAGGTGCTAGGTGAGAATTCCATCGTTGATGCCTATCCATCTTTACTTGAGCGACTTTGCAAGGAACATTGCGCGAGTTTCAGTCTTTGGTGGTGTGCGGGCTCACAATTTTTGGCGCCAGTTACCATGTTAAGCGCCGGGCTTCCGGATCCGTTGGAATATGTCAGCATGTTAGGTGCACCTAAATCCCATTGGTAGTGACGG
>NZ_DATCMV010000167.1:0-58575 GCF_036563125.1 Microbulbifer sp.
CCGCGGTTCCCTCGGCCTGGAACTCACCGTGTTCGGAATTCAGGGCCATGTGGCCTACCCGCACCTGGCGGAAAACCCGGTACACAAACTTGCGCCGGCGCTCGCGGAACTGGCGGCGGAAGAATGGGATCAGGGCAACGACTTTTTCCCGGCCACCAGCTTCCAGGTTTCCAATATCAACGGCGGCACCGGTGCCACCAATGTGATTCCCGGGGACGTGAAAGTCGTGTGCAACTGGCGCTTCTCCACCGAGACCACCGCCGAAGATCTGGAGCGCCGCGCGCGCGCCATTTTTGACAAGCACGGACTCAAGTACGAAGCCGACTTCAATCTTTCCGGCCAGCCTTTCCTTACCGCAGAAGGCCCGCTGGTAGAGTCCGCCCAGGCCGCGATCCGCAAGATTACCGGCCGCGAAACCGAACTCTCCACCGCCGGCGGCACCTCCGACGGTCGCTTTATCGCACCCACCGGCGCCCAAGTCGTGGAGCTCGGCCCGGTAAACGCTACCATCCACAAGGTGGATGAGTGCGTGAAAGCCGAGGATTTGGATCTGGTGAAAGATATGTACCGGGAAATCCTTACCGCTCTGCTAGCAAAGTAAATTTCTCAGATATGTGATGCACATCACACCCTCGCCGATCTACCTCAACTTCAATAGATAAAGGGCCGGCGGGGGCTTCCCCTTACGCCTACGCGGACTCGCAGTACCTCGCCTCCAGAAAGGAATAAATCGCAGAACATGGAGTTTTTATGCGTTTGGCAACCCAATTTTTAGCCCGTTTAATCCTACTCATCCCGACAGCTCTGATTCTGCCGTCTTATGCCGCACCACTACCGTTAGATGACTTGATTCGCCCCCCAGAGGTGCATCAGGTGAAGCTTTCCCCCAATGGGTCGCACATCGCAGTTCTGCGTATGCATGAAGGAGAGCGCGTACTGGTATTCATGAGTATTTCCCCACTAAAAGTTACAGGCTCGCTGCGCCTCCGCGGGAAAGAAGAAGTCGGTGGATTTTTTTGGGCCAATGACGAACGAGTTATTGTAAGTACAATCAACAGCCAAGTGGCAGCCGACGCACCTGTTAATTATGGATCATGGTTCGCTGTCAACGCCGATGGCTCGAAGGGCGAGAATATCCTCGCTTTTTCCGGCGGAATGCAGCTAGGCACGCGAATCAAAAGGCGGGCTGGATATGTCCACGCCGAAATCATTGATCCACTAGTAGACAATGAAAAAGAAATTTTGATTTCCACTTATACGTGGGCACGGGATCGGGCATCCCGAGGCGATGTATATCGCGTGAACATATATACCGGAGTTCGCCAATCAATTTCGGATTTGCCAGTACCCGGCGGGCGCGCATATACCGATGAGCGCGGTGAACTGATATTTGCCAATGGCACTAATCGCAACAACGATTATGAACTCTATACCAAGACGGACAGAGGCTGGGAGCAAGTCACCCACCCGATTCTGCGCAATGCTACACCGGTGGGCTACGACCATGATCGCAAACTTTCCTATCTGGTTTTAAACACGCCAGACCAGACTCAAACTCTGATCAGCTGGGACTCGAAAAACCAGAAGCTAGAAAAAATAATACAGAACGACATCGTGGACATCAGCAGTGTCATTAAACATCCACGAACCAGCAAACCAATCGGGGTTCATTTAAATCCAGATTACCCCACGGTGGAATTTTTTGACGAAGGTGATGGATTTGCACCGCTGTATCGTGGCATGAAAAAAGCATTCGAGGGCTCCAACATCCACTTCACCAGTTTCAGTAGAGACGGAAAGAAAGGCTTACTAGAAGTTTCCGGTGACCGCATGCCTGGTGACTTTTTCCTGGTGGATTTGGAAACGAAGAAAGTCGATTTCCTGCTTTCGTCCGCAGATTGGTTGCAACCCGATGATCTAAATCCTATGCATGCAGGGCACTTCGTATCTTCAGATGGACTGCGCATCAGCACTTACCTCACCTTCCCCAAAGGCACCGAAAAAACCGGTAAGTTGCCGATGGTAGTCATACCTCACAGCGCCCCCCAAGCGCGGGATTTCTGGGGCTACTCCACCGAAGCGCAGATCCTTTCGCAGAACGGATACCTGGTTCTACAGGTAAATTTCCGCGGATCCACCGGTTACGGCGATCGCTTTTACGATGCCGGAAAAAACCAATGGGGCGACAATGTCCAGCGAGATATCGCTGAGGGGGTGCAATGGGCCATAGATCAGGGATATGCCGATGCTGACCGCGTGTGTATCTACGGCGCTAGCTTTGGCGGCTATTCGGCACTGATGAATCCCATCCGCAATCCGGATCTTTACAAGTGTGCAGCGGTCTATGGGGGCGTATATGATCTGGAACTCCTGTACCCAGGGGGCCATGTTCACCACGGGGGGCAAGGCACAAACTATTTGAGCCCCTCAATTGATCTGGACAAAGAAGAGATGCGGGCCAACTCCCCACTTCAACTTTACGATCAATTGGATTTACCTATGTTTATCATCCATGGGCGAGAGGACGAATCGGCACCCGTAGTACACGCCGAGACAATACTGGGAGAGCTGAAAAAAAATGGCAAACCCGCTCAATCACTGATTTTAGATCATGAAGGGCACGTTTTTCACAACATCGAAAATCGTCGTCTACTTTACGCCCAGCTCCTGGACTATCTCGATACTCACATTGGTGCAGGCGCGGCCAAGAGCGAGCCAACAACCCTTAATCATTAATCCTTAATCCTTTTAAGTGTTTGCTGGCATCACGAACGCCGAGGCTCGACCGAGGAAGGGATCAAACCAGCAATAAAAAACGCGGCTTCGAGCCGCGTTTTTTATTGCCATGTAACCCGGTGCAGAATCAGTGCAGCCTGCCGTGACGTGTTGTCGTGGAGGGTGGCTCGTGCACGTCGTAGCCGTGCGCCATCACAAAATAGTACAGCACCTGTTCTTCGCCATCCGCCTCAGCCATCAGGTCGAAGATCACTTCCTCTTTATCGCCCGGCGTAATTCGCACAGAGCTGACCAAATCGGGTTCGACGAACACTTCACCGACCAGACGCTTGCCCTTTACCAGCTGCACCAGCAGCGTGTTGGGATTTTCGTGGGTGAAGCGCCAGAAAAAATCGTCATCGTCATAGAGGATCGAATCCGGCGTGCCCGCGCGCAGGATGCAGTTGCAGTGCTCCGTTAGCCAGGTCCAGAAATCCTGTAATGAAAGCGTATTGGGACGGGTCATGGCGCCATCAATCCTCAATCACCGCAACACTGCTCGCGCCGCCTTCGAGTCCGAACTCTTCGGCAATCTGCTCGCACCAGTCGTTGAGGCGCGCACAGGTCAGTTCTTCCTGCTGGTCCTCGTCGATGGCGAGGCCGACAAAAATATTCTGCCCCGGCACCTGGGCCTTGGAAGCCTCAAATTCGTAACCCGAGGTGGGCCAGTGACCGACGATCGTGGCACCGCTGGCGACGATAACATCGTGCAGCATACCCATGGCATCGAGGAAGTAATCGCCGTAGCCGAACTGATCACCGAGACCGTACAGCGCCACGGTTTTACCAGTGAAGTCGATTTCCTTGATGTCTTCCCAGAAGTCTTCCCAGTCGGACTGGATCTGGCCGAAATCCCAGGTGGGAATACCGAAAATCAGCTGATCGTAGCCCTCAATTTCGAGCTGGGTTACATCGGCGATATCGTGCAGGTCTACCCGATCCTCGCCCAGGCGGGCAACGATGCGGTGGGCAATGCCTTCGGTGTTGCCTTCGTCACTTCCGTAAAACAGACCGATCTTGCTCACACTTTCTCCTCAACTGCCCGGGGGTTTCTGCTCCGGAGCTCTCTAAAACGGGTCCGGAGGTGGCCCGGGGGCGGGCATTTTCCCAACAATAGGCATGTACAGCAAGGCGCGGAATGCGCAAGTCGCAGATATCCCGGCACAGATAAAAAAGCCCCTGTAGATACAGGGGCATTAAGGGATGGTCAGCCGGTCGTTGGGGTAAGGCTCGGGTTAGCCACCGGCAGGCCAAGGAATGCGGACCAGAGAGGGGGACGAGCGGTCAGCACCGGGTACTGACCGGATAGACGCGATCACTCTGCGCTCTGCTTGTCCTTCCAGCGCTGCATGCGCTTCTCGTGACGCGCTTCGCGCTTGGCCTTGAGCTCTTCCAGCTTGGTTTTCTGTTCCGGTGTAAGGATCGATTCAAACTGCAGGCGCTGCTCGTGCATACGCTGCATTTTTTTCACTTCGAGCTGACCGAGCTTTGTGCCCAAGCTGTCCAGGGTCGCCTGATCGGCACCGGACTCAATGGCTTCACGCAGCTGCTGGTGCACTTCACGCATCGCCTGGCGATCCGCCTTGCGGGTCTCCTTCTCGGCCTCGCGATTGGCTTTCAGCTGGGCCAGCTGACCTTCGGTGAGATCCAGCTCATCCGCCAGGTGCTCATACATACGCTCTTTGTCAAAACCGCCCATGTGATGCCCGCGAGGACCGTGGTCGCCGTCGGCAAAGGCCATGACCATACCGGAGGTGGCGAGCGCGCTGCCGATGATCAGGCTGCCTGCAAGTGCTTTCCATTTGTTCATAACATTCATCCTCTAGTGATGCTTTGTGGGTTTAGCGCCAGGCGATCGCTGTGTCTGCCTGTAAGTTGCTATCTGTGTTTTCCGATTCGGTAGGTGCATAGTAGGCTCGTGCACTGTAAATAGGGGCTAAGTGCGGTAAACATTTGTTAAGAACGGTAAAACACGCAAAACCTTCCCCCTTTGCTCGCTCGCCATGCGCATATAATCCCATCACACCGAACGCTACGAATGGATGACGGAGGCCCCATGAGCCATATCCTGCTGGTCGACGACGATACCGAACTCACCGAACTGCTGGAGGAATTCCTGCGCGGTGAGGGTTTTGACGTAACCGTCGCCAACGACGGCGGCCGCGGCCTGGAGCTCGCTCGCAGCCAGCCGTTCGACGCTCTGGTCCTGGACGTGATGCTGCCAATCCACAACGGCTTTGATGTACTGCGCAAGCTGCGGGAGGACGCCGCCAACCCCGGGCACTCGCTGCCGGTAGTGATGCTGACAGCCAAGGGCGACACGGTTGACCGAATCGTCGGCCTGGAAATGGGCGCCGACGATTATCTTCCCAAGCCCTGTAACCCGCGGGAACTGGCGGCGCGGCTGCGGGCGATACTGCGTCGCGGTCGCACCGAGAAGGGCGCAACAGAAGACACCCTCAGCAGCGGCCAGCTGCGTCTGCTGCCCCGGGAATACCAGTGTTTCTGGGGAAACCAGGGCGTAAATTTGACCGGGGCGGAATTTTCCGTATTGAAGGTATTGGTAGAGCACGCCGGAGAGGTGGTCAGCAAGGAAGTACTGACGGAGCAGGCACTCGGGCGCAAACTCATGCCCTATGATCGCTCCATCGACGTGCACGTCAGCAACATTCGCAAGAAGCTGGCAGAACAGGGAGCCAGCCGCGAACTGATCATCAATATCCGCGGCGCCGGATATATGCTCACCAGCGCTCAGGGCTGACCCCATGAGCAGTCTTTTCGGGAGGGTTTTCCTGGGCGCCTGGCTCACTGCGGTGGTGATGGTGCTGGCCGCGGTGTACATCACTCATATCAGGGAATTTGGTGATCCCAGCAAAAAAGATCGCTGGGAAGGGCCGGAGTTGTTCGGCGAGATTAGCCACAACCTGCGTATCGCCCGTCGCAGCGGTTCCGATCACTTCACCCACTGGCTGGAGCGCCAGCCGGAAAAGGTGCAGCAGCGCATCTACGCCATAGACAGTTATGGCATGGAGATACTCGGGCGCCCTATCCCCCAGGCCATGGCGCCCATGTTCGCATCCCTCAACTTCCGCAACCGCGAAACGCCCGGGATGGTAGATAAAAAACCCAGCATCGGTTTTTTTGTACCACTGCGCGGTGGCGAGAACCTGCGGGTGGTGTTTATTGCCGGCAAGAGCAAGAGCGAACTGCTGCTGCGCTTTATCCTGCGCAGCTTCTGGCCCATTCTGGTACTCACCACTCTGGCTTCCGGCCTCGCCTGTTACCTGCTCGCCCGCTACCTGAGCAAGCCACTGGACAATCTGCGCACCGCAACCAGGCGGGTGGCCGCAGGTGACCTCAGCTACCGGATATCCCCTACTATCGGCGGCCACAGCCGTGAACTGGGCGAGCTGGCTGCGGACTTCGACTCAATGACCGCGCAGCTGCAGGAATCCATGGCGGAACAGCGCCGCCTGATCAAGGATGTGTCCCACGAACTGCGCTCACCGCTGGCGCGACTGCAGGTGGCACTCGGTATTGCTCGACAAAAGAATGTACAGGCGCTCGATCCCGAGCTGGACAAGATCGGCAAGGCCGCGGATTACCTCGAAGACATCATTGGCGACATATTGTCGCTTCCGGTAAGCGGTAGCGATGGGCGCGCGCTGGACGATGTAGTGGAGATCAATGGCCTACTTACCGCGCTGACCGACGACCTGAAGGACGAGGCCGCGCAAAAGCAGGTGCGCTTCAATGTACACAGCGACGACCATGAGCTGTTGGTAGCCACCCGCGGCAGTTCGCTCACCGCGGCACTGGAAAATATCCTGCGCAACGCGATCAAGTACAGTCCGGTGGCCGGACACATAGCGGTCGCCGTGAGCCGGCAGGGTGAGCGTTGCGAGGTACAGGTTACCGACAGCGGTAACGGTGTGCCGGAGACAGAGCTCGAAGCGATTTTCCGTCCCTTTTACCGCACCGACGAGGCGCGAAGTCGCGAAAGCGGCGGCTTCGGACTCGGCCTCGCCATCGCCCAGCGCACCATGGCACAGCACAACGGCAGCATCCGCGCGTTCAATGCCGCCAATGCCGGCCTTACGGTATGTGTCACCCTGCCATTGCTGGATACCAGTTTCTGAGCTTGTCGGACTTTTTTTTCCACTATGTACTCTGCTGGCGAACCAACATGCCAACAAGTACACTCGATAGCGATGTAAAACCCGGCGCCGGAGCTGCCCGCACAGTTCCGGCCCGCCTGCCCACATGCCAAGGTATCGACCTGGCCCCGTCGCAGGCAAACCGACACAAACGGGTCATTGCAAAGGGGAAAATGCGCCATGCGCTGGTTACTGTACATTCTGGTTTTTCTTGCGCTGCTGGTACTCGCCGGCTTTCTGTTTCCGCGGGTCGCCACCACTGAGCGCAGCGTATATATCGCCGAGCCACCGCAAGTGGTCTTCCCTCATCTGAACAACTTCCGCAACTTCAACCAGTGGTCCCCCTGGTACCAGTTAGACCCTCAGGCCGAGTACACGTACGAGGGCTTCCCCGAGGGCAATGGCGCGGTGATGAAGTGGCACAGCGATGACCCCAGTGTGGGCACTGGTTCCCAGACCATCACCGCCAGCGAACCCTACTCCCACATCGCCATGGATCTGGACTTCGGCGCCCAGGGCAAGGCGAAATCCGAGTTCAAGCTGCAATCCCAGGGCAGTGGCACCAACGTGACCTGGTCCTTTTCCTCTGAAATGGGCGGCAGTCCCGTCGCCCGCTGGATGGGGCTGCTGGTGGAAAAAATGGTGGGCAAGTCCTACGAAGAAGGGCTGCAGAAGTTAAAGACTGTGGTGGAATCGCAAGACGAGCCGGCAGACTCAACCTCCCCCACCAGCGAAGAGGCGGTACCAGCGGGCCCCAGCGCCATCGAGCCTGAGGAGATAGATCCGGGAATGGAAAACGAGATCCTCGAGGAGGATGAGATCGAGGAGCCGGATACGGACGGGGATGCACTGGAAGAGTTCGAGAAAGAAGAGCTGCCCTGAGCGCCGAAACAGACCCGCAATAAACACCCTAAACAGAAAAGGCAGCCGAAGCTGCCTTTTCTGTTTTCCGGAAGTGGCTTCACGCCGCTTACTTGCGCGATCCCGGTCCCTGGCGCGAGCGCCCGCTGGAGCTACGGGTACTGCCATTTTTCGCTGGTGTGCCACCTTTTGCGGGCCCTTTTTTAACCGGAGCGCCCTTGTGCGCAGCACCTTTTGCCGTTGCGCCTTTTGCCGGACTTTTCGCCGCTACACTTTTGCCCGCCGCCCCGGCAGCGGCTGCGGGCTTCAGCGGTGCACGGCTGGGCGCGGCAGTCGGCGCCTTGCGCAGTTTGCGCCGCTGGCGCTGCAGGTTCTCTTTTTCCGCCTGGGTCAGCGGACGCTGGCCCAGCTTCGGCAATCCGGCAGTGATGCACAGATCGTCGATTTCCTTCGGTTCCATTTCGATCCACTGGCCCACACGCACGTGGGAGGGAATGAACACGCTGCCATAGCGCACGCGTTTCAGGCGGCTTACGCGCACCCCCTGGGACTCCCACAGGCGGCGCACCTCGCGGTTGCGCCCCTCCATCACCACGCAGTAGAACCAGCGGTTGCTGCCTTCGCCACCACTCTCCACGATATCCGTGAAACGGGCCTCACCGTCGTCCAGCATCACTCCTTTCACCAAGCGTCTCTTCATCTCGTCGTCCACCTGGCCCTGGATACGTACCAGGTACTCGCGGTCGATCACCGAAGACGGGTGCATCAATTTGTTGGCCAGTTCACCGCTGTTAGTAAACAGCAGCAGGCCACTGGTGTTGAAGTCCAGTCGGCCGACAGAAATCCAGCGCCCACTGCCGAGCCGCGGCAGGCGGTCGTACACAGTGGGGCGACCTTCCGGGTCGTGACGGGAACAGATTTCACCAATGGGTTTGTTGTAAAGGATGACCCGCAGGCGGTTTTCGTCACCACCTGCAATACGTTTGCCGTCGAACTCTACGCGATCGTCGTCGGTTACCCGCTCGCCCAGCCCGGCCACTTCACCATTGACGGTGACTCGACCTGCTTCGATGGCCCGCTCCATTTCACGGCGCGAACCGAGGCCCGCCCGGGCCAGTACTTTTTGCAGTTTTTCGCCCGCTGGCGCTGCGTCTTGACTCATGAATTGAGATTTTCCGGGGATTTGTTGTCTTCTTCATCCAGCGCTTCAGGCTCTGGCAGCGCTTCTGGCTCTGGATGGTCGGGGGTTGCCGGCGCCGCAGCACCGGTCTCCGGGTCGATATCACCCCAATCGCTTTGCGGTTCAGCGTCTTCTGCGCTATCCACAGTTTCCGGGGCTTCAGTTTCTTCAGCGTAGCTTTCCGCCGCTGTATCGACCTCTGCTTCTATTTCAGTCTCTGCCAGTTCTGTATCTAGTGGTTCCTTTTCTGATCCCGTTTCCGGCTCACTTTCAGTTTCCAGCTCACTTTCGCTTGCGGCCAGCGCATCCACGTCTACCGGAGCGCCGTCCTCAGCAGACGCGGCTTCCGCCTCATCGTTGTGACTACCGGTCGGTTCGATACCAAGATCCAAGGCCGCGGTCAGGCTTTCGATATCGCGAATTTCCGCCAGGGTGGGCAGGTCATCCAGACTCTTCAGGTTGAAATAGTCCAGGAATTCGCGGGTGGTGGCGTAGAGCGACGGTTTGCCGGGCACGTCTCGCTGCCCCACCACCTTGATCCAGCCGCGATCGGCGAGGCTGCGTACGATCTGGGAGCTGACCGCAACGCCGCGGATTTCCTCGATATCCCCACGGGTAATCGGCTGGCGATAAGCGATGATGGCCAGGGTCTCCAGGGTCGCACGGGAATACCTCTGCGGCTTTTCCTCCCACAGTTTGTTGACCCAGGGCGCCAGATCTTCCGGCACCTGGAAACGCCAGCCACTGGCGACCTGACGCAGTTCGAAGCCGCGCCCTTCACAGTTCTGGCCAATCTGCTCCAGCACTTCGCGCAGCTGTGCGCGTTCTGGCTGTTCCTCTTCCTCGAACAGCGCGAGCAGACGATCTTCCGACAGCGGCTGGGCCGCCGCCAGCAGCGCGCCTTCCACGATCCGGCAGAGTAATTCCGGGGCAATGCTCATGGTCTGGTGTTCACTCGCTATCAGCTAAACAGCGACGGCGTTGGCGCCGCCTCTTCTTCAGTTTCGTATTCAGTGGTTTCTTGTGGTGTTGCCTCAGCACTGCCCTCCGGGGGCTCGAAGGCATCGGCGCCACTTATCACCGGCAATTCACCGCCTTCTTCGTCTTCGAGATCGCCTTCGACATCAACAGGGTCGCTGCTTTCAAAGGCACCCTCATCGACGAGGCTTGCATCGTCCGTAAAGTCACCGTCGTCGGCAAATTCACGGTCGTCGGTAATATCACCGTCGTCGGATGGCCGCTGGACCTCACCACGGGAGCGCACATGAATGGCCCCGAAGGCCTCGTTCTGCACCAGCTCCACCAGGGATTCTTTCACCAGCTCCATCACCGCCAGGAACGTCACCACCACGCCCAGACGGCCCTCTTCGGCGCGAAACAGGGCGACGAAAGGCACAAACTGACGGTGGCGGATCTTGTCCAGAACCTGAGTCATACGCTCCCGGGTGGAGAGTTTTTCCCGCTCCACCTGGTGGCTTTCGAACATGTCGGCGCGGCGCAGCACATCGGACAGGGCCAGCAGCACCTCTTTCAGGTCCACTTCCGGCTCCGGTCGGGTGAGCTTGCGATCCGGACCGGTGGCGCTGGCCTGATGGATATCGCGGCCCATACGCGGCAGCTCGTCCATGTCCTCCGCTGCGGTCTTGAAGCGCTCGTACTCCTGCAGGCGGCGAATCAGCGCGGCACGGGGGTCTTCCCCCTCCTCTTCCTCCGCTTCCGGCGGGCGCGGCAGCAACATGCGCGACTTGATCTCCGCCAGCATGGCGGCCATCACCAGATATTCCGCCGCGAGCTCAAAGCGCATGGAGGTCATCATCTCCACGTAGGACATGTACTGGCGGGTGATGTCCGCCACGTTGATCTCGAGGATGTCGAGATTCTGGCGGCGGATCAGGTACAACAGCAGGTCCAGTGGGCCCTCAAAGGCTTCTAGAATGACCTCGAGCGCGTCCGGCGGGATATACAGGTCACTGGGCAGGTCGGTAAACGCCTTGCCCGCGACCATGGCAAAGGGCATCTCACCCTGGCGGGGGCCGGCAGCCGCCTCGGCGCCAGCAACCGGCTCATCCGCATCTCCGGCAGCCGCGGGCTCCTCGTCGAGCAGTTCCACCGTGTAGGTAACGTTCACCGCAGGCGCTGCGTCCGAAACGGCCACAGCCGCTGCAGATTTCTCCGCATCGACTTCGCCGGTCGCGACAGCGATCGTTTCTTCTATGTCGTCACTGGACACACTGCAGTCCTAAGCCAAAACCAAACGGGCGATTATACATCAGCGTCAGCCGAGAATTTCATCAATTGCACCACAGCCCTGACGCACCAGTACCGGCTCGTCGCCGGTCAGGTCCACCACCGTGGTGGCCTCAAGGCCACAGAAGCCGCCGTCGATAACCAGCTCAACCTGATGCTCCAGGGTGTCGCGGATATCGTAGGGGTCGGTGAGCGGCTGGTCGTCGCCGGGCATGATCAGGCTACAGCTCATCAGTGGCTCGCCGATGGCACTGATCAGCGCCTGCACGATGGCGTTGTCCGGCACCCGCAGGCCGATGGTCTTGCGCTTGGCGTGCGCCAGGCGCCGCGGCACTTCCGAGGTGGCGGGCATGATAAAGGTGTAGGGGCCCGGGGTGTGGTTCTTCAACAGGCGGAACATCTGGTTGTCCACCTTGGCGTAATTGGCAAGCTCCGACAGGTCCCGGCACATCAGCGTAAAGTTGTGGTCTTTGTCCAGCTGACGCAGGGCGCGAATGCGCTCCACGGCCACTTTTTCCCCCAGGCGACAGCCGATGGCGTACGCGGAGTCCGTAGGAAAAACGATCACACCGCCCGAAGAAACGATTTCCGCAGCCTGATTGATCAGACGCGCCTGCGGATTATCCGGATGAATCTGGAAAAACTGCGCCATTCCTACCCCCTGAGACAGAAAATTCATTGATCTTGTGTGGCGCCAGTTTGCCACAGATTCCACACCGGCTCGACGCCCGCCGGCAGGCGCACGCAACCCAGTGCACGCCAGGGCTGGTCCGGCTGGTGAAAGTCGCTGCCGAGGGAGGCCAACAGTTGCCCACCGGGATCCCGGGCCTCGCCGACCCGCTCCAGCAGCGCGAGGATTTCCCGTGTCTGCACCGGGTTCTGCTGTCCGCACACTACTTCCACCGCATCGCCGCCCACATCCTGGAATTCGCTTAGTAGGGACTGCAAGCGGATACGGGTGAGACCGTACTTGAGGGGGTGAGCCAGCACCGCGGCACCGCCGGCGGCGTGGATACTGGCGACGGTGTCGGCCATATCTGGCCAGGCTACTGTCACATCGCCGATCTTGCCGGCACCGAGATAGCGCTTGAACGCCTTGGCTTCATCCGGCAAATGCCCGGCCTCCACCAGCCAGCGCGCAAAATGGGGGCGACCGATAACGCCGTCTCCCGCGTGCTGTCTGGCTCCTTCCAAGGCACCGGCAAAGCCGCGCTTTTCCATCCGCGCGGCGATCTCCATAGCGCGCGCATGGCGCAACCTGTCGCGCTCCTCAATGGCATCTTCGATGGCGGCGGACGCTGGATCTATATTGAGCCCGACGATGTGCACCACACGCCGCCCCCAGCAGGCGGTGAGTTCGATACCCGGCAGCAGGGTTACACCCTCTTTCTCTGCGGCGACCTGCGCTTCCGCGAAGCCCGCAACGGTGTCGTGATCGGTGAGCGCCAACAGCGTCACACCTGCAGATTTCGCCCTCGACACCAGCGCTTCAGGGCTTAAAATACCGTCAGACGCGGTGCTGTGGCAGTGCAGGTCTACCTGACCAGTTACTGTCTCATCGGTCAGCTGGAGTCGCGAGTGCGCCATTTCAGAGTCCATACTCAGAATTCATTGTTGGTTGCCCGAAGATTCGAAAACCGCGTTCTGGAAAGTGCGTATTAAGTGGAACATTTCCCCTGTTTCCGGCCCTGTTTTGCCAAGACAGCACCCGGCGATAATCTAGTGGGAACTGTCGTGAAAAACCGCTGTCGTAGGTTCGATATTACGATTTCGACAGGCTATTGTTGCGCACCGGACCGGCTCACCGGTTTCAGGGATAACGCCCCGCGAACGGGGAACCACTATCGCCACTGACAGCTGTACCGTCAGCCAGCGGGCATTATCACCGGAACAGACAATGACTGATACCAAGCAAAGCCATACCAGCCAGTCGGAGCAGACTCCGGTGGTCGCGGCAGGCACCGACAACACAGAGACCAGCCCGCAGAAAGAGAGCCTGCTGGCCAATCTGCTGCTCAACATCCTTATTCCCACGGTGATCCTGACCAAACTGTCCGGGGACAACTGGCTCGGCACCAAGTGGGCTATCGTGGTCGCACTGGCATTTCCGCTGCTCTACGGCCTGCGCGACCTGCAGCGCTCCGGCAAGGTGAACTTTTTCTCCGCCCTCGGCATCCTCAGCATCCTGCTGACCGGTGGCATGAGCCTGCTGGAACTCGAAGCCAAATACATCGCCATCAAGGAAGCGGCTATTCCGGGCATGCTCGGCATCGCCACTATCGCCAGTCTCTACACCCGCTGGCCGCTGGTGCGCACCCTGGTCTACAACGATCGCATTCTCGACACTCGCAAGATTGCCCACAGCCTCGCAGCCCGCGGCACCGAAACCGCGTTTGATCGCACCCTGCTGCAGGCATCATGGATGATTTCCGGGTCTTTTTTCCTGTCTTCGGCACTGAATTACATCCTCGCGGAAGTACTGCTGAAAAGCCCGCCGGGCACCGAGGCCTTCAATGAGGAACTGGGTAAAATGACCGCCCTCAGTTTTCCGGTAATCGCCCTGCCCGCCACCATCATTCTAATGCTGGTGCTGGTATTCCTGTTTCGTCGCATCGGCAAACTGACCGGGCTGACACTGGAAGAAATCCTGGTGCAGCAGTAACCGCGCCTTCCATCGTTGAATTCATAAAAACAGAACACAGGAAACAGAATCCGCCTATGTGGTATGCCATCATCAGCCAAGACGTTGACAACAGTCTGCCCCTGCGCCAGTCCGCCCGCCCGCAACATATCGCGCGCCTGAACGACCTCAAGGACCAGGGCCGCCTGCTGATCGCCGGTCCACACCCGGCCATCGACAGTGAAGACCCCGGCGAGGCGGGGTTTACCGGCAGTCTGGTAGTGGCGGATTTCGCGTCACTGGAGGACGCCAAAGCGTGGGCGGACGCCGACCCCTATGTGGCGGCAGGCGTTTACGCCGCGGTTACGGTCAAACCCTACAAACTGGTTTTGCCCTGAGCCAAAAGCGTTGAACCAAAGGTGATGCGGTACTACCGCCAATTGCCTACCGATTTACCGACACGATAACTATTATCCGTACCGATTTATCCCAGACCATGAACAAACTCTGCAACACCTTCGCCGCGGCCCTGATCGCGCTCGGCGCCAGTCACACCCAAGCCATCAGTTCCGACCGCTACATCACTGACGAACTGCACGTACCCATGCGCTCGGGTCAGGGCAATGAATTCCGCATTCTGCACAGCGGACTGCCGAGCGGCACCAAGCTGACCCTGCTGGAAGACTCTCCAGATACCGGTTGGGCCAGGGTGCGCACGCCCGGCGGAGAAGAAGGCTGGGTGCGTCGCCAGTATCTCGAGAGCGAACCGGTGGCGAAAATCAAATTGGCCCAGGCGGAAGCTCGTCTGCAACATGTCGAGAGCCTGCAGGGCGATCTAGGTGGCGAAGTGCGCCGCCTGGAAGATGCCAACAACAAATTGACCACCGATCTGCAAGCTACTCAGGAGCGTGCCGACACCCTGGCGCGGGAACTGAAAGAGCTGAAATCCCTGTCCGCAGACGCCGTGGCCCTCAACCAGCGGCACCAGAAGCTGCTCAATCAGCACGAACTGCTGAAGCAGCAGCAGACCATGGACAAGGCGGAAATCCAGCGCCTGGCCAGCAGCGAAACCCGCAAGTGGTATATGTACGGCGCGCTCTCGGTACTGATGGGCGCGTTCCTGGCTATGATTGCGCCGCACTTCCGCCCGCGCAAGCGGAACTCCGAGTGGGCCAACTGAATCCCACCCCTGTGTTTCCGTCCCCATGAGCAGCGGTTAGAATCCCAAAACCGGCTCACTAGGCCCGGTCAGCGACCGGGCCTTTTTGTTTTGGCGGCCACACGTTCAAAAAATCTGTAAAAAAATAGTTATACAGGGATTACCGATATGAAACGCCTGTCGATGCTCCAATCACTCGCCGCCTCACTGCTGCTCTGTCTGTCAGGATTCGCCTCAGCCCTCAGCGAAAATCCCCGGGTGGTACTGGAAACCGATCTCGGCAATGTGGAGCTGGTGCTGTACGCCGACAAGGCGCCGAAGACCGTGGAGAATTTCCTCGCCTACATCGACAGCGGCTTCTACAACGGCACCATCTTCCATCGCGTCATTCCAGGCTTTATGGCCCAGGGCGGCGGCTACACCTTCGACTTTCAGGAAAAGCCCACGCTCGAACCGGTGGTGAACGAGTCGACTAACGGCCTCTCCAACGCGCGCGGCACCATCTCCATGGCGCGCACCAATGACCCGGACAGCGCCACCTCCCAGTTTTTTATCAATCTGGTGGACAACAGCCGCCTCGACGGCAGCACCGAAAAACCTGGCTACACCGTATTTGGCAAGGTACTGCTGGGCATGAGTGTGGTGCAGCAGATCGCCGCCGAACCCCGCGGCCAATACGCGAGCTTCCCCGACGCCCCCAACACCCCAGTGCGTATACTGAAAGCCAGACGGGTTGACAGCGGCAGCGATGCCGCCGGCAGCGCCAACAGTGAAACCGACAGCACCGGAGGCAACGGCCAGTGATTGCTCTCAGCGTCAATCTCAACAAGATCGCCCTGATCCGCAATTCCCGCGAAGGCAACTACCCGGATGTAGTCGCCCACGGTCGCACCTGCCTCGACGCGGGCGCCCACGGTATCACCGTGCATCCACGCCCGGACCAGCGGCATATCCGTCCACAGGACGTGCGCGATCTCGCCGCCCTGTGCGCCAGCCGCAAGGTCGAATTCAATGTCGAGGGCAACCCCTTTGCAGGCGTCATGGGTAGCTATCCGGGATTGCTGCCACTGGTGCTGGAAACCCGCCCGCAACAGTGCACCCTGGTACCCGATAGCGACGACCAGCTCACCTCCGATCACGGCTTTGACCTGACCCGCGACGGTGCCCGTCTCGAACCCATCATTCGCCAGCTGCGCGACGCGGGTATTCGCGTCAGCCTGTTTATGGACCCGGATAAAACCCAGATTGGCCTCGCCAAAGAGGTGGGCGCGGATCGCATCGAGCTCTACACCGGGCCCTACGCCGAGGCGGTGAGCAGGCAGAGCCCGGAACTGGAAAGCATTTTCGCAACCCACTGCGCCGCCGCTGAGCACGCCCTGTACCTGGGGCTCGGTGTGAATGCCGGACATGACCTGAACCTGATCAACCTGCCCCGCTACCGCACCCTGCCCGGCCTGCAGGAAGTCTCCATCGGCCACGCACTGACCGTCGACGCCATCAGTATGGGTATGGCCAATGCGGTGGCGGCCTACGTCAACTGCCTGGCGGGCAAGTAATTGCAGGCGCCGGAAATTCCCACGCTGAATATCATTGGTGCCGGCCATCTCGGCCGCACCCTGGCGCACCTGTGGCACCAGCGCGGGGTGTTTGCCATCGGCGGCATCTGCAACCGCAGCGTCGAGAGCAGTGCTGCGGCACGAGAGTTTATCGGCGCCGGTACCGCAGTAGCGGAGCTCGATGGCATGCCACCGGCGGACCTCTGGCTGATCGCTGTGCCCGATGACCAGATTGCCAGTACTGCGCAAAAACTTGCACCGCATCTGCCAGCGGACAGAGAGGTACTGGTATTCCACTGTAGCGGCGCCCTGCCCGCCAGTGCGCTTGCCTGCTGCACTCACGCAACCGTTGCAAGCGCGCACCCGGTGCACAGCTTTGCCGACCCGCAGCGTTCACTGGAGGGATTGCCGGGTGCAACTGTGGCTCTTGAAGGGGACATTGGCGGAATCCAGCGGCTGGAAGATGCTTTCCGCGCCCTGGATTGCCGCTGTATTTCCCTGAGCCCGGAACAGAAGGTGCTGTATCACGCCGGCTCGGTGATGGCTTGTAACTACCTCACCGTATTGCTGGACCTCAGTTTGCAGACGTTCGCCGCCGCCGGCATCGACGGCGCAACCGCAAAACAACTGCTGACTCCCATCGTGTTGCAGACCGCCAACAACAATTTTGCCCTCGGTCCCGATCGCGCCCTCACCGGCCCGCTGGTACGCGGTGATGTCGATACCGTAACGCGCCAGCTTCGGGCCCTGGAAAAGCTGGCACAAACAAAGCCCGATACCGCGGCACTGGCCGAGACCTATCGCATCCTCGCAAAGGCGGCACTGCCGCTGGCAAAACGGGCCGGACTGAGCGACACTGCGCGCCGCCGGATGTCCGACCTCCTCACCGCTAATCCCGACGACAAAGTATCGTGACCGACTCCCCCGAATACCTGAAAAAACGCGCATTCTTCGACAGCCTGCTCACCATTTACGGGCGCAAACCGGTGCTTGAAGCGCTGGAAGACGGCAGCCTGCCGGTGCACAAGCTGCATCTCGCGGACAGCAATCGCAAGGATCAGCTGATCAGCCGTATCGAGCAGCTGGCCGCGGAACGGCAGATTGAAATCGCGCACTGCGACAGGAAGGCATTATCACGTATTTCCAAAAATGCCAAGCAGGATCAGGGTGTAGCGCTGGATCTGGCACTGCCCAAATACGGCGATGCGGAAACCTTCCTCAAGGAAAACCGCAAACAGCACTTTGAATTACTGGCCCTGGACGGCATCACCAACCCACAGAACCTGGGCATGATCATTCGCTCCGCCTGTGCCGGTGGTATCGACGGCCTGATCCTGCCGCGCAAGGGTTGCGCGCAGATCGACCCGCTGGTGATCAAGGCCAGTGTCGGCACCCTGTTTAAAACCAGGATTCTGCGCTGCGACCAGCTGGCGCCGGTGCTGAAAAAATTCTCGGAACAGGGCGCGCGCGTCTGCGCCCTCTCCTCACATGCCAGCGATACGCTCCGCACCATCGACGACCGGGAGCCAACCATTTTCGTGCTCGGCAATGAAACCCACGGCGTGAGCCCCGCGGTAGAAAACGCCTGCACCCATCGTCTGCGCATCCCGATGCAAAATGGTGTTGAAAGCCTCAACGTCGCTATTACCGCCGCACTGATCAGTTTTCGACACCAGTACTGACACCCTGCGCTGGCAGAAATCCCGCCGCCGAACCGCCTCTCTCGCGACAAACTCCGCAACAAAAAAATTCACGCGCCATTAATTGTATTTTTCGGCGCGTAACCGCTGGAAAAGTCGCCGAGATCAACTAATAAGTAACGGGTATAACAACGGATTTTCCAATCCGGTCATGAAAGTTGTGCGTAAGTACCAACTCGGTCAATTCGCTCGCACGAAATTCCAGTTTTTGACACGAGCTTCAGGCTCCAGGCTGCAAAAACAAAGCACCGAATGAATAAACCAAAACATGCAAGGATGCTATTTATGCCTTTGAATTCCATGCCAATCAAAATGACACTGGGCGTCGCGCTGACCGCCTCCCTGGTCGCCAGCGCCCAGGTGATGGCACAGGAAGACCGCTACGTCGACATCATGCCATTCCTCACTCGCGTCGACTCAGAACGCAATACCGAACGCCAGGCCGGCGGCCTGCGCGCCGTCTACGGCTTTCAGTCCACCGGCAACTGGTTTACAGAAGTGCAGCTTTTCGGCACCCAGCTGAACGATGACGACAACAACTTCCTGCCGCCCCCAACCGTGCCGGACCCCTACGTGTATACCGGCGAGCTGGTCCCCAGCAGTGATAACGACCTGACGGGCCTCGGCGTGGACGTCGTCTACAGCTTTGGTGGGCGCAACGGGTACACACCGTTCCTGCTGGGAGGCTGGGGCGCATCCAACAACAGCACCAAATTCGACTATGGCCTGCAGGAAACCAACGCCTTCATCAACGTCGGCGCAGGCTTCACCACCGGCGCCATCAGTGAAAACGGGCTGAAAATCCGCGCAGAAGTGCGCTACCTGCGCGACTTCTTTGCCGATGATTTTAACGACTGGCAATTTGGTTTTGGCCTCAGCATACCCCTGAACCAACCGCCCGCCCCCACTCCGGTGGTAGCGGCTCCGCCACCCGAACCCGAGCCGGAAATTGTAAATACGGACAGTGATGGTGACGGCGTGCTGGATCAGAACGATCGCTGCCCCAACACCCTGGCGGGTGCCAAGGTGGACGAGTATGGCTGTGTGATCAAGGACCAGACCATAACCCTGGAAAACATCCAGTTCGAGTTCAACTCCGCCAAACTTACCCCGCGCGCCGAGGATTCCCTGAATAAGGTTGTGCAGTCACTGCGCGATCAGCCCAACACCCTGGTGGAAGTGGCCGGCCACACCGATAGTCAGGGCAATGACGGCTACAACCTGCGCCTATCCGGCCTCCGCGCGGAATCCGTGCGCCGCTATCTGGTCGAGCATGGCATCGACGCGGCCCGCATCACGGCTCGCGGCTACGGGGAAACCCAACCCGTCGCATCCAATGCAACAGATGCCGGCCGGGCCCAGAACCGCCGAGTGGAACTCACCTTCCGCTGAGTCAGGCCAATTCTTCCGGAGGTGCCACCTGCAACGGGCGATAACCACTTCCGGGAGGAAAGAACCGAACGACCTGGGGGCAAAAATTCCCGGGTAGCACAAAAGCCGGCACACGCCGGCTTTTTTATTCACAATCCACAGAATCTGTGGATATGTCTGTGAGCAACTAACGGGAAAACGCCGCCAGCCCCCATCATCTGGTGAGATTCCAGGGTGAAGAAAATTTAACCAAAAACATTTTTTCCTTATAAATCAGAAACTTGCAATTAACTCCAAAACAACCTTGACAAATTTCGGATGTAACTGACACGTAAGATTCGTTCACTCTTCGCTGTGGAAAGCTTTTTCGTATAGCCCTTATGGGCTACTGAATTTAGTGCCAGAAGCAGGAGAAGTGGTGGCAAAGGGACGGTTGCACAGCAATAGGACGGGATTTGCACACAGCTCGTGCGTGCGCACTAGTATGGCACCCTGGCTGACCAATCGGTCGGGGAGCACACTGGGCACGCTGTCGTGAAATTGAACACTGCAGGGGTATCACTCGGGAGCAGGTAAATATGCCCACTCCTCAGAAGCCTGCCTGAAGGGGAGCAGCAGGCTCAGCGCTTGCGGGCAAACGCCGCCAGCGGATGTGTGGTGGTGATGGCCATCTGCACCCGGTCGCCGGGTTTGCCGTGGACTTCGTGACTGGTCCTTACCCGCAGCTGAGCGCCACCTTCCACTGTTACCGCGTAGAGGCGGGAACAGCCCTCGTAGCGAACCCAGTCGATCACACCATTGCCGATAGCGGATGGCACCAGTGAAAGGTCGTCCGGGCGCAACAGCAGATCCACCTGCCCTTCAGCAGTGTCGATCGGAATGGCGGGCGCCGGGCCGAGCGCGGTGGACACCTGGTGCCCTTGCAACTCACCAGGGAGAAAGCTCGCCTCGCCGAGAAAGCCGGCCACGAAACGGCTGGCGGGCTCGGAGAAACAAATTTCGGGGGTATCGAGCTGCTCAAGCACACCGCCGTTCAGGATACCCACACGATCACCGACCGAGAGCGCCTCCTCCTGATCATGGGTAACCCAGATAGCGGGGACACCGGCGGCCTTGAGGGCCTCGCGGATCTCCCAGCGCAGATTGTCTTTGAGAGCCGCGTCCAGATTTGACAGGGGCTCATCCAGTAGCACGAACGCCGGCTCGTGGGCCAGGGTCCGCGCCAGCGCCACCCGCTGCTTCTGCCCACCGGACAGGCGGGCGGGTTTCGCATGGCGGAACTTGTCCAGCCCCAACAGATTCAGCCAGTGGTCCGCCTGCGTGGTATTGGTCAGGCGGAAACAGACATTCTGCTCCACGGTCAGGTGCGGAAAAAGTGCGAAGTCCTGGAACACCATGCCCACGTTGCGCTTTTCTGGCGGCACCGGCTTTTTCGCGCTTGCACACCAGTTGCCCAGCGCGATTTCCCCTTCGGAAATGGGAATCAGCCCAGCCAGCGCCTGCAGAATCGTGGTTTTGCCACAGCCTGTGGGGCCCACCAGCATCAGGACCTCGTCCTCGGCCAGGGCCAGATTCAGATTTTTCACTACGGCAGTGGTGCCGTAATGTACCGACAGATTGCTAACCTTCAGCATCAGGAATGTGGGGTCTCAGTAACATCAAATTCGGCCCGGCGCTCGCCGGACAACATCAGCGCGAGTCCCAGTGCGGACATCAGCACCAGCAGTAAGCCGGGAATGGCGGCGCGACCAAAATACCCCGCTTCGTACATCCGCCACAAGTAGGTGGCCAGGGTTTCAAAACCGGTGGGGCCCAGCATCAAGGTCGCGGGCAGTTCGCGCATGGCCTCAAGAAACACCAGGGCGGCGCCGGCCACCATGCCGCGCACCGTGAGCGGCAAAGTGATGCGCTGGAATGCCTCGCGGGGGCTGGCCCCCAGCACCCGCGCGGCCTTCACCAGGCTCGGGTCCAGCCCCTCGGCCGTGGAACGCACCGAACTCACCGCCAGCGGCAGGAAGCGCAGCACGTAAGCGAGCACCAACAACCCCAGTGTCTGGTACAGGAACGGCAGTTGCAGGCCCACGTAAACCAGCGCCGTACCCATTACTATGCCGGGCACACCAAACCCGAAATAGGTCATACGCTCCATCAGGCGCCCTGCGCGACCGGCAATCGCCGCATGCGCCACCGGAACCGCCAGCACCACCGCGAAAACCGCCGCCAGGAACGAGGCGTGCACGGAATTCCAGGCGTAACTGAACTCGAACCCCTCGGTGCCTTCACGGGCCAGCCACACCCCGAACACGCCCAGCGGCAGCACAATGGCCAACACCAACACCGGCACCACCGACAGCGCGATCGCCAGCTGCTGCCCCCGCCCCGGCCAGATGGTGAGGTGGCGCCCGGGCCTTTCACGGCTGCCGCGTACCCGGGACTCCAGAAACAGCACCAGGCCGACAATTACCAACAATTGCAATGACAGCATCGCCGCCTGACTCAAGCCAAACGCGTTGTACTCAACGAAGATCACCCGGGTGAAGGTATCCAGACGCATGATCGCCGGTGTACCAAAATCCGACAGGGTGTACAGCGCTACCAGCAGGCCGCCAGCGGCGATACCGGTAACGACGCGGGGCAGCACCACCCGCCACAGACTCACGCCGAGGGTCATACCCAGGGTGCGGGCCGCATTTACCAGGCTGGCATCCAGACTGAGCAGCGAGGCCCGGGTAGTTAGCATCACGAAGGGATAGGAATAGAGGATCATCACCAGGGTGGCACCGGGAAGGCCATCGAGTGACGGAACCGGCAGGCCCAGCAAGCTCTCGATTTCCCCGCCGCGACCGAACGCAGCGTAGAGGGTAAAGGCGCCGATATAGCTGGGAATCGCCAGGGGGGCGGCCAGTAGAATCAGCCACAGCCTGCGCCAGGGCATCTGCACATAGGCGGTCAGCAGCGCCAGTGGAACCCCGATCACAATCGACCCGAGCACAGTGAACACCATCAACAGCAGCGTGTTGGTGAGAACCCTGAGGTTGTGGGCGTCAAACAGCTGCACCTCGTCAGAGGCGAGTCCGAACAGTACCCCCACCGGCACCAGCGCCATCAGCGCAATGACCAGGGCCAGCGGATAGGACGCCGGCCAGCGCAGTAGAGATTTCGACGTCATAGAACGCCGACGCTGCGCATCAGGTTTAGTGTCGGGCGCAGGTCGGCCAACTGGGTGAGATCCACCTTGGGCGGCGAAATACTGCTGAGGGGCGGCAGGCCCTGCGGCGGATTCACGCCGCTGACCAGCGGAATTTCAAAGGCTTCAGTGGCGAGGTAAGACTGCACTTCCCGAGACAGGAGATAGCGGATGAAATTGATCGGCAGCTCGCCTTCGCTCAGCGCAACGACACCACCCGCATTGACCAGGCAACCGGCATCGTTTTTGGTGAACGCGAGATCCACCTTGGCGTCGGGTTTGCCGCTTTTCAGGCGCAGGGTGTAATAGTGATTGGCGAGGCCCACATCGACTTCACCCCGCTCCACGCCCATTACCACACCGAGCTCGCCGGCATAGGTTTTGGCACGCTTGTTAACACCACGCAGCCAGTCGGCGGTGGCCTTGTCGCCTTCCAACAGACGCATGGCCGTCAGGAACGACTGGAAAGCAGCATAAGCTGGCGCCCAGCCCACGGACAGATTGCTGTCCGGCAGCGCCATGATGCTGTCCGGAATCTGATCGGCGGTGAAGCGGCCGGTGTAGTACGGCAGGGTTCGAACACGACCGGTGACCGGTGCCCATTGGGGATACTGGAAGCCGGGCATGAGCTGCCCGGTAAGAGTTGCCGGCAGCGGGCGCGCGAGGCCGGCGTCCGCCACCTGGCCGACGGCACCGGAGTCAACCGCCCAGAATAGGTCTGCACGGCGCACGCCAGCCTTGGCCTCGGCCACAATGGTGTTGGCCAGGGCAGAAGTGACGCCGCGGCGGATTTGCAGATTCAGCTTGGGATTGCGCTTCTTGATGGCCGCGAGGACATTTTCATAGAGACCGCCCTCCCCGGTTCCCAGATAGAGGGTCAGATCCCCTTCCAATTTGGGCAATTGATCTACGGAGACGGCGTTTTCCACGGAGTTGGCCATGGGACTCGCAGCCAGAGCGCGGGCTGCCGGCAGACAACCCAGCGCGCCAACCGCAGCCAGGCTATGCAAAAAAGCTCTGCGCTGCACGGTTATTCCTTACTGAATATATAGAGCGGAGCCGGCAACTTACCGATGCCGGCAATACCTTAAAAGACGTCTTTACGTTTCTTTTCTGCTTCCTGCAGCAGGTTTTTGGCCTTATCCAGTTTGGCCTGCATGGATTCCACCACCTTGCGCACGTCGTCCACGCTGGTTTTGCCATCCAGCGCCTGGGGCAGAGTCACGTTGAAATCTTTTTCCAGGTCTTCCACCAGCGCGGCGTCTTGCTCGATCAGCGCGCCTTCAACACCTTCAAACCGGTGCAGGTAGGTGTCATGTACGATGGAGGTCGCCGCTTCCGGCAGTTTTTCGGCATATTTGGCCACCACACGATCCAGGCGGTGTTTGATGTCGTCCAACATCTCCGGCATGGTGGTGGGTTCAGCCTCGGTGGTTTGCACCTTAGCCAGCAGTCCCTTTTCCTGATACTGAGAGGCGAGCTTCACCGCTCCCAGTCCCTGCCACAGGGCCTGGTTCAGCTTGGCTTGTTCCTCGCGTACCTTGGCAACCGGGGCACCCGCTTCAATGGCCTGCTTCACACCGAAGATACCCTGCCAGATGTTGGCGTAAACCGGCACATAGTTGGTTTCGATGGCGGAGTGAAAATCCACCCCCTCCCAGTACTCCAACATGACTTTGGTATCAGTAGCCTTCTGGCCTTTTTTCTCGTAGGTGTCGACCACTTCGCCAAATTTTGCGACCAGCCAATTCACTTCTTCGGAATAAGTGGTCAGATGGCCTTTCAGGTCATTCACGTGGTCGCCAATAGCGCCGTTGGCGGATACCTGACCGGCCACCAGCACTGCACAAAAGCCGATAGCGAGGCCCAGGACGCGATGTTTCCGTGCGCGGTTTAGAGATTGCATAGTCACTCCTGATATCTGACTCTCGCAAATGATACTTATTATCAAAAACTAGTAAAGCACCATTGTGTTAAGCGGTGTAAAGCGCCCCAGTATCGGCGCCCACAGGTGGCCCCTGGCGGTACGGAGACTGTGGACGTACAGCTGGCAGGATTTTCCGGAATACCGGTTCAGTGGGCTTTTGTTACTGCGAGTACTGGAGGAAACGATAATCTATTCACTATTTCCAATGCGGCAGGATGCTACCAGTCCGGGACAGGCATTTCACCTACTTCGTCCGCGAGCCTCGTGTAATTCGCCTTTAGCATCTACCCATGCGGAGGCATGTCGAACCCTGGCGCACAGCGCTGCGAACCCTTAACTGTCTAGTCAATGGGCGGGATTAGTCTTATACCTGCCCAAGAACTGGTATAGTCACCTCTATATAGTCCCCTTGATATAGTCCCCTGCATCTCGACCGAATACCGGTGACTACTGACCAATGAAGAGCACAGCCGTTGATCACTAAGACCAAAGCCAAATTGCGGCACATTGCGAACGGTCTACAAGCGTGCGTGCTCCGGTTGCTGCCCCGCCACATTCCCATTGCCTTCAAGCTGGCGGTGGTGATGACCCTGCTGCTGGTGCTGGGGATGGCGAGCCTTGGCCTGTTTATCAGCGACAACCAGAACCATCTTATCCGCACCCAGCTGCACGATTTTGGCAATACCATGGCGCAACAGCTGGCGAAGCTGGCCAGTGAGCCGATACTGTCGGAAAACAGCCTGAACCTGCGCATGCTAACCACCAACCTGGGGCAGGATGAAAAGATCCTCGGCGCAGGAATCTACGCACATAGCGGTGAATTGTTGTCCAGCACTGGTATCCAACCACGCCTGAGCAGCACCTTCTCTGAATCAGCGGAGGTCATCGCCAGCCCCTGGTTCCGACATACCGCAAACGGGTCCCCGGAGCGTTTGATCAGTTTTATCGCTCCCGCCAATTACCAGGGAGTGCGGGTCGGCTCGGTGGTAGTCACCCTGTCCGCATCACAGATGGACCAGGCCGCAGCCAGTGCCCGCAACGCCATTGTCTACGCCACCCTGGCAATGACCATCCTGGCATCCCTATTGGCCTACTGGCTGAGCCGCCGCCTGTCGCTTCCGATCCACCACCTGATGGAGGCAACCCGCGCCATCGACCGCGGCGACCTGGCGATCCGGATCGATCAGCGGCGCAATGACGAAATCGGCTTTCTGTTCGAAGGCTTCAACAATATGGCGGCCGGGTTGCTGAAAAAATCCCAGGTCGAGCAGGTCTTTTCCCGCTATGTGTCGAAAAACGTGGCCGACAAGGTGCTCGCCAACCTGGACGAAGTTCGCCTGGTAGACCGCCCAATCGAGGCCACCGTGCTGTTCGCCGATATCACCGGTTTTACCGCGATGTCGGAAAAGCTGCAGCCGAGCCAGGTTTCCGAACTGCTCAATGAATACTTCTCGTATATTTCTCGTGCCTGCTCGCTGTATAGCGGGGTCGTCGATAAGTTTATCGGCGACTGTGCGATGCTGGTGTTCGGTGTGCTGGACGACGATACCGACCACGCATTCAATGCAGTCAGCTGTGCGGTATTGATCCAGCAACTGGCCGCGCAGCTGAACGAGCAGCGTCGCGCCGACGGCCGCCCTGAGGTGCATTTCCGTATCGGCATCAATTGCGGCGCTATGCTGGCCGGTAACCTGGGCTCCGACGAGCGGATGGAATACACGGTGGTCGGCGACGCGGTCAATCTGGCCTCCCGTCTGTGCAGCGAAGCGGAACCGGATCAGATCATTATCCGGCAGCAGTTGTTTACCATGCTGCAACCGCGCATCGTCGCCCAGGCCGGGCAGACGCTTCCGATCCGCGGCAAATCCGCGCCGATCCAGATTTATTCGGTACAGGACATCCACCACAAAGATCGACCACTGCTGGAGACCAACCTGCGCAAGGTGCTGAACTCCGAGGGCGATCAACCGCTGCCGCAGGCTGTCGGCCATGCGTGATCGCCGGTTACCGTTGCTGTGGTTTCTGCTATTGCCGCTGCTACCGGCATGCAGCCTGATGCCGACACCCGAGCCGGTACTGGAAGGCTTTCCCACCGAAACACCGCAACAGGTCAGCGCGCAGGCGACCGAACTCGAGTGGCTGCGGTCTCTGAATACTGTGACTCCCGCACAGCAGCAAAGAATCCAACAATTGCAAAGCAACTTGTTACGGTTCGAACGCGACGTTATCAGCAGCGCGAGCAGTATGGCGCAGCAGGACAACTGGCACGGCGCCGCACAGGTGTTACATAACGCCTTACGCCTGCTGCCAGACAGTCAACTGCTCGTTAACGCGCAGCAACAACTGGCAGCGCAACGCCAGTCACGCGAAGAGCGGGTGCGAATGGAGCTGGAAATCAACCGCGGTGAACAGTTACTGAAAGATGCCGAGGGCTACCGCAAACTGCAGCAGCTCCAGGGCCCCGGCTTGATCAACTGGGTGGAAGTGAAAAATTACCACCGCAAACGCCGCGAATCGGCACAGGCGTTACAGCAGTATTCCCGACGTGCACTGGAGCGGGAAGACTATGCGCTCGCGCAACGCGGCCTGAAGATTGCGTTCGACCTGTACGGCGACGAACTTCAGTACGATACCGAGCGCCGCGAAAAAATCGAACGCGACCTGGCCACGGCCAATCGCCGGCTCAGCCAATCGAAAACCCAATCCACTACCGCCAACGCCCAAACGTCCCCCGACAAAGTGGCAGACGCTCCCGTTACGGAAGTACAGCGGGCTCTGGACGCCGGTGACTTGTCCAGCGCGCGGCAATTTCTGGACCTGTTACGGCAGCAGTCGCCACAGGAACCGCAGCTGCCGGAGCTGGAAGCGCAGTTCCAGACACAGCTGAATAGCCGCATCGTAACCGCGATCAGGCATGGGAATGATCTATACAGTCAGGGCAAGATCGAGCAGGCCCTGGCGGTCTGGCGCGAAGCCAATTCCCTGGCCCCGGAAAACGTCGAACTGCTGGCTAACATCGCCCGTGCGGAAAAAGTGCTGGAAAACCTGCGCGCGCTGTCGGTTCCCGCCAGCGCAACGCACTAAGTACTCACCTGGTCTTTGTTCAGTCCTTCACGCAATCCACGCAGTAGCGCGCCTTGCCGTCCTTCATTTCCTTCACCAGCCCGTGGCAATCGGTTTCAAAACCGGGGAACTGCTCATTGAAGGTGCGCGCAAAACGCAGGTAATTGACGATGGTGCGGTTGAAGCGCTCCCCCGGAATAAGCAGGGGGATACCGGGCGGGTAAGGGGTCACCAACATGGCGGTAATACGGCCTTCCAGCTCTTCGATGTCCACTCGCTCCACTTCCCGGTGTGCCATTTTCGCCCACGCCTCGCCCGGACGCATCGCCGGCACCATAGTGCTCAGATACATCTCTGTGGTGAGGCGGGCGACGTCGTGCTGTGCATATACATTGTGAATGGCATTGCACAGATCGCGCAGTCCCCAGCCCTCGTAGTGTTTGTTCTTGGCCAGGAACTCGGGCATGCAGCGCCATAGCGGGCTGTTGCTGTCGTAACAGTCCTTGAACTGCTGCAGTTCGGTGACCAGGGTATTCCAGCGGCCCTTGGTAATGCCGATGGTAAACATGATAAAGAACGAGTAGAGGCCGCACTTCTCGACAATGATGCCGTGTTCCGACAGGTACTTGGTAAGGATCGCTGCGGGAATACCCCAGTCATCGAAATTGCCGTCCAGATCCAGCCCGGGGGTGACGATGGTCGCCTTGATTGGATCCAGCATATTGAAGCCCTCGGCCAGATCGCCGAAGCCGTGCCAGTTGTCGCCAGCCCGCAGCATCCAGTCCTCGCGCTCGCCCATGCCCTCTTCGGCGATATGGTCCGGGCCCCAGACCTTGAACCACCAGTCGCTGCCCCACTCCTCGTCCACCTTGCGCATGGCGCGACGGAATTCCATCGCCTCGGTAATGGACTCCTCCACCAGCGCGGTGCCGCCGGGTGGCTCCATCATCGCCGCCGCCACATCGCAGGACGCAATGATGGCGTACTGGGGCGAGGTGGAGGTGTGCATCAGGTAGGCCTCGTTGAACAGGTCCTTGTCCAGCTGGCGACTCTCGGAATCCTGCACCAGGATCTGCGACGCCTGGGAGATACCCGCAAGCAGTTTGTGGGTACTCTGGGTGGAAAATACCAGGGACTCCTTGCAGCGAACGCGGCCCTCGCCAATGGCATGGTAGTCACCATAGAAATCGTGGAACGCAGCGTGCGGCAGCCAGGCCTCATCAAAGTGGAGGGTGTCGATCTTGCCGTCCAGCGCATCCTTGATCTCTTCCACGTTGTACAGGACACCATCATAGGTGCTCTGGGTAATGGTCAGCACCCGAGGTTTTGCACCTTTGTCAGCGATAAACGGGTTCTGCGCGATTTTCTTCTGGATGTTTTCCCAGTCGAATTCACTGCGGGGAATCGGGCCGATGATGCCGAAGTTATTGCGGGTCGGCATCAGGAAGATCGGGATGGCCCCGGTCATGATGATGGAGTGCAGGATCGACTTGTGGCAGTTGCGGTCGACCACCACGATATCACCGGGCGCCACCGTGGAGTTCCACACAATCTTGTTGGAGGTGGAGGTACCGTTGGTGACGAAAAACAGGTGATCCGCGTGGCTGATACGCGCGGCATTGCGCTCACTGGCGGCGATCGGTCCGGTGTGGTCCAGCAGCTGGCCCAGCTCGTCCACCGCATTACACACGTCGGCGCGCAGCATGTTCTCGCCAAAGAACTGGTGGAACATATGCCCGACCGGGCTCTTCAGGAACGCCACGCCGCCGGAGTGGCCCGGGCAGTGCCAGGAATAGGAGCCGTCGGAGGCGTAATGCACCAGCGCGCGGAAAAACGGCGGCGCCAGGTTATCCAGGTAGGCGCGGGCCTCACGCACCACATAGCGAGCGATGAACTCCGGGGTATCCTCGAACATGTGGATGAAGCCGTGCATCTCCCGCAGGATGTCGTTCGGCAGATGGTGAGAGGTGCGCGTCTCGCCGTAGAGAAAGATGGGGATGTCGGCGTTGCGGAAGCGCAGCTCTGCCACAAACGCGCGCAGCCGGGCGAGGGTTTCATCCTGGTTGGCTTCGCTGAACTCGTCGTCGTCAATGGAGAGGATGTAGCAGGAAGCCCTACTCTGCTGCTGCACAAAGGACGTCAGGTCGCCGTAACTGGTGACTCCCAGCACTTCCATTCCCTCTGCCTCGATCGCGGTCACCAGCGACCGGATACCGAACCCGGACGAATTTTCCGAGCGGAAATCCTCGTCGATCACGATGATGGGGAACTGGAAGCGCATGCTCTCTCTCCGGTTTGATTTTATAGGGGCCTGTGGCCGCAAATTATGCGGCGGCAATGTATTCCTGTGGACAGGTACTGTCCAGCTGCATTCGGCGATGCCGTCCACATTGTAGTGGGACTTGATCACCCGCACCTTGCCGGGTTTCGCAGCCGCAGGCAACAAAAAGCCCGGCGCATGGCCGGGCTTTTGCGAGGCGGAAGGCCTTAGGCCGACGGCGCCTGGGTGCGGTTCTTGTAGGAACCGTCGCGGGTGTCGATTTCGATCCAGTCGTCGATTTCGCAGAAGTCTGCCACCTTGACTTCGGTACCGTTGCGCAGCTTGGCCGGCTTCATGACCTTGCCGGAAGTGTCGCCACGGGCGGAGTTTTCGGTGTAGGTGATCTGGCGCACGATGGTGGTCGGCAGGTCCACAGAGATGACTTTGCCATCGAAGAACACGGCTTCGCAGATGTCAGTCATGCCCTCCTCGATGAACGGCAGGACGCTTTCCAGGTCTTCGGCGCGCAGCTCGTAGGAGTTGTACTCCGGATCCATGAAGACGTAGTCCTCACCATTGATATAAGAGAGGGTCACTTCCTTGCGGTCGAGGATGACCGGCTCCATCTTGTCGTCGGCCTTGTACACGGTCTCGGTCTTGGAGCCGTTGATCAGGTTTTTCAGCTTCATCTTGACGATGGCGCTGTTGCGGCCGGACTTGGTGAATTCGGCTTTCTGGACCAGCCAGGGCTGGCCGTCGATCAGGGCCACACTGTTGGCCTTCATTTCTTGTGCGGTTTTCATAGGAGTATCCGGAATAGGGATGGGGATACCTTTTTCAGGTGGCGCATCATATCCATTTTCCTGAAAAACGCACTAGTGACGTTGCAAGATCTGGCCGGGAAGCCTGTGCCTCGCACCAGCCATCGGCATAAGCGGAAAGCGCCGCCATATGGTCCCGGACCTCTCCCCAGGCGGCCATGTCACCTCGACCATTCCAGGCGTGCCACAATTGCCTCAGCGCATCGGCGGCCTGTGGCGACAACCCACTGCAGTACAGATTCAGGAAGGCATCCAGCTTGTCCCAGTGGGCACCCTCCTCCTGCTGGTAGATATGCCAGAGCAGCGGCCTCCCGGCCCACTGCGCCCGCACGAACGAGTCCTCGCCGCGCACCGCGTTGAAATCACAGCTCCACAGCAAGCGGTCGTAGTCCTGCTGACTGAGGAACGGCAGTAACTGCACCTGCAGGTTACCCCGCTGCCAGCGACTACCCGGTTCAATATCGGCGACCCCGAGCCAGCGGCGCAGATCGCCCTCGATACGCCCCTGCGGCACCAGCAACAGCGTCGGTCGCGGATCTAAAGCCAGCGCCTGCAGCCAATCCGCCAGCGCCGTATTCTCGTAGGCAAACAGGGATATCAACAGGGAGTCGTCGGTCGGGGTCACACCAAGCCGTGCGAGAAAATCCCGACGCGAGTGGGGCGCCGCCTGGAAGGCGCGCCGCTGCGTCAACAGATCGCGCTCCCGCAGCAGGCCGCCGGTGCCGTCGATAAAGCCGGGGAAAAAGAAGAATTTCTGCAGACCACCGGCTTGCGGCGACGGCAGGGTGTGGCAGCCGGCAACCCAGGCCTCGGCACTTAAGTACTCGAGGTTCAGCCACAGCGGCTTGTGCTGCCGTGCCGCCATGGCCTCTACATAAGCCGCCGGCAGCGTGCAGGCGAAGGCTTCAATGACCACATCGGCCACTTCCGCCACCGCGAGCGGCGGGAAGTCTTTGGGCCAATGGCAAACCTCCACCCCGTCGATGAGCTGACTGGGCAGGGATGCCCCAGCCTCAGGACACAGTCGCACAAAGGAAGCCAGCTCATCCACCCACAGGCGCACCGACAGGCCGTGCTCGGCCGCCAGCTGCCGAGCCAAGCGCCAGGTCACGCCGATATCGCCGTAGTTGTCCACGACGCAGCAGAAGATGTCCCAGCGCTTGCTCATCATCGGCAAATGCCGAAATACCAGCTAGTGCGAATCACTCCCACTCAATGGTGGCAGGCGGCTTGCTGGAGACGTCATAGGTCACCCGCGAGATGTTCTCGATCTCGTTGATGATGCGGTTGGAAACCTTTTCGATCAGCTCGTAGGGCAGGTGCGCCCAGCGTGCGGTCATGAAGTCCACGGTTTCCACTGCGCGCAGCGCTACCACGTACTCGTAGCGGCGGCCGTCGCCCACAACACCCACGGATTTGACCGGCAGGAACACCACAAACGCCTGGCTGGTTTTGTGGTACCAGTCCGCCTTGTGCAGCTCCTCGATAAAGATCGCATCCGCTTCGCGCAGGATATCCGCGTACTCTTTTTTCACTTCGCCGAGAATACGCACACCCAGGCCCGGGCCCGGGAAGGGGTGACGGTAGACCATGTCGTAGGGCAGACCCAGCTCGAGGCCGATCTTGCGCACTTCGTCCTTGAACAGTTCGCGCAGCGGTTCCACCAGTTCAAACGCCATGTCTTCCGGCAGGCCACCCACGTTGTGGTGGGACTTAATTACGTGCGCCTTGCCGGTTTTGGCGGCGGCGGACTCGATCACATCCGGGTAGATGGTGCCCTGGGCAAGGAACTTCACATCCTGCAACTGTGTGGCTTCCTTGTCGAAAATTTCGATAAAGGTGTTGCCGATGATCTTGCGCTTGGCTTCCGGCTCGTCGACGCCGGCGAGGCGGGACAGGAAGGCCTCTTCCGCGTCACTGCGGATCACGCGCACGCCCATATTGTCGGCGAACATCTGCATCACCTGGTCGCCTTCGTTTTTACGCAGCAGGCCGTTGTCCACGAATACACAGGTCAGCTGGTCGCCAATCGCCTTGTGCAGCAGTGCCGCCACCACGGAACTGTCGACACCGCCGGAAAGGCCCAGCAGCACTTTCGAGCTGCCTACTTGCGCGCGCACCTTGGCGATGGAGTCCTCGATGATGTTCTCCGGGGTCCACAGTTTTTCGCAGCCGCACAGCTCGATAACGAAGTGTTCGTAAATGCGGGTACCCTGCAGGGTGTGGGTTACCTCCGGATGGAACTGCACGCCGAAGAAATTCTTTTCCGCGTGGTACATGCCGGCGATCGGGCAGGACGGGGTAGAAGCCATCAGCTCGAAGCCCTGCGGCATTTTCACTACCTTGTCGCCGTGGCTCATCCACACGTCCAGCAGCGCCTTGCCGCTGTCGTCCAGGTGGTCCTTGATGTCGTGCAGCAGCGCGGATTTACCTTCCACGGTGACCTGCGCGTAGCCGAATTCGCGCACGTTGCTACCTTCTACCGCGCCGCCCAGCTGGTGCGCCATGGTCTGCATGCCGTAGCAGATACCCAGTACCGGCACACCCAACTCGAACACCGCCTGCGGCGCACGCGGGGAGCCCTCTTCCGGTACGGACTCCGGGCCGCCGGCCAGAATGATGCCCTTGGGCGCGTATTCGCGGATTTCCTCGTCGCTCATGTCGAAGGCGCGGATCTCGGAAAATACCCCCAGTTCACGCACGCGACGGGCGATCAGCTGGGTGTACTGGGAACCGAAGTCGAGGATCAGGATTCGGCTGGAATGGATATCTTGGCTCATGGCTTACTCGTAACGGTTTTATAAACGGCAAACGGACCATGAGAGGTCCGTTTGCGGTTCACTTTAAAGTGCACTTCTAATCTTTTGGCCGGGACCGGGTCCCGGCAGGGAGTCGGTCTATCAGCGGCCGCCCACGGGGTAATTCGGCGCTTCCTTGGTGATCTGCACGTCGTGTACATGGGACTCGCCCATACCCGCGGCGGTTACCCGCACAAACTGCGGTTTGGTACGCATGGTTTCCATGTCCACGCTGCCGGTGTAACCCATGGCGGAGCGCAGGCCACCCATCATCTGGTGCACGATGGCAGAAATCGGGCCTTTGTAAGGCACGCGACCTTCAATACCTTCCGGTACCAATTTTTCCGCGCCCTTGCTGGCGTCCTGGAAATAACGGTCGGAAGAGCCCTGGGTGCGGGACATGGCACCTAGGGAGCCCATACCGCGGTAGGACTTGTAGGTACGCCCCTGATACAGCTCAACTTCACCCGGCGCCTCTTCGGTACCGGCGAACATGGAGCCCATCATCACCGAGTAGGCACCGGCGGCGACAGCTTTGGAAATATCGCCGGAGAAGCGGATACCACCATCGGCAATCAGCGGCACGCCAGTGCCTTCCAGCGCCTTGGCGACTTCGGCAATGGCGGATACCTGGGGTACACCGATACCGGTCACGATACGGGTGGTACAGATGGAACCGGGGCCGATGCCCACCTTGACCGCATCCGCGCCAGCTTCCGCCAGCGCAATCGCCGCTTCAGCGGTGGCAATATTGCCGCCAATTACGTCCACCTGCGGGTGCATTTCCTTGATGCGACGCACGCGGTCGATCACATTCTTGCTGTGGCCGTGGGCGGTATCCACCACCAACACGTCCACACCTGCCTCCACCAGTGCCGCTACGCGATCGTCGGTATCCGGGCTGGTGCCGACAGAAGCGCCCACGCGCAGGCGGCCGTCTCCGTCTTTGCAGGAGTTCGGGTATTTCTCCGCCTTGTTGTAATCCTTGACGGTAATCAGGCCTTTGAGGTCGAACTTGTCGTTTACCACCAGCACTTTTTCGATGCGGTGCTTGTGCAGCAGTTCGCGCACTTCCGACGGGGCAGCGCCTTCATCGCAGGTCACCAGACGCTCTTTCGGCGTCATGATGCTGGCCACGGAAACGTCCAGATTGGTCTGGAAACGCACGTCGCGGCTGGTGACGATGCCCACCAGGCTGCCTTTGTCCATCACCGGCACACCGGAAATATTGTGATGGGTGGTGAGCGCGATCAGCTCACGCACAGTGGCGTCGGCTTCGATGGTAATGGGGTCTTTCACCACACCGGCTTCGAATTTTTTCACCGCGCGCACCGCCAGAGCCTGCTCCTCAATGGACATGCTCTTGTGGATAATGCCGATACCGCCTTCCTGCGCCAGCGCAATGGCCAGGCGCGACTCGGTCACGGTATCCATCGCGGCAGACACCAGCGGAATATTCAGGGTGATATTGCGAGACAGCTTTGTCTTCAGGGAAACATCCTTCGCAGTGACCTCGGAGTAACCGGGCACAAGCAGGACGTCATCAAAAGTGAGGGCTTCGCGCGCAATGCGCAGAGATTCAGACATGGACACTCAAACCTCAAACTGAGCGGGAATGGGTATCGGCGCGATTATAGCCGCATCGTTCGCGGAAACAAAAGACTATTTATCCCTGATTGGCAAATCTCTTTACCTCCGCCGGCTTCCCTGCAATATTGGCCGCCCAGATCGCACCGCATGAGAACGAAATGCCTGATTTCCCGCCCGGAGCATACTCCCCGCCCTCCTCCCCGCAGTCACCGCTGCCCACCGATGGCAGGCCCGTTCTCTCTGTCAGCGAACTCAACCGGGAGGTAAAGCACCTGCTGGAAGGCAGCGTGCCGCTATTGTGGGTGAGCGGGGAAATCTCCAACTTTGCCGCACCCAGCTCCGGGCACTGGTATTTCACCCTCAAGGATGCCCGCGCCCAGGTGCGCTGCGCCATGTTCCGCGGGCGCAACCAGATGGTCAGGTTCAGGCCAGCCAATGGTCGCGAGGTACTCGCGCGCGCCCGTGTCAGCCTTTATGAAGGCCGCGGCGAGTTCCAGCTGATCATCGAACACCTTGAGGAGGCCGGATTCGGCGCATTGATGCGCCAACTGGAGGAGTTGAAAGCCAAACTACAGGCAGAGGGCCTGTTCGATCTGGCGCGCAAGAAGCCCCTGCCTTACCTGCCTGCCACCATCGGCATCATCACCTCCCCAACCGGTGCCGCGGTGCGCGACATGATCCAGGTATTGGGGCGGCGCTATCCCGCCGCCAGGATCGAATTGATCCCGGTGGCGGTGCAGGGACAGGGTTCCGCACAACAGATCGCTCGCGCCATCGAACTGGCCGGCCGCCTGCAGCGCCACGACCTGCTGATTGTTGGTCGCGGTGGCGGCTCACTGGAGGACCTCTGGTCCTTCAATGAAGAGATTGTCGCGCGCGCACTGGCAGCCTGCCCCATCCCCACCATCTCCGCGGTGGGCCACGAGACCGATACCACCATCGCCGACCTGGTGGCGGACGTGCGCGCACCGACACCCTCGGCTGCGGCGGAAATCGCCAGTGCCAACGCCGCGGCGCTGAGCGAAGAAATAGACAGTATCCGCTCGCGCCTGACGCGCGCCGTGCACCTGCAGTTGCGCCACCTGCGACAGCAGGTCCAGCTGGTGGGCAACCGCATTCGCCACCCTCGCGAGCAACTGCAGAACCGCGCCCAGCGTCTCGACCACCTGGAAATGCGCCTGCACGCCGCAATACGCAATCGCACCATCGGCAATGCCCAGCGCCTCGCGCAACTGAACCGCGCACTTTCCCAGGTTCACCCACGTCACCGTATCGAGCGCGCACAGGTGCAACTCGCACAGCAGACCCAGCGTCTGCACAAGTCCACCCTGGCGCTGTTGCAGCACAAGCGGGAACAGGTGGCCCACGCCGGCCAACTGCTGCACAGTGTCAGCCCGCTGGCGGTACTGGAGCGCGGCTATGCCATTGTTCAGGACGACAGGAAGCAGGTGATACGGCGCGCTCAGGACACCCGTACCGGGCAAAGAATCCACGCGAGACTCGCGGAGGGGGAAATTACCGCGGTTATTGAATAAATACCGCATATTCCCCCCTGTACGACCAACCCGTCGGCCTGCACCCTAGGATTGCCCAATCGTCTTTCCGCAGAGAGCGGAGTAATCCATGGTCGCAAATCACTCCAAGCTGTTCCTGCTGTCCACCGCCGTCCTCGCCGCACTCGCGCTGCTGTTTAGCACCGGGTGCGACGAAAAACGCAGTGAAACGAAACCTGAAGGGCCGGACGTGGGCAGTGCCGAAGCAACGGCGCCCAAGGAATACAGAAAAGAACGCGACGCCCGCTTCGAGAATTACACCGAATCCGGGGATCTCAAGGCACTCAGAAAACGCGGCATCATTCGCTTTGTCACGCTCGCAGACAGTGAAGACGATCTGCTACCCCGTGCCACCATCGTCACCCAGCTGCACTATGAAATGGCACAGGACCTGGCCAAGATACTCAAGCTAGAACCGCACTGGGTAGCTGCAGCCTCGCCAGAACAAGCGTTGCAGTTGATCAAGGACGGGCGAGCGGATGTTTTCACCGGCAACCTAACCCGCACCGAAGAACGCGCGCAGAATTTTGATTTAACCGAGACGATTACCAAGTCCCGCCAGCAACTGGCAACCGGACTGAACGGGCCAGACATTGACCACCCGGACAAACTCAGCGACATCGTTATTGTCGTTATGGACGGAAGCACCTACGTCGCCACCGCCAAGGCGCTACAGAAAAAAATCCCCAATGCCACTTTGGAAATGCGCGCGCTGCGGCCGGACGATTCCATCGACCACCTGATCGACAACATCAACCAACGCAAGAACGTCATCACCATTTTCGACAGCTCCATTTTACGGGGGGTATTGAATTACCGCAGCGACATAAAAACCGGTGCCTTCGTCAGCGGTGAGGAAGACATCGTGTGGGCCATGCGCAAGGACTCACCGGAACTCAAACTGCGTATCAACAATTTCCTCACTGAAAAGATGGTTGCTGCCCCTGTCGACAGGAAGTCCGACTGGGCATCGATCAAAAAATCCAAAGTGATCCGCTTTCTCACCTACAACGGCCCCACCAGCTACTTCATGTGGAAAGGTACCCTGCTGGGGTTCGATTACGACCTGGCGAAAAAATTTGCCGACAAACATGATCTGGAGCTGGAGGTAATCGTGGTACCCCATGACCAGACACTGGCGGAGTGGCTAAAGGCCGGACGCGGTGATTTTGCCGGAGCTTCCATCACCATTACCGAGGAGCGCAAGGCAAAGGGCGTGGATTTCAGCACGCCGTATATCGAAGTGGCGGAACAGGTCCTTAGCAACAGTGGCAAGCCGCCGATCAAGAGCCTGCAGGATCTGAACGGGCGCACGCTGACACTGCGCGCTTTCTCAATTTTCGAAGATATCGCCAAGGGTCTGCAGCAGAGTGGCATCCAGGTAAAAATCGATCTCGCCGCTCCCGAAGTAAGCTACGAGCGTATCATCAACATGATCGCTGAGGGTGAGGCCGACGCCACCATAGTGGATGCCAGTGCGGCGGAGGTGGGCGCGGCACTGCGCGACGAACTGGTCCTGGGCCCGGTGGTCAGCGACCCGCTTCCCCAGGGGTGGATGGTGTTAAAGGGCAATGACTCGCTGCTGGAAGAAATCAACGATTTCCTAGCAGACTTCAAAAAATCTGACGGATACGCGAGGAAAGTCGACTTTTACTTCAAACCGAATAAAAAGATCAGCGACAAGTTGCTGGCGCGACTCAGACCCGGGGAGGACATCTCCCCCTATGACAAACTGGTCAAAGATTCTGCCAGAGAGCACGAATTTGACTGGCGCCTGATCGTAGCGCAAATGTGGCAGGAAAGCAGCTTTAACCCGAAGGCGGAATCTTCGGTGGGCGCCCAGGGACTGCTGCAGGTAATGCCGCGCACGGCGGAAGAAATTGGATACCCGCCGCCCCTGTTTGAACCACAACGCGGTATTGAAGCCGGCGTCAAATACCTGGGGTGGATTCGCGAGCGTTTTTCGCCGGATATCAGCCTGGAAAACCGGTTGTGGTTCTCACTAGCCGCTTACAATGCCGGCATCGGCCACCTGTACGACGCGCAAAGGGTGGCCAAAAAACTGGGGCTCAATCCCGATATCTGGTTTGACAATGTCGAGGTGGGCATGCTGCGGCTATCAGAGCCGGATTATTTCAAACACGCGCGCTATGGCTATGTGCGCGGCGCGGAACCGGTGCAGTATGTGCGCAATATCAGCAAACTCTATCGCGCCTATACCGATATCGCGCCCGGGGAAGTAGCGATGCTGCGCCTGCTTTACCATCCACTGAGAACAACTCCCGAACACAGCACAGCGACTCCCCCCTTCACACCTCCAGTACAATCTTGCCAATATGGCTACTGGACTCCATCAGACGGTGTGCCGCCGCTACCTCTGCCAGCGGGAAGGTTGCCGCAATTTGCGGGCGGATTTTGCCCGCAGCCACCAGCGGCCAGACTTGCGCCTCCAGATCTTGTGCAATAGCCGCCTTTACTTCCGCTGGTTGCGGACGCAGGGTGGAACCGGTGAGGATAAGACGCTTCAGCATCACCGGCAGCATATTGACCTCGACCTTGGCGCCGGCAAGAAACGCGATATTGACGATACGCCCATCGCGGGCGGCGCACTGGATGTTGCGGTCGACATAATCGCCGCCCACCATATCGAGGATCACATCCGCACCCTTGCCATCGGTGGCTGCCAGCACTTCCGCCACAAAATCCTGCTCGCGATAATTGATCGCGCGCTCCGCGCCGAGCTTTTCGCAGGCCGCACATTTTTCCGCACTGCCCGCGGTGGCAAATACCCGCACCCCCAGGTTGGCGGCAATCTGGATGGCCGTAGTACCAATGCCCGAGGAGCCGCCGTGCACCAGCAAAACCTCACCTTGTTTGAGGCCCGCGCGGTGCATCAGGTTACTCCACACGGTGAAAAACGTTTCCGGCAGCGCTGCGGCTTCCACCGCATTCAGCCCCTGCGGAATCGGCAGGCACTGACCTGCAGGAGCGAGCGCGTACTCCGCATAGCCGCCGCCATTGGTCAACGCACACACCCTATCCCCCACCTGCCAGCGACTTACACCCTCGCCCACAGCGACAATTTCACCGGCCACTTCGAGCCCGAGAACCGGTGATGCCCCGGGCGGTGGCGGATAATAGCCCTGGCGCTGCACCACATCCGGACGGTTCACACCCGCCGCTTCGACGCGGATCAGCACCTCACCGGCACCAACCTCTGGCGTATCGCCTTCAGCAAGCTGCATTTTTTCCGGGCCACCGTATTCCGGCAGGTCGATATAACGCATGGGGTTTTCACCTCTGTTCCCTTATTGGAGGGCTGAATCCTACAACAAAAAAGCCCGGCATAGCCGGGCGCAAATTAACACTAAAAGCGGAGAGGAAATGCTTAGATTTCGTAGTTGAGCTCAATGCCCACGATGCGACCGCGATTGAGCGGGGTAAAGCTGGCACCGGGACCCATCACAACTGGACCGAGTGCAGTCGGCAACTGGGTATCGTTACCCTCACTGACCTCGTCCAGCATGTTCTTGCCAAACAGCGCAACGCGATAGTTGCCGCCGTCCGGCTCGATACCAATGCTGAAGTCCACCATTTCCACTTCGCTCAACATACCGCGGTTGTTGTCGGTATAGGCAGAGGCGTCGCGATGGTTGTAGTTGATGCGCGAGGTCAGGGAACCCCAGCTGCCAAGCTGCAGGTCGTGCACCATGCCGACGCCGTAGGTCCAGGGCGCGAGGCGCGGGATCTCCAGCGCGTAATCCGCGCTGTCCACCACGCCATCGCCGCTGATATCCAGCCACACATCGTCGTATTCGCCATCCACATAGCCCACGTTCATGGTCAGCAGCAGGTTGTCGGTTGCCGCCGCCATCATCTCGAACTCGGCACCGCGAATGGTGGCATCGGCGGTGTTGCGGATCAGCTGGGCCACGCCGGCGGTTTCGCTCGGCAGGTTCACCTCACGCTGCATGTCGTCGATGGTGTTGTGGAACAGCGCCATGTTGGTTTTCACGCGCCCATCCAGCCACTGCATCTTGGCACCCAGCTCCAAGCTGTTCTGCTCTTCCTGGTCGGTCGGACCCGGCTCCTCTCCCGGAACGGTGTTACGCATGTTGTAACCGCCACTGCGGAAGCCCTTGGTCCACACCGCGTAGGTCTGGGCGGTATCACTCATCACCCACTGCAGCCCTACTTTCGGGGTGAATGCACTCCACTTTTCGCTGTCATTGAATTCGTAGGTTCCACAGCCGCTCATGTCGCAGCCATTGTTTTGCTGGATCGCGGCGATCTGTACGTCCTTTTCCTCCCAGGAGTAGCGCCCACCCAGGGTCAGCACCCAGGCTTCATTCAGATCGATATCCGCCTGGGTAAATACGCCCTTGGCCTCGTGATCCTGCAAGCCGCCGCCGATATGCATCTGCGGGAACAGCTGGTCGTAGGGAGGACCTAACGCAGCCAGCACGCCGAGAATCTGGCGCCCTTCCATGTACTTCAGATCCTGGCTGAACCAGTACAGACCGGAAGTGACCGACGTGGAGCCGAATCGACCTGAATAGCGCAGTTCATTACTGATCTGGCTCTGATCGATCACACTGCTGGAGTGGAACAGTGGCAGCGGGGTGGAGTCGATGTCACCATCACCGGCGGTCTCATAGTCGCGCCACGCCAGCACGTTGGTGATGGTGCCGTTGCCGAAGGCCACTTCCCGATTGTATTCGGCGATGGCCTGGCTCCAGTCGGTTTTTGCATAGCCCTCTTCGTCAATGGCGATCTCGAAGGAATCCTCGCTGTTGTCCCAGTCGGTAATACCGACCGATGCTGCCAACGCTTTGGCACCTTCGCCCCGGTTGATACCGGTAATGCCATCCGCATCCACATGGCCCTTTTCCAGGCGTACGATCAGGTCGGCGCTTTCGCCCAGATCGACAGTGAAGCTCGGGCGCACAAACCAGGTGGTGGAAGCACCGAAGTTGTCATTGCCAGTTGCCTTGTTCTCAAACCAGCCCTGGTCGTCGCTGTAGTAAGCAGTCAGGCGTCCGTTGACGCTGTCGCTGATCTTGCCGGAGACGGTGCCCGCCAGATTGGTTTCTTTCTGCGCTGTGGTGGAGAAACGCACCTTGCTGTTGAACTCCTCGGTGGGCTTGGCAGTTTTCACCACTACCGCGCCACCGGTCACGTTGCGGCCAAACAGCAGCCCCTGCGGACCGCGCAGTACCTCGATGCCCTCCAGATCAAACAGATCCAGAATCACACCGGCGTTGATGCCCATGTACATGCCGTCCACAAACACCCCCACGGTGGGGTCGATGGAGGGAATGGAGCTGTTGACGCCGAGACCGCGCACCGTGAAGTTGGCCGTGCTTTTGATGGTACCGGCATCATCCATTTGCACGTTGGGCATTTTGAACGCCAGGCTTTCCAGGTCGCGGGTCTGCAGGGCTTCCAGCTGGTCGCCGGAGTACGCCGTGGCGGCGACAGGAACATCCTGCAGGCGCTCCGCATCGCCCCGCTTACGGGCAACCACCTGCACTTCTTCCAGCAGGGTGTTGATGGAATTTTCCGATTTTTCGGCAGCTTGCGCCGAGCCCACGCCACAGGCCAGTGACAGGGCAGCCACAGAGCAGGCTGAGGCCAGTGCCAGATTCCGACGTTTGCCAGAGGCGTTAATCAGTCGAAACGATTTAGGGGTGAAAGCGTCAATTGGGCTTCCCATGTTTTCTCTCCATTGCACCGAGTTATTTTTATGTAATTTCCAGCAACAGAACTTTCGCTATCGGTACGGCTTTCTCGCAACGTCGAACCAACTTACTGTTCAGCGATGATCCGATCAGCAACCGCGCTGTCTTAAGTCGACTCCCGATGTCTGGTGTCGACGGTGGAAAGACTACTAGAGGTTTTTCCGTTACAAAAGTTTATTTTTTGAGTAATTCATTCTACTAATCTCCGAAGCGATAAACCGAAGCCACGGAAATATTACAGATTGAATGACTCTAACGTCACGCAAGCGCAGGCAGAAAATCTGTTTCCAAAATTCTCCGCTTTCCTGTTGCAGTAGCAGTCTCGGGAACTGGTGATTCCATTGGTAACAGCCCTCCCGAAGTTGCCACGTAGCGCCAAGCAACAACCACTATTGACTGCGCGAATGGGCCTCTAGCCGGTATCCAGTGTGTGACTCCTCTCAGCACCGCACCATAACCTCTTCGGTAATGTTGCCGCTATCTGTCAGATACCTTTCATATCCACCCCCTTCCCCGCCATTTGCCAATCATTACCTCGGCGGTAGTGGCGCGCCTCCACTACCGGACGCACCCTTTGCCGGATCGAGTATCACATAGACAGTCAGTATCGAAGTGAAGGTAAACGGGGGTAACGGGATTGTGAATAGCGAATACACGCAGGCAGAACAAGCCTTCAGGGAGGAGGTCCGGCAGTTTCTGCGGGAGAACTTGCCAGAAGACATCCGCAGGAAGGTTCTGCTGGGAATGCACCTGACGAAAGAAGACTGCATGCACTGGCAGAAAATTCTCTACCGCAGAGGCTGGGCCGCAGCGAACTGGCCAACGGAGCACGGCGGCACCGGCTGGAGCGCCACCCAGAAAAGTATATTTGAAACCGAGTGCGCGCTCGCCGGTGCTCCGGAAGTGGTGCCCTTTGGATTAAAGATGGTGGCGCCGGTCATCTTCACCTTTGGCAACGAGGAGCAGAAACAGCGCTTCCTGCCGGATATTCTCGCCAGCAACGTGTGGTGGTGCCAGGGCTATTCAGAGCCCAACGCGGGGTCTGATCTGGCCTCACTGAAGACGACCGCCTACCGCGACGGCGATCACTACGTAGTGAACGGCACCAAGACCTGGACCACCCTGGCCCACTACGCGGACTGGATTTTCTGCCTGGTACGCACCGGTGGCCCACAGGAAAAAAACCAGACCGCGATCAGCTTCCTGCTTATCGATATGCACACCCCGGGAATCACCCTGTCGCCGATCCTGACCCTGGACGGTTACCGCGAGGTGAACGAAGTGCATTTCAACAATGTGCGGGTACCGGTAGAAAACCGCATCGGCGAAGAGGGACAGGGCTGGACCTATGCCAAGGTGCTGCTCACCCACGAGCGCACCAATATAGCCCGCGTGGCCCACTCCCGCTGCCAGCTGCAGCGCGCCCGGGAGCTCGCCAGTGCAACACCGGATGGCGACGCCACCCTGATGGAGAACCCGGTCTTCGCGCACAAGTTCGCCGAGATCGAAATTGAACTCCTGGCCCTGGAGTACACAGAACTGCGCACCCTCGATGCCGTGCGCACCGGGCAGGCTCCGGGCCCGGAATCCTCCATCCTCAAGATCAAAGGCACGGAGCTCGCACAGAGCATTGACGAGTTGCACGCGGAGATCGCCGCCTGCGGCGGACTGCCGTACCTTCCCTGGCAACTGGAAGAAGACTTCGACGGTGAACGGGTGGGAACAGATACCGCGATCAACAGCTGGCTGCGCTACTTCAACAACCGCAAATCATCCATTTACGGTGGCAGTAACGAAATCCAGAAAAACATTATCTGCAAGGCCGTTCTGGGCCTGTAACCGGAGGACGCGGAGATGGACTTTTCATTCAGCGAAGAACAACAACTGCTGCGCGACAGCGTGACCCGGTTTATCCGACAGGACTACGGCTTTGAGACCCGCCAGAAAACCGTCACCAGCAGCGAACCGTTTAATTACCGCTACTGGCAGATGTTCGCCGAGCTCGGCTGGCTGCTGGTGCCATTCTGCGAGGAAGATGGCGGTCTCGGCGGCTCGGCCGTCGATCTCATGGTGGTGATGGAGGAGTTCGGGAAGGGCATGGTGGTGGAGCCATTGCTGGCGAGCGCCATTCTTGCCGGCGGCCTGATCGCCGAAGCCGGCAGTGACGCCCAGAAAAGCGACTGGCTGTTTCCGCTGATGGAAGGCAATTTGCAGCTGGCCTTTGCATTTGCCGAACCCCAGAGTCGCTATGATTTGAGCAACCTGGCCACCACAGCAGAAACTGATGGAGACGACTTCACCCTGCGCGGCCACAAGACCGTAGTACTAAATGGCGGCGCCGCCGACATACTGGTAGTTTCCGTGCGGACAACCAGTGGTGTGAGCCTGCTGATCGTCGACGCCAACACGCCCGGTATTACCCGCAACAGCTACAAAACCGTCGATGGCCATAACGCGGCGGAAATTTATTTCGACAGTGTACATGTGCCCCGCGCCAACTTGCTGGGTGGCGAAGGTGAAGCCCTGCCGGTGATCGAAAAAATCGTCGACCGCGCAACCTTTGCCATTTGCGCTGAGGCGGTGGGCGCCATGGAAAGCGCGCTGTATAAAACGGTGGAGTACACCAAGACCCGCAAGCAGTTCGGCGTAACCATTTCCAGTTTCCAGGCGCTGCAACACCGCATGGCGGATATGTTTATCGAATGCCAGCAGGCGCGCTCCATTTTAATGATGGCCGCGATGCAGCTGGATACCGGCAATGGTGTTGCCCCAAAAGCAGTGTCTGCGGCCAAGAGCCGCATCGGCAAGGCCGCCCGCAAGGTGGGACAGGAAGCGGTGCAGATTCACGGCGGTATCGGTGTCACCGACGAACTGGATGTGGCGCACCTGTTCAAGCGCCTGACCAGCATCCAGTATGTGTTCGGCAGTACCGACTACCACACCCAGCGATTTATCCGAGGCTGATCAAATCGCCCCATCTGTCAGGGCTGGGCCCGCAGCGTTTCAGGGACTCAGCCGCTCGATCTGCCATTCGCCGTCGTCCATGGCGCGGTAGATAAAGCGATCGTGCAGGCGTGAGGCCCTGCCCTGCCAGAATTCCACCGCATGCGGAACAATCCGGTAGCCACCCCAGAATTCCGGGCGCGGTACATCCTGGCCTTCAAAGTTTTTACTAAATGCCTCGAAGTTGTCTTCCAGCACCTGGCGGGAGGTGATCGCATCGCTCTGGTGAGACGCCCAGGCGGCGATCTGGCTATCGCGGGGGCGAGTGCTGAAATAGGCATCCGCCTCCGCATCCGCCACCTGCTCCGCCACTCCCCGCACAATCACCTGTCGCTCCAGAAAGTGCCACGGAAACAGCAGGGAAACCTTGGGGTTGGCCGTGATATCCCACGCCTTCTGGCTTTTCAGGTTGGTGTAAAAAACAAATCCGCGCTCGTCGAAACCTTTCAGCAGCACGATACGCTGTGACGGTTGGCCACTCGCATCCGCGGTACTGAGGCACATAGCGCTCGGATCAGAAACATCCGCTTTCACCAACTCTTCCAGCCAGGCGCGAAACTGGCGGATCGGGTCCGCCGCCAGGTCACTGCGCTGCAGGCCGCCCTGCAGGTATTCCCGCCGCCACTGGTCAATTTCCATCGCTGTCATACCCCTGTTTCCTTTCAAAACGTCATATTTCGATATTACGCGCAAGTTTACGCAGTTGCGTGCCAATTCCCAATTCGCGCAATTTTCTCTTTTTCGGCCCACAACTACACTCAATTTTCCGGCGTATTTACGCCTTGAGACGCAGAGTCTGCTGACGCTTGCAGCCGCGGAAAGCCGCCGCTAGGCTCCGTGCAAATTTCAATAACGCTCAAAGGTTTTGCCGCCATGCAAGTTACGGATCCGCAACACCCAAACCCAAGCTGCGCCCAGGTACTGATGCACCTGCTGCGCCAGTATGAAGTCGACACCGTATTCGGCATTCCCGGCGTACACACCATCGAACTTTACCGCGGCCTGCCGGGCAGTGGCCTGATCCATATCACGCCGCGTCACGAACAGGGCGCCGCATTTATGGCGGATGGCTACGCCCGTGCCAGCGGCAAACCGGGAGTGTGCTTCCTGATCACCGGCCCCGGTGTCACCAATGCCGCCACAGCCATGGGCCAGGCGTTTTCCGATTCCATCCCCATGCTGGTGATCAGCGCGGTAAACCGCCGCGAGGATCTCGGCACGGGACGCGGTCGTCTGCACGAACTGCCGCGCCAGCAGGATGTGACCCGCGGCTTCTGTGTATGGCAGCACTCACTGACCAGTGCCGAGCAATTACCGGAAGTGCTGGCGCGCGCGTTTCAGATGATGCACGCCCCGCGGCCGGGCCCGGTACATATCGAAATCCCCATCGACCTGTTCCCCGCCCCCATGCAGAAGCCGCTTGCAGATTACCGCGCGGTCAAGCCCACGGCCCTGCCTGCGGCGCCGGCAGACACCATTGCCACCGCAGCCAAGTGGCTGGCGGAAGCGAAGTCCCCGGTGATCCTGTTGGGTGGCGGTGCCCAGGCCGCGGGTAAAGAGGCGACTGCGCTGGCGGAAAAACTGGCGGCGCCGGTATTCCTGTCCCTCGCCGCCAAAGGTATCGTCGACGAGCGCCACCCACTGTGCGGCGGTGCCAACCTGAGTTTTTCCAATGTGCGCGCGCGGGTTGAAAACGCAGACGTGGTACTGGCAGTCGCTACCGAGCTGGCGGAAACCGACCGCAACCTGGTGCGCGAGAACTTCCAGTTCCACGGCAAACTGATTCGCGTGGATCTGGACCCGGCGCAACTGGTGTGCAATGCGAATCCCGACCTCGCGATCTGCGCCGATGCAAAAGCCACTCTCGGACAACTCGTGGATGCGCTGCCGGCGGCAAACAGTGAGCGCCAACAGCTCACTGTCGCGGAAGTGGAAGCGCTGTTGCGCGGCTGTCGCAGCGAGTGGTGGCCCGGCTCCGAAGGCCGCTTCCCCTGGGTGCAGGCACTGCGCGAAGCACTGCCTGAAAACGGCATTCTGGTCAGCGACTCCACCCAGCTGGTGTACAACACCAACCACGCCCTGGGCCTATACGAGCCACGCAGCCATATCACCTGCACCACGGGTTACGGCACCCTGGGTTTTGCCCTGCCCGCCGCCATCGGTGCCGCGCTGGCAAGCACACGCCCGGTAATAAGCCTGATTGGCGACGGCGGCATCATGTTTACCCTCGGTGAACTGGCGGCGGCGGTGGAACAGCAACTCGCGCTGCCGATCCTGGTGTGGAACAACAGTGGCTATGGTGAGATCCGGGATTTCATGGATCAGGCTGCCGTGGAGCAGGAAGGCGTCAATCTGCGCGCACCCGACTTTGTCGCACTCGCCCGCGCCTTCGGTGCCGACGGCTGCCGCATCGACAAGCCGGAGCAACTGGGCCAGGCGGTAGCCGAGGCCTTCGCGCGCAAGGGGCCGACCCTGATCGAAATCACCGCACCGGCATAAACTGACATTTCAATTAAATAAACGACAACGAATAATACGGCGAAGCAACCATGACAGATCTGAAATCCCTGCCCACCCACAAGCTCTATATCAACGGCGAGTGGCGCGACTCCAAAGGCGGCAACCTGCACGCGGTGATCAACCCCGCCACCGAAGAAGTCGTGTGCGAAGTGATACAGGGAACCCTGGACGACGTAGACGATGCGGTGGCTGCGGCGAAATCCGCGTTCAAGGAGTGGCGCCACAGTCGCGCCGCCAAACGCCAGGCGCTGCTGCACGCGATTGCCGACGGTATGGAAGCGCGCAAGCAGGACCTGATTGCGGCCGTATCCCAGGCGCTCGGCTGCCCGCCCCATATCACCGAGTGGCTGCATATCGACGGCCCCATCTACGCCATGCGTTACTACGCAGACCGCGCTGCGGTAATGGAAGAAACCGAGCAAGCCGGTCACTCACTGGTATTGAAAGAGCCGGTGGGCGTGTGTGGATTTATCACCCCGTGGAACTATCCCCTGCACCAGTTTGTGGGCAAGGTGGCGCCGGCACTGGCCGCGGGCTGCACCATGATCCAGAAGCCCTCGGAAATGACTCCGCTGCAGGACTATGTGATGGCGGAAATCATCGACGCCGCCGGCCTGCCGCCGGGGGTATTCAATCTGGTACCCGGGGCCGGCCCGATTGTCGGCGCCGCGCTGTCGAGCCACGTGGATATCGACATGGTGTCCTTCACCGGTTCCACCCGCGCCGGCATCGAGGTGGCACGAGCCGCGGCACCAACGGTAAAACGCGTAACCCAGGAGCTGGGCGGCAAGTCACCGTTTATCATCACCGCCGACGCGGATCTGGAGGCCGCGGTGCGCTGGGGCTGCGAGGACGTGTTCATCAACAGCGGGCAGACCTGCACCGCATTGACCCGCATGCTGGTGCCCGCGGAGCGCTACGAGGAAGCGGTTGCCATTGCCAAAAAAGTCGCGGAAGACGTGGCCATGGGTACCGGTGAGAATGCCTTTATGGGCCCGCTCTCCTCCGCCCGCCAGCGCGACATCGTGCGCGGTTACATCGCGAAAGGGATCGACGAAGGTGCTCGCCTGGTCACCGGCGGCACGGAAACACCGGACGGCTTCACCACGGGCTTTTACGTGAAACCCACCGTATTTGCCGACGTCAGCAACGATATGGCCATCGCCCGCGAGGAAATCTTCGGCCCGGTCACCTGCCTGATTCCCTATCGCGATCTGGACGAGGCCATCACCATCGCCAACGACACCCAGTACGGTCTCTCCAGTGGCGTGTGGGCGAAGGACGCCGAAGCGGCGATGCCCGTGGTGCGCAGGCTGGAGGCAGGGCTCTGTTTCGTCAACGGCGGCGAGTTCAATTACGAGGCCCCCTTTGGTGGCGTGAAGCGTTCCGGCAATGGACGCGAATTTGGCAATGCCGGCCTGGACGAGTTTATTGAACTGAAATCCGTGCAGCTCCCCGCATAAAAAACTGACGCGCCGCCTTTATCGGCGGCGCAGTTGACTGCCCGTTCCCCCCTCGCTATCTTTGCCCCCGACATCAAGAGAGTGGCTGACGCCAACGCCAACCTGCCTACCGGGGCAAGGTGGTTTCTCTTCACGGAACGTACATTTTATGTACTGCCGTTTAGGGGATGGGGCTCTTGCTGGCAACCGATGACATCGGCCCAGCTTTGCAATCCAACCGGGATGCGATTTGTTTGTAGACAAATCGCCTCTTCCGCCGTCAGCCCTCCACTATTTTTTTGGAGGGAACATGTCCGAATTCAAGCTTTCCAGCACCGACGTTATCGAAATCCAGATTGCCCCCCAGCGCAGCCGTACGGCGGTCCGGGCAGTCAAACGCAGCGATCGACAACTGCTGTGGCAACTCTTGTTCGACTCGACGGAAGACGCGCTGGCCTTCGCCACCCATTGCCGAGCCAGCGACGCACCAGTCACTGCCCACAAGGCCTGTGAACTGGCCGTGTGACCACTAGACTTGTGCCTCGAAAGCACCGGTCGATGAAATGCACCCCATACGCATCTCACCCCATACGCATTTAGGGAGCCAATAACAACGCCATGTCCAAGCCCGAGCAATTCTTCCAGCACCTGCGCGACGAACTGAAACAGATCGAGGCCGACGGTCTCTACAAGCGCGAGCGCATCATCACCTCGCAGCAGAGCGCCGAGATCCAGGTCAACAACGACACCCAGGTGCTGAACTTCTGCGCCAACAACTACCTCGGGCTCGCCAATCATCCCGACCTGATCCAGGCTGCCAAAGAAGGCCTCGATCAGTACGGCTTCGGCATGGCTTCCGTACGCTTTATCTGCGGCACCCAGGACATCCACAAGGCGCTGGAATTCCAGCTGTCAGAATTCCTGCGCACCGAAGACACCATCCTCTACACCTCCTGTTTCGATGCCAACGGCGGCCTGTTCGAAACCTTGCTCGGCCCGGAAGACGCGATCATTTCCGATGCACTGAACCACGCCTCCATTATTGACGGCGTGCGCCTGTGCAAGGCCAAGCGCTTCCGCTACGCCAACAACGACCTGGCGGACCTGGAAGAACAATTGAAAGCGGCCGACGCCGCTGGCGCCAGAACCAAGCTGATCGCCACCGACGGCGTCTTCTCCATGGACGGCGTGATCGCCAACCTGAAAGGCATTTGCGATCTGGCGGACAAATACAACGCGCTGGTGATGGTGGATGACTCCCACGCGGTGGGTTTCCTCGGCGAACACGGCCGCGGCACTCACGAATACTGCGACGTGATCGAGCGCGTCGACATCATTACCGGCACCCTGGGCAAGGCCCTGGGTGGCGCTTCCGGCGGCTTCACCTCCGGCCGCAAGGAAATCATCGACCTGCTGCGCCAGCGCTCACGCCCCTACCTGTTCTCCAACTCAGTGGCGCCGGCGATCGTGACCGCGTCGCTGAAAGTACTGGACATGCTGATCGAAGGTGGCGAGCTGCGTAAACAGCTGCAGGAGAACTCCGCCTATTTCCGCAAGCGTATGACCGAGGCGGGTTTCACTCTCGCCGGTGCCGACCACGCGATTATTCCGGTGATGATCGGCGAGGCCGCGCTGGCGCAGAAGATGGCAGACAAGATGCTGGAAAAAGGTATTTACGTAGTGGGCTTCTTCTACCCTGTGGTACCGAAAGGCCAGGCCCGCATCCGCACCCAGATGTCCGCCGCGCACACCCGCGAGCATCTGGACCGCTGTATTGATGCATTTATTGAAGTCGGCAAAGAGCTGGAAATTATTTAAGTAGTAAACATGAAAGCACTATCCAAACTGAAGTCCGAACCCGGCATCTGGATGACCGATGTCGAGATCCCGGAGCCAGGTCACAACGACCTGCTGATCAAGATCCGCAAGACCGCTATCTGCGGTACCGACATGCACATCTACCACTGGGACGAGTGGTCGCAGAAGACCATTCCGGTACCCATGGTAGTGGGCCACGAATATGTGGGCGAAGTGGTGGGTATGGGCCAGGAAGTGGCCGGCTTTAAAGTGGGCGATAGGGTTAGTGGTGAAGGCCACATTACCTGCGGCCACTGCCGCAACTGCCGCGCCGGCCGCCGCCACCTGTGCCGCAACACCTACGGTGTGGGCGTAAACCGCCAGGGTTCGTTTGCGGAATATCTGGTAATTCCGGCGCTGAACGCGTTCAAGATTCCGGACAATATTTCCGACGAGCTGGCTTCCATTTTCGACCCGTTCGGCAACGCGGTGCATACAGCGCTCTCGTTTGACCTGGTCGGCGAAGATGTGCTGATCACCGGTGCCGGCCCCATCGGCATCATGGCGGCGGCCGTAGCCCGCCATGTGGGCGCGCGCCACGTGGTAATCACCGACATCAACGATTACCGCCTGGATCTGGCCAAGAAAATGGGCGCGACCCGCACCGTGAACGTGAGCCGTGAAAAGCTGCCGGACGTGATGAAGGAAATAGGCATGACCGAAGGCTTCGATGTGGGCCTGGAGATGTCCGGTGTGGCTGTAGCCTTCCGCGATATGCTGTCTGCCATGAACCACGGCGGCAAGATTGCGATGCTGGGCATTCCCCCGGGTGAGATGGCGATCGACTGGAGCCAGGTGATTTTCAAGGGCCTGATCCTGAAAGGCATCTACGGCCGCGAGATGTTCGAGACCTGGTACAAGATGGCGAGCCTGATCCAATCTGGCCTCGACCTCTCTCCGATCATTACCCACCAATTCCCGGTGGATGATTATCAGAAAGGGTTTGAGACTATGGGTTCTGGTGAATCCGGCAAAGTCATCCTGAACTGGCAATAATTTTTCCTTGTAGCCAGCTTGTTGTGTTTTTAAGCTGGCCCAGTGGCGGAAGAGCACTGGGTATTCGTTTTCAAAACCGCTGTGAATACGTCCATGTACGCTGCGTCGGCAACATCCCTGTTGCCGACGCTTTTGAAAACGAATCCCCAGCACTCTCCCTTCACCTCCAAGCACGGCACTCCGATGTGGCGACTATGCCAATGCTTACGAAGTAAATGTACTTGAATTAAAGGCCAAGGGCCGGGTGGAGCATTTCGAAAGCGTCGCAAACAGGGATGTTTGCGACGCAGCGTACATGGACGTATTCACAGCGGTTTCGAAATGCTCCACCCGGTCCTTGGCCGCCAAAGCCTCAGAACAGAGCACCTCAAATTCCACAGGAGCTAAACGAGTGATCAGAGTAATCAGCGTACTCCTCTTCGCCCTGCTGCTGTTGGCAATCGCAGCTCACCTGTTTTACTCCCGCAAAGCGAGAGAAGAAGAAACCGGATGTTTGCCAACATTTCCCACTCACCACGTCGCAAGAACCTTTACGACTCCATCTTCCGGATCAAGCGCGTACTCGTAGTCCCCTGTACCAGCAGCGAAAACAACACCACGCCGAACACCATCGCCTGCACCGTCGACCAGTAAGGCAACTCCGTCGGCAGCGACAGCACCAGCGCCGCTGAAATGACCCCGCGCAATCCACCCCAGCTCAAGATCAACCGCCAGCTGTGGGTAATCGGCGGTCCCACATAGCGCGCCAATGGTGCAACCAGAAACACCGCCAGACCACGTGCACCGATCGCCGCAACAATCGCGACAATCATCGCCAGCCAATGCTGCGCGAACATATCAAATGAAATGACCAGCCCCATGATCACGAAGATCAGTGCGTGAAATAGCAGCCCCAGCCACTCCCAGGTGGGCGCGGCATGGGCGAGATAGGTTTCCTGCTGCTCTCGCAGACAGGCGCGCGCGACGATCGCGCAGATCATGACCGAAAGAATGCCGGATACACCCACCACGTGTTCCGCTAGGTAAAAACTGCCAAACGCCGCCAACACCAGTACCATCAGCGCCGCGCCCGCTGAGCGGAGAAACAGAATCACGATTGCCGTCAACAAACCGCAAATAGTCCCCACCGCCAGACCGCCGAAGAACACCGCGGCGAAATACAGCGTAAAACCACTCGCACCACTGATCGACTCACCGGTGGCAACCGCACCTTCCATAGCGCTGTGGGTGGCGATGCCGAGTACGAAGGAGAACAGCAGGATCGCCACCGCATCGTTGAACAGGCTCTCCCCTTCCACCAGCGTGAGCAATTCATTATTGGCTCCGGTCTGGCGCAGGCGGGAAACAATCGCTACCGGATCGGTGGCGGCGAGTATTGAACCGGTGAGCAGTGCAGCGAGCCAGGGGAAGCCCTCGGGCTGATGTACTCCGGAATAGACCAACGCTGCGGTGATCAGTATGCAAATGGGCACACCCACCATTGCCAACAGCAGTGCGGGCCCGAGCCAGCGGAACAGGGTATCCGGATCAATCTTCCACGCAGACTGGAAAATCAGCACCGGCAGAATGATAAAAAACACTAGCTGGTGAATATTCTCGGCGCGCAGGCCGGTGTCGTAATTGAATACCGGCAGCAGTATTCCGGCGAGCACGCCGGCAATCAGACAGCCGAGGGTATCGTCCCGTTTCAGCAGTCGCGCAATACCGAGTCCCGCGACGGCGGCGAGGGCCATATACAGCCCCTGCCCTACCAGGGTGGTGACGCCATCCATGGTGCTCTCCCGCCCGTTAGTTAACACCGCGATCGGAAGCGATCACGGATTTGGGTTTGACTTCCGGCACCAGTTCATTGAGCGGCATTGGCACGCCGCGCTCGCTGATCACCTCCACGTGGGCACGACGCAGCAGGCGTGGTTCCGGCACGCCACAGGAGTGGGCGATGGTGCCCACCTCGTATTCCATATTGCGCGCGTAGTGATACACCCGCTCCGCCTTGTCCATCGGGTCCAGCCCCTGCTGCAGGTCGGGATTGTGGGTGGTGACGCCGGTGGGACAGGTGTTTTTGTTGCACTGCATCGCCTGGATACAGCCGAGGGCAAACATGAAGCCGCGCCCGCAGTTGACGAAATCCGCACCCATGGCCAGCGCCCAGGCCACCATGGAGGGGGTCAGCAGTTTGCCAGCGCAGATAATCTTGATGCGCTCGCGCAGGCCGTACTGGGTAATCAGGTCCACCACCAGTGGCAGGCTGCGGTTCAGCGGCAGCCCCATATAGTCCATCAGGCTCTGGGGCGCCGCGCCGCTGCCGCCATCGGCGCTGTCAATGTTGATGAAATCCGGTGCGGAATCGATACCGCGGCGCTGGATTGCCTCGCAAAGGTCGTGCAGCCAATCGCTGACACCGATCACACACTTGAAGCCCACCGGCTTGCCGGTGACTTCGCGGATATGGTTCAGCATATCCAGCAGGCCATCCACATCGCGGATCTCCGGGTGTCCATTGGGGCTAATGGAATCCATCCCCGCAGGTATACCGCGCACATGGGCGATTTCCGGGGTGACCTTGATACCCGGCAGTATCCCGCCCTTGCCGGGCTTGGCGCCCTGGGAGAGCTTCAGCTCGAACATTTTCACCTGCTCGAGGGCCGCCACTTCTCTCAACTTTTCGTCCGACAGATTGCCCTCGGCATCCCGCACTCCGTATTTGGCAGTACCGATCTGGAACACGATATCGCAACCGCCGGAAAGGTGGTGGGACGAGAGACCGCCCTCACCGGTATTCATCCAGATGCCCGCCTTGGCCGCACCCTTTGACAGCGCCGTGACCGCCGGCACCGACAGCGCACCGAAACTCATGCCGGAAATGTTGAAAATGGAACGGGTGGTATAGGGCTTGCGTGCCACGCCCTCGCCCAGGGTCACTTCCCGCGGCGGCACCGCATCCTTGCTGAGGGTGGGAAACGGGTGATTGAGGAAGACGATGTCGCCGGGCTGGTTGAGCGGCCTGGTGGAGCCAAACGCGACGGTGGAATCCACGTTTTTCGCTGCGCGGTAGACCCAGTTGCGCTGGGCGCGGTTGAACGGCATCTCCTCCCGATCAAGGGAGTAGAAGTACTGGCGGAAAAACTCCCCCAGATGCTCGAACTGGTAACGGAAACGCCCCAGCACCGGGAAGTTGCGCCGGATCGCCTGCTTGGTCTGGCTCACGTCCGACAGGTACATGTAGACCACGTAAAGCACCAGCACCACCAGCCCGAAGGCAAACAGCATTGCAAATACCTGCAACACCTTGACCGCAAACGCCTGAATCGCGGCAACTGCCTGAAGATCCATTCCCTAGCCCCTGTTTTGATGGTTGAAATTGCGAAAACCAAAACCAAGCGGTCATTGTATGTGCTGGCAGGTGCTATTGCACAGTCCGGCCCTCGGCAATAAACTGTACAAACATACAGTTAACCGGTATCCACCAGAGCGCTTCCTTGGCCAACGACGCCCCCTCCAATCCCACCCGCCTGCACAAGGGCCGCGGCGCCATCAGCAATCTGGCCGGGCGCTTCGTGGATCAGGTTAGCAGCCGCGAGAGCGACGGCTGGGAGCAGGAACTGGAACCGCTTGTGCGGATAGAAACCCTGGCCATCGAGGAGAAGGCGAAATCCATTATCGCCACCAACAACTCCCCGGACATCCCGTTCAGCCAGTCCATCAATGCCTACCGCGGCTGTGAGCACGGCTGCATCTACTGCTATGCGCGCCCCGCCCACGCCTATATGGATCTGTCACCGGGGCTCGATTTCGAAACCAGGCTGTTTTACAAACCCAACGCTTCAGAACTGCTGGAACAGGCACTGCGCAAAAAGGGCTACCAGTGCAGCCCCATCGCCATGGGCACCAATACCGATCCCTACCAGCCGCTGGAAAAAGACAAGCAGATCACCCGCCAGATACTGGAAACCCTGCAGCGCCACCGCCACCCGCTGACCATCGTCACCAAGAGCCAGCTGATTCTGCGCGACCTGCCGATCCTGTCAGAGATGGCCCAGGACAACCTGGTGCACGTGGCCATCAGTGTGACCACACTGGACAACGAACTGAAACGTAAACTGGAACCGCGCACCGCAGGCCCGGCCGCGCGCCTGCGTACCATCGAGACATTGAGCAGCGCGGGGATTCCCACGGCGGTGATGGCGGCGCCGATGATTCCCGCGATCAACGATTCGGAACTGGAGAGAATTCTCACCAGCGCCAGTGAGGCCGGCGCCATCCAGGCCGCGTATATTCTGTTGCGGTTACCGTTTGAGGTGGCGCCGCTGTTCCGCCAGTGGCTGGCCGAGCACTACCCGGAGCGGGCGGCTCACGTGATGAGTTTGGTGCAGCAGAGCCGCGGGGGAAAGGACAACCAGAGCGAGTTCGGCGAGCGCCAGCGCGGTACCGGTGTGTTTGCGCAGCTGTTGCGGCAGAGATTCAAGATCCACTGCCGCAAGCTGGGGCTGAATGAGAGAAAACTGGCGCTTGACTGCAGCCACTTCACCCTGCCGCCCCGGGCGGGGGACCAGCAGAGTCTTTTTTAGCAATTACATAGAGCGCTGGTCGATCCGCTTGCGGAATTCCTCGGCACTTTCCTTGCGCTCGGAGTAGCGGTCCACCAGGTAGTCCGAACGATCGCGCAGCAGCAGGGTGAACTTCACCAGCTCTTCCATCACATCCACCACCCGGTCGTACAGGGATGATGGCTTCATGCGATCGTTGTCGTCGAACTCCAGCCACGCCTTGGGAATCGAGGACTGGTTGGGGATGGTAAACATCCGCATCCAGCGCCCCAGCACGCGCATCTGGTTGACCGCATTGAACGACTGCGAACCGCCACTGACCTGCATCACCGCCAGTGTCTTGCCCTGGGTGGGGCGGATGCCCTGCATCGCCAGCGGGATCCAGTCGATCTGCGCCTTCATGATGCCGGTCATGGCACCGTGGCGCTCCGGACTGCACCACACCATGCCATCGCACCACTGGGCCAGCGCGCGAAGCTCCTGCACCTTGGGATGATCTTCTGCCGCATCGTCCGGCAGCGGTAATCCGGAGGGATTGAAGGTGCGGGTTTCCGCACCGAAGAATTCCAGGATACGCGCAGCCTCTTCCGTCGCCAGGCGGCTGAACGAGCGCTGTCGCAGGGAGCCGTACAACAGCAGAATTTTGGGCGGTGCCGGTGTGCGCTCGGCGGAGAACAGTTTCTCCTCGTCAATCGGTTGCAGGCATTCGGCATCGATGTTCGGCAATTCGTTCAAGGACACAACTCACTCCTCAAAGTAGTGACGGGTTTTGTTGGCAAACGCCACCAGGCTCAGCATCACCGGCACTTCCACCAGCACCCCCACCACCGTGGCCAGCGCGGCGCCGGAGTTGAGGCCAAACAGGGAAATCGCCACCGCGACCGCCAGTTCGAAAAAATTCGAAGTGGCGATCATGCAGCCCGGCGCCGCGATGTTGTGCGGCAGCTTCATCGCACGGGCGGCGCCATAGGAAATGGCAAAAATGCCGTAGGTCTGGATCAGCAGCGGAATCGCGATCAGCACGATGGCCAGCGGTTTCGCGAGAATGGTTTCCGCCTGGAACCCGAACAGCAGCACCACCGTCGCCAGCAGGCCGGCAATGGAAATCGGTTTGACGGTTTCCAGGAAGTGATTCAGGCGCGAGTGATCCGAGTTTGAGTCCAGCGCGCGGCGGGTCAGGATGCCGGCAACCAGCGGAATCACCACATACAACAGCACCGACAGCAGCAGTGTATCCCAGGGTACCGTCACATCGCTGACCCCCAAAAGAAACGCGGCGATGGGGGCAAACGCAAAAATCATGATGATGTCGTTCACCGATACCTGCACCAGGGTGTAGTTGGCATCACCGCGGGTCAGCTGGCTCCACACGAACACCATCGCGGTACACGGCGCGACACCGAGCAGGATCATGCCGGCGATATATTCGGTGGCGGTCTGCGGGTCCACCAGGTCGGCAAAAATAACGCGAAAAAACAGCCAGCCCAGGGCGGCCATGGTGAAGGGTTTCACCAGCCAGTTCATCACCAGTGTCAGCAGCAGGCCTTTGGGTTTTTTGCCAATGTCACGGATGGAGGCAAAATCCACCTGCACCATCATCGGGTAGATCATCAGCCAGATGAAAATCGCCACGGGGATATTTAC
>NZ_DATCMV010000094.1:0-5868 GCF_036563125.1 Microbulbifer sp.
AAACCCTTACAAATCAAGGTCTTTCGAAGCGCTGACCACCTCTCGGTGATCTCGAGAAGGGCGCGCATTATATCGAGCCACTCTCGCTTGGCAAGCTGTTTTTTGACTTTCGTTCACCAGGGGAAACCCCTTGAAAATCAACAACCTATCTTGCCGTTCTCGCCACCTCTGCAGCGGCGAGGGCGCGAACTATACGAATCCACCCCCTGCCCTGCAAGCACTTTTTTGAAAAAAGTTCACAGCCCTTGCAGTCACTCATTTTATGGCGATAAACACCCTACGCCATGGGCCGCCCTGCAGTTAGCCGGGGAATCTTTCAAGAGTAGTCTGGCGGGGAGAAATTGCCAAAAGCGAGAGAGGGAAGTCCGGCCAAGTTCGGAATTACTCGGCCGGACAAGTTCAGACGGGGTTAACTAGTGGTACCGAGCTCAGCTTTTCTCATCATCCTTGTCGACGACTGCTGACTGTGACGGTTCAGACTGCAGCTGAGCCTTGCGCCGCTCCCGCACGCCCTTCCAGGCCCACATTACAGGCCCCGAAAAGGTGTAAATGACCGCGATCACTAACAACACTCTTGGTGGATCAATGGTCACCAGACTGAACACAAGGATGATAACCAGCAACATGACGAAGGGAACACGACCCTTGAAGTCCAACTTCTTAAAGCTCGAGTAATGGAAATTGGAAACCATCAACATACCCGCAGCTACGGTTACCAGTGCCGCGACGATGGCGAGACCGGTGCCGACTTCCGCGTCGTGCCCCGCCCACACCATGCTGGCAACAATGGCCGCAGCTGTCGGGCTGGCAAGCCCGATAAATACCCCCTTATCAACGGTATCTACCTGGGTATTAAAACGCGCAAGTCGCAACGCCGCGCACGCGGCGTAAAGGAACGCTGCCGCCCATCCAAGCTTGCCGAGAGGCCCTAGCCCCCAACTAAATACCACCAGCGCCGGTGCCAACCCAAACGACACCATGTCGGAAAGCGAATCGTACTGAACGCCAAACGCGCTCTGGGTGTCTGTCAGACGGGCCACCCGACCGTCCAGTCCATCCAGGATCATGGCGGCAAAAATCGCGATTGCCGCAGCTTCGAAGTTACCTCCCATTCCGGCAACGATCGCATAAAAACCACTGAACAGAGCACCAGTAGTAATCAGGTTGGGCAGGAGATAGACACCTTTGGCCCGGACCTTTTTACCAGTGGCCGATACCTCCTCTTCGATATGCTCATCGACCGGCAGGCGGATCTCCTCCTCGACGCGCGGGCTTTCTGATCCCGGACCTTCCTGTTTTTCGCTCATACAGCTTCCTTCCAAAATCCTGTGAGGTTTGTATGCCTGAGAGTGTACAGTGACGCGCCAGCAAAAAAAAAGGCGGCGGGACCGATAGGTCCCGCCGCCTTTTCAACCAAAGCCCAGCGGTCAGCTGTTGCCTTCGGTCTTGTCGATGATCTTGTTCGCCTTGATCCAGGGCATCATTGCGCGCAGCTTGGCACCAACCTCTTCAATCTGGTGCTCACTGCCGATGCGACGCTCAGCTTTCAGGCGGGGCTGACCTGCGAGGGACTCCAGCATGAAGTCCTTGGCGAATTTACCGGTCTGAATATCTTTCAGAACGCGCTTCATTTCCGCCTTGGTCTCTTCGGTAACAATGCGCGGGCCGGTGACATAGTCGCCGTACTCTGCGGTATTGGAGATAGAGTAGCGCATATCCGCGATGCCACCCTGATACATCAGGTCGACGATCAGTTTAAGCTCGTGCAGACATTCGAAGTACGCCATTTCCGGCGCGTAGCCGGCCTCAGTCAGGGTTTCGAAGCCAGCCTGCACCAGCGCGGAAACACCACCACAGAGTACCGCCTGCTCACCGAACAGATCGGTTTCGGTTTCTTCACGGAAGTTGGTTTCGATGATACCGGAGCGACCGCCGCCATTGGCGGAAGCGTAGGACAGCGCCAGCTCTTTAGCATTGCCAGAAGCGTTCTGGTATACGGCGATCAGGGTCGGGACACCGCCCCCTTCCATGTAAGTGGAGCGTACAGTGTGACCCGGGCCTTTCGGGGCGATCATGATCACGTCCACATCTTGCGGCGGCTGGATCAGTTCAAAGTGAATGTTGAAACCGTGCGCGAATGCCAGGGCAGCGCCCGCCTTCAGGTTCGGAGCAACCTGCTCACGGTAAACCGCAGCCTGGTATTCATCCGGAGCCAGGATCATCACCACGTCGGCATCTTTAACCGCATCGGCCACTTCGGCAACACGCAGACCGGCCTTTTCTGCCTTGGCCCAGGATGCGGAACCCTTGCGCAGACCGACAACCACATTATTCACACCAGAGTCTTTCAGGTTGTTCGCGTGGGCGTGTCCCTGGGAACCATAGCCTACGATGGCGACGGTTTTGGATTTGATCAGAGAGAGGTCACAATCTTTATCGTAATAAACTTGCATAACTTACTTCCTGCTTTAAGTACTTTAAAAGGTCATTCCGCGCTGCTTGCTCAGCACAGATGAATTCACTGTGGGTTCGACGTTCAAATACTGAGAACTTTCTCGCCGCGGGCGATCCCCGAGACACCGGTGCGAACCACTTCCATAATGGTGTGCTCACCCAGTGCCTGTAAGAAAGCGTCCAGTTTTTCACTGGTACCGGCCACCTGCACCGTGTACATATTGCTGGTGACATCGACGATCTGGCCGCGGAAGATGTCCACACTGCGTTTGACTTCATCCCGCTGGGCACCGGTCGCGCGCACCTTAACCAGAAGCAACTCGCGCTCGATGTGCGAACCTTCGGTGAGGTCCACCAGCTTAACCACATCGATCAACTTGTTCAGATTCTTGGTGATCTGTTCGATCTTGTGGTCGTCCCCGATGGTGGTCAGCGTCAGACGCGACAAGGTCGCATCCTCAGTAGGCGCTACAGTGAGACTTTCAATGTTGTAGCCTCGCTGGGAAAACAGGCCCACTACCCGCGACAACGCACCGGGTTCGTTCTCCATCAGAACTGAAATGATTCTGCGCATTTTGTTTACCTCCCTTTACGTCCGTTCCGTCTTGCTGAGCCACATATCCCGCATGGAGCCATTCGGCATTACCTGCATGGGGTAGACGTGCTCGGTCGGATCTACGTAAACATCGATAAACACGGTGCGATCCTTGATCGCGAAGGCCTCGGCCAGCTTGCCGTGCAGCTCGTCGCGATGCTCGATCTTCATACCCAGATGGCCATAGGCTTCAGCCAGCTTGATGAAGTCCGGCAGGGACTCTTCATACACACTGTTGGACAGGCGACCTTCGTACTGCATTTCCTGCCACTGCTTCACCATCCCCAGAGCCTGGTTGTTCAGACACAGAATCTTTACCGGCAGGTGATACTGGGTCGCAGTGGACAGTTCCTGGATACACATCTGGATACTGCCTTCACCGGTCACGCACACAACTTCAGAATCCGGGAATGCCATTTTCACCCCCAGCGCCGCCGGCAGGCCAAAGCCCATGGTGCCGAGGCCACCGGAGTTGATCCAGCGACGGGGCTTGTCGAACAGATAGTACTGCGCGGCAAACATCTGGTGCTGACCGACGTCGGAGGTTACATACGCATCGCCCTTGGTGATCTCGTGCACCGCGCGAATCACTTCCTGCGGCATGATCATGTCGCCATCGGTGCGGTAACGGGGAGCCGTGTAGAGACCATGACGCTCGCGCCAGTCGTCGATCTGGCGCCACCAATCCACAATCGCGGACTGATCCGGCATCTCCCGGGATGCCTTGAGCATCTCCAGCATTTCCTTCAAAACAGACTGCACCGTACCCACGATGGGCACATCGGCAGTGATGGTTTTGGAAATGGATGCCGGGTCCACGTCGATGTGGATAACTTTGGCTCCGGGACAGAACTTGCCCGGGGTGTTGGTAACCCGGTCATCAAAGCGCGCACCCACCGCAAGAATCACGTCCGCGTGGTGCATTGCGGTATTGGCCTCGAAGGTACCGTGCATGCCCAACATACCAAGGAAGCGCTTGTCGGTACCCGGATAGGCACCGAGCCCCATCAGGGTATTGGTTACCGGGAAGTTCAGGTGCTGGGCAAGCGCGGTCAGCAGATCCGCGCCATCCCCCTGCACCACCCCACCGCCGGCGTAGATAACCGGGCGCTTGGCAGACAGCAGCAGCGCAACCGCCTTGCGGATCTGGCCGGTGTGGCCTTTGCCCGCCGGGGTATAGGAGCGCATGCGCAGTTTTTCCGGATATTTGTACGGAAAACGATCCACCGGATTGGTGACATCCTTGGGGATATCGATCACTACCGGGCCGGGGCGGCCGGTGGAAGCAATATAGAAGGCCTTCTTTACGACCTCGGGAATGTCTTCGGCGTTCTTCACCAGGAAACTGTGTTTCACGATCGGCCGCGAGCAACCGACCATGTCGGTTTCCTGGAAGGCATCTTCGCCAATCTTGTCGGAAGGCACCTGACCGGAAATCACCACCATTGGGATGGAATCCATGTAGGCGGTGGCAATGCCGGTGATGGCATTGGTGGCACCGGGACCGGAGGTCACCAGCACCACACCGGTCTTGCCGGTGGCGCGGGCATAACCGTCCGCAGCGTGCGTGGCGCCCTGCTCGTGACGCACCAGCACATGCTTGATGCCCTTCTGGCGAAAGATGGCATCGTAAATATGCAGTGCCGAACCGCCAGGGTAACCGAATATCAGGTCTACCCCTTCATCCTGCAGCGCGCGAACCAACATATCGCCGCCGGAGAGTAATTCCACTTGAGCCCCCTCAAAATTTCCCAATTCTTAGGACCTGCATCATCCACAGGCCACAGAAAACCATGTAGCGCGAAAGCCAGATGGCGATTCTAAAGGAAAAGCGTGATAAATATCAGCCTTAAACGCAGATTTAGCCCGTTTTTTAGGATAGCTTCACGGGTACACCAAATTGCGCGGAACCCGACCGGCAGAAATCATTGAGAGATCCGGGGTGCAGGTGCCAAGGCCTCCAGATGGGGAGGGCCTCCTCGACAGGAGGTGGTGGGCGCTTAACCCACCGGAGAGCGCATGCGAACCACAGGGGTGTTGTGGTGGCATCTACTTCGCCGAGAGAACAACAAATTGTCCAGCTTGAGCCTTGGGTGTCAATAGAAGAAGAGAGTTTTGCTCCATTATGGAGCGGGGTTTTGAGCACAGTTCAAACCGCAAGCCTGAATCCTGTAGAACAAACTGTTAACCCCGTCGCGAGTTATCCCCCGCAGCCCGTTACAATCGGGACTTACAAGTTGCGCGCAATACGGTAGTGTTAGCCACTGCGGGCACAACACAGACAACAACACAAGGCAGTTCCTTCATGCGCAGCGTCATTGCAACCCTGATCCTCGGCATAGGATTGGCGGCAACGGTTCAGGCAGACGGCATCTACAAATGGGTGGATGAAAACGGGGTAGTACACTTTGGCTCGCAACCGCCGAAGCGGGAGCAGGTGGAAGTCGTCAAGGCCCCCAAGTCCGACCGCTTCAAGCAATGGCAGCAGGAGCAGAATGCACAGATAGCTGAACGCAAGTTGGCCACTGAAGCAGCTGATAGCGGTAATTCGGAAAGTACACCTGAATCGCAGCCGAAAACCGACGACGATCAATCGGCAAAGCAAGCGCAAGCGCGTGCCGCAGAGATGGCAGCCCGCGAGCTGCGCTGTCGCAATGCCCAGGCCCGCCTGCAGGAACTCCAGGCCCGCCCAAGGGTGCGCGAAGTCGATGCAAATGGGAACTACCGGGTGCTCGCAGAGGAAGAGCGCCAGCAGCGTATCCGGCAGACCAAAGACCTGCTGCAGAACGACTGTTAAGGCCGAAATTACTCCCTTGAAG
>NZ_DATCMV010000118.1:0-11863 GCF_036563125.1 Microbulbifer sp.
TTACCAGTTGCAGTGCGGCAAAGGAACCGAGCACAGAGATCACATAGGAAAGCACCACCAGCGGAATGCTGTATTCGCCAAGCATGAAAAGTTACCCCATAAAGCGACGCCCAGAAAACGCATGGACGGATTCCACACTGACGGACGACAGCGTATCTCTACGCGATTGGCGATCAATTGGATCAGTATTTGCGCCGCTTTATTTGAACACTACCGTGCGGTTGCCATGAATGAACACCCGTTCCTCAAGCACCAGCTGCAACGCGCGACTCAACACCTGCTTTTCCACATCGCGACCTGCAGCAGCCATATCTTCCGCAGAATAGCCGTGGTCCACATGGATCACATCCTGTTCGATGATGGGCCCTTCATCGAGATCGTCGGTTACAAAGTGCGCGGTAGCGCCGATGATTTTTACACCGCGTTCAAACGCCTGCAGATAGGGTTTGGCTCCGATAAATGCCGGTAGGAAAGAGTGGTGGATGTTGATGATGCGCTTGCTGTAGTGGGCCACCAATTGTGGGGTGAGCACACGCATGTACTTGGCGAGGATCAGGTAATCCGGCTGGTAACTGTCCACCAGTGCCATCACCTGCTCTTCGTGCTGTTCCCGTGCCATCCCTTCGGCGGGAAGCCAGTGGAACGGGATCTCGAACTTCTCCACCAGTGACTGCAGGTTGTTGTGGTTACCAACCACCGCGGCGATCTCCACATCCAGTGCGCCGGAGTAGCACTTCATCAGGATATCGCCGAGGCAGTGGGCCTCTTTGGTAACCATCAACACCACGCGTTTGCGCCCACTGGCCACCAGCCGGCGCTCGGCCCCCGCCGGCAGCGCCATGTCCAGGTCTTCCAGCAGCGTGGCATCGTTGAAGTTCCCTTCCAACGCGGTGCGCATGAAAAACCGGCCCTGGGCGCGGTCAACAAACTCGTCGTTCTTGGTGATGTTGAGCTGGTGCTTGTAGCAGATGTTGGTGATTTTCGCGATCAGCCCTTTGTCGTCCGGGCAGTCCGTCAGCAGTATCTTCTTTTCCATAAGCCAAAATCAGACTAATTATTCAGTTCGCTGACTATACACTATGTGCCTAAATCTACCCGTCAAACAGACCGTTATTTGACCAATTCAGGGACTTTATGGACAAGCTACTCTTCAGTGAACACATGGCCACCCTGCGCAAGCGCTACGACGAGATCCTCGACCAGTGCGGTTTCGAGACCCTCAACGTGTTCAGCGGCGCGCCCTCGGTACAGTTTCTGGACGACAACTACTATCCGTTCCGGGTAAACCCGCAGTTCAAGGCCCTGGTCCCGGTCACCGATAACCCCAACTGCTGGGTGGTCTACCGCCGCGGGCAGAAGCCCAAGCTGCTGTTCTACCGCCCGGTGGACTTCTGGCACTACGTGCCGCCCGCACCGCAGACCTTCTGGAGTGACGAGTACGATATCGAGCTGCTGGCCAAGCCGGACGAAGCCAAGGCATTCCTGTCCGGTGAAGACGCCGCGTTTATCGGCGAGACCGCGAAGCTGGAAGGCTGGGACATCGGTGAGCGCAACCCGCAGCACCTGATCGACCGCCTGCACTGGGCGCGCGCCTACAAGACCCCCTACGAAATGGAATGCCTGCGTGAAGCCAACCGTATTGCGGTGCGCGCGCACAAAGCCGCGGAAGATGCGTTCCGTGCGGGTGCCAGCGAATTCGAGATCAACATTGCCTACATGAAGGCCGCCGGCCAGGGTGAAGGTCGCCTGCCCTACGGCAATATCGTAGGCCTGAACGAGCACGGCGCGATCCTGCACTACACCCATCTCGGTACCGAACCGCTGCCGGAAAGCGAGCGCCGCAGCTTCCTGATCGACGCCGGTGCTGACTGTAATGGTTACGCCGCCGACATCACCCGCAGTTACGCCTACCGCAATGGCGAGTTTGCGGACCTGGTCCGTGCGATGCACGAGAAGGAGAAGGAGCTGGTAGCCGGCCTGAAACCGGGTGCGTCCTACATCGAGTTGCACCGCGAGTGCCACCTGAAGATCGGCCAGTTGCTGCAGCAGTTCGGCGTGATCAAGACCTCCCCGGAAAGCGCGGTGGAATCCGGCCTGACCGGCACCTTTATGCCCCACGGCCTCGGCCACTTCCTCGGCCTGCAGGTACACGATGTGGGCGGTCACCAGACCGCACCGGAAGGCGGCAAGACCCCGCCCCCCAGTGAGTATCCGTTCCTGCGCACCACGCGCACTATCGAGGAAAACCAGGTGTTCACCATCGAGCCCGGTCTGTACTTTATCGACAGCCTGCTGGCCGACCTCAAGGAGTCCCAGCTGGCGGACGAAGTGAATTGGGACAAGGTGGAAAAACTGCGCCCCTTCGGCGGCGTGCGTATCGAAGACAACCTCATCGTGCACGCGGATCGCGTCGAGAATATGACGCGGGATTGCCAGGCAGATTTCTGATCGGTAAAAATCGCCCACAAAAAAGCCCTCCACAGGAGGGCTTTTTTATTTCAGGAGCCTTCACGTCATGCCGCAGCCAAGCTTCACCAACTGCGTATCCGGTGCCCTTTCAGCGCATAAAACAGGATAAACAGATAACAGGGCAGCGCTACCCAGTAACCATTGAGCACGGTACCGGACACCGCCGCGAGCTTGCCGAAAACCAGCGGAACAATCGCACCACCAGCAATGCCCATGATAAGCAGCGCAGAACCCTGGGCGGTAAATTTACCCAGGCCTTCAAGCGCCAGTGGCCACACCGTGGGCCATACCAGCGCGTGTGCCAGCCCCATCAGGGCCACAAAAAATATGGTATCGGGAACCATGGGAATTCCGCTCCAGCCCCACAGCGCGCCCGCCATCACACTGCTCTCGGCAGAGCTGAACAGTACCCCGAGTACACACAGGCTGCCGGCAATGGCAGAACCGGTAAGGGCCTGCTGCTGGGAGATCCAACGCGGAATACACACTACCCCCAGCAGATAACCCACCACCATAAACACCATGGTATAGGACGTCAGCGAAGCGAAATTCGCCACCCCCAGCTCTTCGCCGTAAAGCCCGATGGTGTCACCGGCGATAACTTCCACTCCCACATAGGCAAACAGTGCCAGCGCACCCAGTACCACCTGGGGAAACTGCCATACACCGGAGCGCGCTTCGCTATCAGCGGCAGTGTCTTCCTCGATTTCCGGCAGGCCGGAAAACTTCACCAGCCCCACCAGCAGAAACAGCAGTCCAGCCATGTAGACGTAGGGCATGATCAGGCGGTTGGCAACGCTATCCAGCAGTGCCGCGCGCGCTTCGCCTTCGAGGGAAGCCACCGCTTGCGAGTTGAAGTCAGACAGGCCCGACAGCACCAACGCGGTAAATGCGAGCGGCGCCAGCACGCCGGCGCTCTTGTTGATGATGCCCATGATGGCAATACGAGTCGCGGCACTCTCCACCGGCCCCACCTTCACCACATAAGGATTTGAAGCGGTCTGCAGAATCGTAAGCCCGGCCCCCAGCCCGAACAGCGCCAGCAGGAAAACACCGAAACTGCCGGTCTGTGCGGCGGGGATAAAAATCAGCGCAGCGGCTCCCATGATCCCAAGACCGATGGCCATGCCATTGCGGTAACCGGTTTTCCGCAGGATCAGTGACATCGGCAGGGCCATCACCGTGTAGGCGATGTAAAACACAAAGGTGACGAAAAAGGCCTGGAATTCATTCAGGTCGCACAGGATTCTCAGAAACGGAATTAGCGAGCCATTCAGCCAGGTCACAAATCCGAAAATAAAAAACAGCGTTCCGATAATCGCCATCGGCAGCAGGCTGCTATGGCGTGTGCCGATAGCCGCTTGTTGTACGGTTGCAGTACTCACATCAACCCCCGGGAACCAAATGAAAAAAGGCCCGGCTCATCAGAACCGGGCAACGAGAGGAGAGTTAGAAGTTGGCGCTAACGCCGAAGTTGAACAAACGACCGAAGCGATTCAATCCCGCCACCTGATCCGGCCTGGCGATGTAACTCCAGCTGCGCTCATTGGTCAGGTTGTTGATGCTGAATTGCAGGTTCACGTTGTCATTCAAGTCGTACGCGGCACTGAAGTCGTACTGGCCGTAGTCCGCATCCCAGCGCGGGCCACCCCAGTCTTCGGCATTAACCATGACCTTGCCGCGCCAGTTGTACGCCAGGCGCGCCTGGATACCATCGCGCTCGTAGTAGACCACCGCGTTGTAGGAGTTCTTCGGCATGCCTGCGAACGGCAGTCCGGCTTCGCGGCGCTCGGCATTTTCGTACTCACTGTCCACATAGGTGTAGTTCAGCTGCATACCCAGGCCATCCCAGATTCCGGGGAGCATGTCGGTGAAGGCCTGCTGGTAAGCCACTTCCACACCGCGTATTTCCGCACCCTCGTCGCCATTGATGGAGCTGTAAACGTCAAATTCATAGCCATCGATAATGCGGGTGCCGTTGCGGCCGTACTCCGTGAACGATGCGATGTCCTTGAAGAACAGAGAGCCGGTCAGCGCGCCGTAGTCGGAGAAATACCACTCCAAGCCGGTATCCAGCTGGTTCGCGCGCATGGGTTCCAAACCCGGATTGGAGGCGTAGAGTTCATACTCCCGGAGATTCAGGTAGCTGTAGGCCTTGAGTGAATCGATACTGGGACGGGTGATGACCTTGGCCGCACTGAAGCGGTAAACAACGTCGTCACGCAGTTCCCACTTGAAGTTCAGGCTCGGCAGTACATCGGTATAGGAGTCGTCGACTTCGGTTTCGTACTGGTAATCCGATACATCACCCACATACAGCAATTCCTGTGCGGAATCCGGATCCGTATTTGGCTCGAACCGTACCGCACCCGGATCGAGCGAGAAGCCCGAGCTGGTTACCGAGGTCTGGATGGCGCGCACGCCCAGATTAAGGGTGTAGGGCAGCCCCATCAGCTCACTTTCCAGATCCGTCTGCAAATACACCGCCAGGGTTTCTTCACCAACCTGGTAGGAATCATTGGGACGATACTGAGCAGCAATCAGGTCATTGGCGGCTTCCGGGCTGATGCTCTGGTAAAACGCGAACAGTTTGTCGTAGTCAAAACTGGCCCAGGGCGCCGGGTGTTTGCCGGCTTCGCCGTCGAGGAAATTGTCAAAGCGCGGCGCGACCAGAATATCTGCCGGTAGGCGGAACAAATCAAAGCCACCAATATTTTCCGCCGCAGACATATCCGGGGTGTACTCAGGATAGCGATCAAACTGGGCGCCGGCGTTGCTGAAAATGGACGGGTTCGCAGAACGGTAGGACTCCCGATCCTTGGTCTGCTTGCCGAAGTTCATGCCGAAGTCCACGGACGACACCACTGCGATTTCCGGCTTCCAGGATCCGTCAAAGCGGAACTCGGAAACCTTGTCGGCAATCTCATCGCCGTAGTTGTAGCTATAGTGCGCACCGAACGGGGATTCGTGGGACAGCGCCGGGGTCATGGTGATATCCGGCAGCAGGTTGCCGCCCGACTGATCGATGCGAATTTCATCCACGAAGCCGCGGGCCACAATGTAGCGGTTGTCGCCATCGTTCGTATTGACGGACTGGGAGTGGGAGACGTCCACCGCCAGTGTCAGGCTATCGGTCACATCCCAGGCGACATTGGTGCCGAGCTGGAAGGTCTCGGTTTCGCGCGGCAGCGAGGTGTTCAGCAATTCCGCCATCGCGCCATCGGCAAGGGTCAGGGAGTTCACCAAACCCTCGTCGTTGAAGCCGAGGTCGGTTACATTCGGAATACCCGGCGTCCAGTCTTCGTCGTAGGTGACAAACGAAATCTGGTATTCCTCACCATTGGTGGTGTAGGAGGAATACAGGCTGTCGAAGTTCACTTCGATGTCGTCGCGCGGGCGCCACTGCAGTGCCAGGCTCGCGCCGATACGCTCGCGGGTGTCCTGCCAGTTGGTGTAACGCACATAGCCCGGAATGATGGTGCCGTACTCGTTGTCCACCGCCGGATCGAACTCGCCATCGCCATTCACATCCTGGCGCACGGTGATCCAGTCTTCGTCCGCTTCGTTGTAGAAACCTTCACCCTCGTAGCCGTCGGTACGCAGGGTGCGCTCGGAGTAGACCGCGGTAAACAGTGCACCGAACTTGCCGTCGAGGAAGGTGTTGCTGAGCAGGAAAGAAGCCTGCGGATTCATTTCTTCGGTGCGGTCTTCATAAATGCCCTTCACCGAGCCTTGCACTACCGGCCCGGCAAAATCCATCGGGCGGCGGGTGCGGATATTGATGACCGAGCCGATGCCGCCTTCCTGGGTTTGCGCCACCGGGGATTTGTAAACCTCAACGCCCTTTAACAGCTCCGCCGCGATCAGGTCGTAGTTGAAATCCCGACTGCTGTGCTCGGAAGCCATGCGGCGGTCGTTGATGGTGGTTACGTTGTAGTCGCCACCGAGACCGCGCACAGTTACTCGCTGACCTTCACCGCCATTGCGGGTGATGGTGATACCGCTCATGCGCTGCAACGCTTCGGCAATATTCTGGTCCGGGAACTTGCCGATATCCTCGGCCACGATCGAGTCCACCACGTTGACGGAATCGCGCTTGATATCGAGGGAGGTTTTGATACTGCCGCGAATACCGGTTACCTGAACTTCTTCAACCGTTTCGCCCGCACCCGACTCGACAACATCCTTTGCCTCCTGGTTTTCAACATCCTGGGCCATGGCCTGAGAAGCCATTGCCAGTGCACCGATCACCAGACTGAGGGTATTTCTCTTCACATTAATCATGGTTCATCTTCCCCGCATTATTGTTGTGTAGAAGGTCGTACTCGGGCACAGCGCACAAACTGCAGGCGTACAGCGGCCCCTTCACCGTTTTCAGGTGAATATGCATTTCATTACAGAGTGAATTGGGCCGTTGCCGGCCCGGGGTTTTGTGGCGGGCAGTGCCCGCCGCGCCGTCAGCTCACAACGCCGAGCGGTGTACCGGTCTTCCACGCGCCGCGCGTAAAGTCCGGGAAATCCTTGCTGTTGCCGCGATCCTTTACCGAGGCTTCGGACAGCGGCGTAACCGCCGACCAGGCCGCTGCGTCATATACGTCCTGGTCCAGTGGCTGGCCATTGCGCAGGCAGTAGACCATGCGCCAGAACATCAGGAAGTCCATGCCACCGTGGCCGCCGTTGCGCTCCGCTTCCTTACCCATACGGCGCCACAGCGGGTGGTCGTACTTGTCGTACCAGTACTCCATGTCGTAATCCCACTCGTGGTAGCTCTCGCGACCGCCCTCTTCCAGCGCAATGCGATTCGGGAAACCGGCGAACACACCGTTGGTTCCCTGGATCAGGTTGTGGCGGCTGTAGGGGCGCGGTGTGGTGGTGTCGTGCTGGACCATGATGGTGCGGCCCTGCACAGTCTTGATCATGCTGGTGTTGATATCACCGGCGATGTATTTGAGCTGGTTGCGCTGGTGGTCCGCCGGGAATTCGCGCTTGGCGTAGGCGGCACGGCCGATTGCCGGGCTGCTCATGGAGGTCAGGTAGTCAAAGCGGTCGCCGCGGTTGATGTTCATGTACTGGGCGACAGGGCCGAGGCCGTGGGTGGGGTAGAGGTTGGCATCGCGCAGCGCGTGCCACTTGGTGCGCCAGGAACCGGTCTTGCGGTTCAGCTCCTTCATCTGCCAGCGCAGCTCGTGGATATACGCCGCTTCGCCGTGCAGCAGGTCGCCGAACAACCCCATGCGTACCATGTTGAGGGCCATCAGCTCTTCGCGTCCGTAGCAGACGTTCTCCAGCATCATGCAGTTCTTCTGCGTCTTCTCTGCGGTATCGACCAGCTGCCAGGCCTCCTCGAGATCCATGGCCGCAGGCACTTCCACCATGGCGTGCTTGCCGCTCAGCATGGTGTCCACCGCCATCGGCGTGTGCCAGCGCCACGGGGTGGAGATGATCACAATGTCGATGTCATCGCGGGACAGCAGGTCGCGGTAAGCGTGCTCGTCCTTGCCGTAGGCCGCCGGCTTAGGCAGTCCTTTCGCAACCACCAGGTTGACGGCCCGATCCAGCACCTGCTGATCTGTATCGCAGATGCCCTTGATCTCGACACCTTCCAGATTGCAGAAGTGCTGCACCGCACCCACACCGCGCTCGCCGACACCGATAAAGCCAACCCGCACGGTATCCATGGGCGCTACGGTCAAGCCCATCACCGACTTCTGCCCCTTGGGGCTCAGCAGGTTGTTGTCTTTAGTGGCACCGGTGGCACAGCCCGCGGCAGTAGCTGCCGCCGCGACGGTAAGACCGGCTTTCAGAAACTTTCGACGATTGATTTCGCTCATTTATTGTTTACCTCGGCTCCAGCTAAGCGGTATTCGTTGGGCGGTGTTGTCTGGGTTTGGACAATAACCAAGCGAAACTACCCGTTCAACCAAAAAATGCTTCGAAAACTTTCATTACAAAAGCCGTCACATTGTGATTTGCACAACTTTCAACATCTAACCTACTGATATATATACCATTTAAGGAAATGAAAGTTTTCGAAAATAAAATTTGTTTTGAAAGCTTGTGAAAGTTTCATAGAATGACCGAACGATTTCACGAAGGATGTCCCATGACCACCAACACCATAGAACGCAGGCACGACATCGTTCAGGCGACCGTAGATGCGGGGCGCGTGGAGGTGCCGGACCTGGCGGAGAGATATGGCGTTTCGACGGTAACCATCCGCGGCGACCTCAACTACCTGCATCAAAAGGGTCTGTTGGTACGTACCCGCGGCGGCGCCGTTGCCAGCAGTCGCGTGAGCCAGGAACTATCGGTGCGGGAAAAGGTGACCGAACACCTGGATATCAAGCGCCGCATTGCCGCAGCCGCCGCGCGCGAAATCCACGAGCAGGACACCATCATTCTGGATTCCGGCACCACCACCGCCGAGATCGCCAGCCAGCTGCACCACTTCCGGCGTTTGGTGGTGATGACCAATGGCCTCAACGTGGCCCAGAAACTGGCGGATGCGGAAGGGGTGGAAGTGCTAATGACCGGCGGCACCCTGCGCAAAAAATCCCTGTCGTTTTACGGCCGCGCCGCGGAAGACGCGCTGCAGTGCTATCACTTCGACAAGGTTTTCCTCGGCGTGGACGGCATCGATTTCCAGGGCGGGATCACCACCCACTTCGAATACGAGGCCAACCTGAACCGCTTGATGTGCAAGGTGGCACGGAAGGTGATCGCGGTAACCGACTCCTCCAAATTCAAGCGCTCCGGGGTACACAAAATCTGTGACTTCAGTGATATCGACATCCTGATTACCGACAGCGGCATTCCGGATGCCTTTCACGAGGCACTGAGCGAGGCTGGAGTAAAGGTCGTTATCGTCGACTGAATAACCCTCCCGCAGCCATTGAAAATGGTCACACACAATAAGGATTCAACATGCTGCAAGAATTGATGAGAGCAAATCTGGAAGGCGCGCCGAAAGGCATCTATGCCATCTGCTCCGCCCACGGCCTGGTGCTGGAAGCCGCGATGGAGCAGGCACTGGCGGATGGCTCGCCAATCCTGATTGAGGCCACCGCCAACCAGGTGAACCAGTTTGGTGGCTACACCGGCATGCAGCCTGCGGATTTTTACGATTATGTGATGACACTGGCCAGCCGCTGCGGACTGGAAACCAGCCGCATCATTCTCGGCGGCGATCACCTGGGCCCAGTGTGCTGGCAGAATGAGCCCGCTGAGCAGGCGATGGCCAAGGCCCGCGACCTGATCGATGCCTATGTGAGCGCCGGCTTCACCAAGATCCATCTGGATTGCAGCATGCCCTGCGCCGACGACGCCCTGCCGCTGGCGGACGAGATTATTGCCGAGCGCGCCGCGGACCTGTGCCGTGCCGCCGAGGACGCGGCATGGCGCGCGGGGAAGTCGGGGCAGATCGCGTATGTGATCGGTACCGAAGTACCGCCGCCCGGCGGCGCCAGGGAGGAAATTACCGAACTGGAAGTGACCCAGCCGGCCCACGCGCGCAATACCATCGAGTTGCATAAAAATGCGTTCGCCCGCCGCGATCTCATTGATGCCTGGTCGCGGGTAATCGGCCTGGTGGTGCAGCCGGGTGTGGAGTTCGACCACACTGCAGTGATCGACTACCAGCCGCAAAAAGCACTTCCTCTCAAAGCCCTCGCGCAGGAAACCGGCGGCATCGCCTTCGAGGCGCACTCCACCGATTACCAGACCGAAGAGAGCTACCAGCAACTGGTGCGTGACCACTTCGCTATTCTCAAGGTCGGACCACAGCTGACCTTCGCGCTGCGTGAGGCTCTGTTCGCGCTCAGCTATATCGAGGATGAACTTCCGGGCATTGAGAAAAAATCCAACCTGCGCGCCGTATGCGAAGAGCGCATGCAGGCGGAACCCCGTTACTGGAAAAGTTTTTACGAAGTCGCAGAGGAAAAACTCCCTCTGTACCGACGCTTCAGCTACAGCGACCGCATCCGCTATTACTGGCCCGACAGCGCGGTCAAGCAAGCGGTACACAAACTGCTGGACAACCTTGCTGGCGCACCGATTCCACTGCCGCTGCTCAGTCAATTTTTCCCGCAAGAGTATCAACAGGTCCGCGATGGCTGTGTTGACAATAACCCCCGCGCGCTGGTCAAGGCGCACATCCGCCAGGTCACCGCAGCCTATGCCAACGCCTGCTGGAAGCAGTAGTACAGGATTAAAACGATGTATAACACCCTGAAAATCGATACATCCACCCTGCAACAGTGCAAGGCGGAACACACCGCGCGCGAGATCGCCCAGCAACCGGATTCGTGGCAGCACACTGCCGATATCGTGGCCACACAGCGCCAGCAATTGCAGCAATGGCTGCAACCACTGCTTGCCCGCAGCGACCTGTGCATTATTCTCACCGGTGCTGGCACTTCCGCTTACGCCGGCGAAACCCTCGCGCCCTACCTCACCCGGGTAATGGAGCGCAGGGTGGAAGCGATCAGCACCACCGACCTGGTAAGCAACCCGAACGACTACCTGCTGCGCCACACTCCTACACTGTTGATTTCCTACGCGCGCTCCGGCAACAGCCCTGAGAGTGTCGGTGCCTACGATCTTGCCAACCAGTGCGTGGCACACTGCTACCATCTGGTAATTACCTGTAATCCGCAGGGCGAGCTGGCACAGCGGGCAAACGGCAGCAGCAACAGCTATTCACTGCTGATGCCGGAAGAGACTCTGGACCAGAGTTTTGCCATGACCAGCAGCTTCACGTCGATGCTGCTGGCAACCCTGGAAGTCTTCGCACCACAGAGTGCTCAACTGTCTAAATTAATCGAACTCACCAACAACCTGCTGGATAACCACCTGGACGAGATCCGTGCGCTAGCCGCGCGCGATTTCAAACGCGTGGTGTTTCTCGGCGCCGGCGGGCTGAAAGGGATTGCGACCGAGGCCGCGCTGAAAATGCTTGAGCTCACTGCCGGCAAAGTGGACTGCCACGCAGAGAGCCCGCTGGGTTTCCGCCACGGCCCCAAATCCATGCTCGATAACCAGACTCTGGTAATACTGTTGCAGAGCAGTGATACGTATTGCCGTCGCTACGACGACGACCTGCTGGCAGAACTGAAACGCGACGGCACCACCCAGTGGATTGCGTGCCCCGCCGCCATGAGCGCTATCGATGGACTCGAAGAAGCGTGGCTCGCGCTCTACTACATCGTGTTTGCACAGGCACTCGCGTTCTACAAATCCCTGGCGCTGGGGATAACCCCGGACAACCCCTGCCCCACCGGTGAAGTAAATCGCGTGGTACAGGGTGTAACCATTTATCCATTCGCTGGAGAGCGTGACGCTTGATTTACGGACTGGACATCGGCGGCACCAAGATCGAAATCACCTGTTTCGATGA
>NZ_DATCMV010000179.1:0-75115 GCF_036563125.1 Microbulbifer sp.
ATCCAGATTAACGTATTCGATCTGGCGTAAAAAAGCTCAATTGAGGCAAATTGTGTACGGCGTATTACTGGCCTGAGTTGTGCCTTGTGGGTAAAGGCGTGATTGTCAGTAATGACATCTTGTGTGGTTTTGTTCTTCATCCTTCACTCTGGTTCTACCGCAAAAGCCGCCGTCAGGCTGCCGCGCTGCGGCAGGGTCAGGTTCGGGAGTTGGTCACGGTTCCGTTGAATGGCATCGCGGTGACGTTACTGCTTTTCTGTCTGATTGCTAATGGACTGCGGGAAAGGCGCGCAGCGACCACATGCACTATCGGCACAAGCGATGGCTTCCGGCATCTATAGGTCCGTGAGAGCTGATAACATCTGGTACGGTCATACGCTCCGGTCAAGCGGCGACACCTCCAAACCAGCTTGAGCGGCGCTCCCCCCTTAACAATTGGGATCTCAGATATGCCTGTCCACACAAACAGATTGTCTGCAGCACTGGCGACGACGATCGCCTCGCTGACGTTGGTGAGTGGCTGCGATAAACAGGCGCACGCACCTGCTTCCGCGGATGTCGCCGGTGTACCAACATTTGTGGCCGTCGCAGGTGAGAACATCAAGGTGTCCATGCGGTATTTCACTGCGAACAACCTGGTGGGCGAGCCGCTGGACGGTTACCAGGCGAACCGCTGCCTGTTGGCTGCGGATGCGGCGAAGGCACTGCAGGCGACGGCACTGGTGCTGGCGGAGCAGGGGTTCGGCTTGCAACTGTTCGACTGCTACCGCCCGCAGCGCGCGGTCAACCATTTCGTGCGCTGGGCGTCGGCACCAGAGGACCAGACTACCAAGCGCGATTTCTACCCGCGTGAGGAAAAATCGCAGCTGTTTGAGCGCGGCTACATTGCCGAGCGCTCGGGCCACAGCCGCGGTGCCACCGTGGATCTAACCCTGTACCGGTTGGATACCGGTGGCGAGGTAGATATGGGCACGTCCTTTGATTTTATGGATGAGCGTTCCGCCACTGAATTCCCTCTGGAGGATGAGACGGCGCGGGAGAACCGCCTGCAACTGCGCGCGGCGCTCGAAGCGCAGGGTTTTGTGAATTACTCGCAGGAGTGGTGGCACTATTCCTATAAGCCCGAACCCTGGCCGGACACATATTTCGATGTGCCGGTGCAATGATCATTGACGGCTGTTATTGTTGGGTCGGAAAAAAGTAGCTCTCGATTCCCGCAATTTTTCCTTCATTTACGCGCACCGTCGAGTGGTTATCGTCTGTACCGATAGCTGCTAATTGGTTGCGCGTATCGCTAACCGCTTCTATAGCCCCGTGATGCGGACTCTACTCTTGCCGCAGTAATCCAAGAGTGCATTACCCCTCCCCAAAATAATTTCTAACAGGTAATGACCATGCGATTTAGCAAATGGATTGTATTGGCGTTGCTGGCCCTGTGCTCTGCACGGGCAGCTGCGCTGTGCCCCGACGGCACCAGTTTCGATTCCGGGCTGGATTTCTGCGCAAATGAGGTGGATGTATTTGGGCCTTTTACTGGCCCTATGGTTGAAGGGTGTATCCAATATGGTGGCGGAAGTGCCTGCACCAATACTTACACCTACCCGGTGCAGGGGACCAATATCCAGGTACTGCGCTGGTCGCGGGCGTTTGCCCAGAACCTGCGTGGTTCTGGTGACTGTCCCGCGGGTTCGGTGCGCTCAAGTACCTACGGCAATCATTGTTTCGAACAGGTTTCCGGTGCCGAGAACAATGTTTACGGAAACTTCACACAGTCTGAGGTCAATGCGTGCCAGAGTTTGAGCGGCGGCACGGCCTGCTACACCAATCGCTGGTCGGCAAGCTTCTATCTGTCGGTGAAGAGTGCATTGAATTCACCCGAGCCCGGTGTGCTTACCAATAAATTCGGTGCCTGGTTGTGGTATATCGACGAGGAGGGGGTAAACCGCACACATGCGCAGCTAGCGGATGACCTTGCGGCGCTGGGGGTGAAGCGCATTTTTATCAAGATTGCCGATGGCACACAGAACTGTAATCTGTTTGCGGATGCCTGCTCCACCAACACCACGGACATTTACAAAAGTCGCGGTATCGAACCCTGGGCCTGGTCCTACAACTATCCGAATAACTACGCCGCGCAGGCAGACGCGCTGTACTTCGCCGCTCAGTACGGATATGTGGGCTTCGTATCGGATGTGGAAGTGGAATTCAACAATACCACCACACAATTGCACAGCCTGTTCCAGGCGTTTACCGATGCGCGTATTGATGCGCAGAATGCCGGTTTTGCGGATAGCAGCTTTGCCCTCGGCGCCACTACCTGGAGCAATCCGGCAGACCAGGGGATGAATGTCGGCATTATCGACCAGTATGTGGATTTCCACATGCCGCAGACCTACGTGGAAGTTTGGGGCGGAAGCTATATGGCAGACCCTGCATACTGGATCGAGGTCGGCAATTGTGAATACCGTCAACTGGGCGCGCAGAAGCCGATCTGGCATATCGTTTCCACCGAATACGATCAGATCACCCCGGCGCAAATTGATGCGTTTATGGCCGCGGCCGGTCCCAATACCAGTATCTGGCGTGTGCCCGGCGGTGCGGTGCCGCAGGCGGTGTGGAATGACTGGGCCAGTATCGACTGGGAACGTGACACATTCACCCCGGGCAGCTGCAGTGCCGGTAACAACGATCTGACCGATCGCCTGGATGGCGGCACTGTCACCCCGCCACCGCAGCCCTCGATGCCCTACTGGAAGCAGACCGAAAATTATTACGATCCCTACGGAACTTGCTCGGTGACGTCACTGGCGATGATTACCGATTATTTCGGCATCACCGATCCCGATGACATTGGCTATCGTACACCTGACTATCTCTATGAGCGTTTCGGGGTATTGCAGACAGTGTCTGCACTGAAATCCGGATTCAACACGCTAGCGCAGGAAGCGGGCAGTCAGCTGCGCAATGTAGGTAAGGAAAACGGAACCCTTGCTGAACTGCGCAACCTGGCATCCCAAGGCATTCCTACCATCGTGCACGGATGGTTTACCTCGGCCGGCCATATCATGGTGGTCACGGGGTATGACGGTCAGTACTACACTGTCAATGACCCCTTCGGGCGTTGGAACCTTCAGAAGTGGGGCAGTTACGATTCTGGTGTATCTGGTGAAGGGCAGCGTTATCCCAAGACTGCTTTCGAGTACGCGATAAACGATAACGGCACCGGCGATGATCTTTGGCTACATATTTTTGAGTAGCACGACTGGCTGAATTCACGAGCAAAGGAAAACCGGAGCACGCTCCGGTTTTTTATTCTGGCCCATCGCCATCCACTTGCAGAATATGGTGGTACGTTGGAATGCATCGATAAATTTTAGTCAAAAGCGTTAACTTGGCGAAAGAGACAACACCCGTCCTTACTACTTAAGCAAGTTGCATTGACGCCGCTTTTCCAAATTTTCGCGAAATGCGATCAGTGCAGCCGGTACATTTGATATTCGGCCAGGATCTGGAATGTTCTTAACCAGTCTCTGACGTGAATGTCGAATTCAAGTAAGTCAGCTCGAGGCTAAACTAGTATTGCATCCTTTAAACGATTGGGGCGACAAGACTGAGCGTTGCGTCCCAGACTGAATGATCGAGTGTCCAATCCCGCGCCTATTCCAGCGCGCAATAAAATGACCGTCTAACCTATCTCCGTTCACCGCATTAAGAAAAAAAGCCATAAATTCGATGATCGGAGATAACCTCATGCACAAATCGCGTCTATTTGTATCCCTTGCCATAACCTCCGCACTGTGGTCCGTAAATACCATTGCGGCTCCAGCGAAAGGTGCCGCCGCCGGTGACAGTATCACCATGGGATTTGCGGCGGACTGCACCGGCAATACCTTTTTCACTGGCGGTTTTTTCTGCCTTTTGGGCGGGGACCAGCCCGAGCACAGCTGGTTTGACGGCTCGGCGAGCAAGGTCAACAGTGTTCACGATAAATACAAGGCGCTCGACCCGAATGTCGCGGCCAATAAAAACGCGGCTCGTTCCGGTGCCGAGATGCGTGGTGGTGGCGACAGTTTCAGCGTGCAGGCGGATCGGATTCTTGCCGATACGCTGGTCGCGGACCATGTGGAGGTGGTGCTCGGCGGCAACGATATCTGTAATCGGGACTGTGTCGATCCGGCAAACTGCTCTGATCCACTGCTGACCGAGAGTCAGTGGCGCGGTGCAGTGAAGGCGGGGCTGGATAAGCTGGTGGGCGGCCTGCCCAGTGGTTCCACCGTGCTACTGGGGTCGGTGCCGCGAGTGCAGGACCTGCGCGCTGCGGGTATCGCCAAGCAGACTGGTAACTGGCGTGTAAATTGCGAAAATGTATGGTCTACCTTTGGCATCTGCCGGATTGCTACCAATGGTGGAACCATGAACGGTGAATCGTTTGCAACGCGGTATGCTGGTATCCAAGCGGCGCAACGCCTATACAACGAGGTGCTGCAACAGGAGGCCACTGCCTATAACGGCACAAATGGTGTGGAAGTCGTTGCCGAATATTCCGGTGCGAACAACACCAATGTGGGTACCTTCACTTTCGGCAAAGACGATATCGACGGTGGGGATTGTTTTCACCCGAGTGTTCGCGGGCAGAACACCGTGGCGAACCTGATGTGGAGCGGTAACCCGGACAAGTAAATCTCAGGCGGTGAACAGGGCTCCCTGCGGAGCCCTAAATTTGCTGTAGAGTAAAATCAGCAGAAGTCGATCAGGTGCCGTGTATCCGTTGGCTTACTCACCATTGTCATCATTACTGTTATTACTCGGCTGTTCGAAATAGCCCTTTTCCTGTACCTCGTATTGCACCCGCTGCGGTAGTCCGTTACGCATGTAGGTCACATCTACCACCTCGCCGCTGGTCAACGCGTTCCAGAGCTGGTTTTGGCCACTGTGTACCCAGCTATCGTTCACCCGAACCACTACGTCACCTTCCTCGAAACCTAGCGCGGTGAAGAACTCGCTGTCCTGGATTCCCTCGAGCCGCAGCAGGTTGTATCCATCTACGACGTGCTCGGCGGCGACAAATTTCTGTTCCAGTTCGGCGCGATTCTGCAGCTGCTGTTCCAGCCACTCCTGCCCCAGAGGTAGCACCCCGGATGGTGCGATCAGCTTCCGGGATTCACCGTCTGGCTGTTCAATGCGTCGCATGGTTGCCTCATCCCGCTGGGTAATTGTGGTCTTGGGAACGTGCACGTAATCGCCTTCTTTACCGCTGAGCGGCAGCCGCTCCAGGTGATCGCTGACCTGCAGGATAACGTGGCGCTCGTACACCCCCTTGAGGATAACGCCGGGCATCAGTGTGTCCCCCGGTGAAAAGCGGCTGGCGGAGGCATCGCGGATACGAATGAGCGCGGTGGACTGTTCGGGCTGCGAAGAGACGCTGGTGCCGCTCAGTTGCAGCGGTAACTCAGTGTCGGAAATCCGGTCGGTCGATTGCCGCCAGCGCGCGGCATCGCTGTGGGGGCTTGCAGGATCGTGACCAAGGCGCAGCAACTCCTGGTCAATCCACATGGCGTAGTGCTCCAGGGGCTGGGGACCTTTGATATACAGTCCATTCACAAAAACTACCGGCACGCTCTGCAGGCCGAGGGCTCGGGCCTGGGCGGTATCAGCAGTAATCCTGTCGATGCGGTCTGGCTCGTGAACGCACCGGCTAAAGGCGTCCAGCCCAATTCCCAGCTGTGACGCCAGCTGCGTGAAGGCCTTTTCATCCAGTGTCTTGGCCCGGGTGTAGAGGCCGTCGGCATAGGCCCAGGGCATTCCCTGCAGGCTGGCGCAGTACACCGCAATAGCCGCTTGTGTACCCTGGCGGTGGTAGCGCATGGGGAAGTCAAAGGGCGCTACGGCGATCCAGCCGGCGTAGCGGTCGAGTAATTCACGTAACACCAGATTGGTGGCGGCGCAGTGCACGGACTGGTAGGAGCAGAAAACCGCGAGGGTGACGGGAGCCGCTGGGTTGCCGCGCAGGGCACGTCCGCCGGCGTCGATATCCAGTCTGGGAGGGCTGGGGTAGGGCAGCAGCCAGTCGACCGCGGGCCGTGCCTCCGTAGAGTCCGCCGGCGGTAGCTTTGCTTCCACCATGGATTTCAGTGTGTCGAAGCGCAACTGATACTCGGCAAGTGTCAGGTCGTGCCGCTCGAGGCGGATTTTTTGATCCACTTCTGTGAGGGTGATTGCGCTATTGCCGACGCGCGCCACCACTTTGTCTTCACGATTGTTGGGATCAATTGCTTCCGGCACATCCTGGCCACAGGCCGACAGCAGCACAGCGACGAAAACAGGTAGAAGCCGCAGGGCAGGGCGGTAGTGCTGATAGTCCAGTTTTTCCATGGATTTTGATCCGCTGGCTATTATCTTGCTAGACGTTCTACCACAAGGTCACACGACGCTCTACCAAGCCCATAGCGCGCTGCGCAATTTGGCGCGGCATTAAACGCCACACTGAATTGCATAAATCAGTGCTGTGAAAATTTCCGGAAATCCTCCTGTGATTACCGTTTCAACGCCGGAAGCTCTGCTTTGGGCCTTCTGCGGTTTTGGCATATTGCCGCGATATCGCTGCATGGCTCTGGTAGATCACTAAAAGAAGCTTAAGACCGGCCGGCACTTGGTAACACTGCCGGCCTAATACCTGGTTTTGCTTGCGAATCAGAAGCCGCCGGACCAGCCAAATCGAACAATACTCTGGCTCATGGTGAGATCTGCCTCTCCGCCACCGAATGCTGCGGGAATCGAACCGCTCCCCGTCACTTCTTCCTCGAATGCATGGGTATAGGAAATCATCCATTCTCCCAGGCTGGTACGCCATTCCGCACCAATACTGCCGTGATTCTCGATTACCGCGGGTGCCAGGATGTTGATAAAGGTCTGGTCGCCCGCAATCGGCTGCCCGGCATGACTGACCCCGCCGCGCAGGGTGATTGTATCGCTGAACGCATAAACCGCCCCAAGCTTAATCACCTCAACATCGCTCCAACCGAAACCGGGGCCGCCATCCGCGCCCAGGGGATTTCCCTGGAAAAGCAGGCTCAGGCTGTTTCCGACCGAGCCGATATCGCTGTACTCGATGCGCTGCCAGTCTGCTGCAAGTGTAAGAGCGGAGCTCGCACTCCAGCTGATGCCTGCCCCATAACTCGCGGGGATATCGAACCCGCCCTGGTCGGCAAATAGCCCGGCATATTTGCCAAAAGTGCTGGTCTCTATTTTCGAGGACCAGGAAATACCGAGCGTGAAATCTTCATCCAGTTGCCCGATCCAACCGAGCTTGAGACCCCACCCGTGTGCGCTGTCATAGCCGTTGTTTGTGACCTTGCCTGGCTGGGCTGATACAAAGGCGTTGTCGAAAGACTGCAGGCCATTCGCCTGAAAACGCTGATAAGCAAAGGTCGCGGCAATACCTAGCGACTGCGCTGGGGTTGGGCGGAATGCCAGTGATGGGGTAACAATGAGCTGGCTCAGATCCACCCCTGCCTCGCCAGAAGCTCCAAAGGCCGCGAATGGATTGTTGCTGTAATCGGTATTCATACCGCCGTTACCGTACACCACGATTCCGTAACTCCAGCGGCTGGAGATCTCGCGCGAATAACCAATTTCTGGAATCACAAAGGCGGATGTGCCGTTGCCGTCATAGTTACCGTCAGCACCTGCGAGGTTGCCTCTGATACGTGCACCGCGGTCGGGGCTGAACCAGGTCAATCCCACGTCCAGGCGATTGCCCACCAGCGCGGTGCCCGCGGGATTGGTCGCCGCTGCAAGGGAATCTTGTGGCAAGGCTATACCGACTCCCGTCATCGATTGAGATTTGGGGCCGACGCCGTCCATAAAGTAACCGTTGGTGGCGTTTGCGGAGGCAGAAAATAGCAGAGAACAGCCAATGGCGTTCATTGTGGCTGAATATCTGTAGTTAAGTACCTTGGCGTTGGCGAAAATTTTTATACCGGCGATTACTGCTGTTACTGCTAGTGCTGCGATTGCAGGTAGGAAGTCGAAGTGCAGGTTCATTGCGCATCACCCTATTTATTGTGATTTATTACTTATTTTTCTAAGTTACCTATTTACTGCTGTGGTCATTCTTTTCTTACTTTTAAAATTTCTTACATCCCGTGGATGTGTGCATTTTCCTGCGGAATTACCTCGCTTTTTTGTGGCTTTTTGTGTTCAGGGAAAGAAAGTGTTTATTGCGGCGAAGGAAGCCTGTTCAGAAGGCGCTGAAGCGACATCCAGAACAGTTCATCGCGGGAATAGCCGCTAAAGCGATCTACCTCGCGCCCATCATTTATTAGAATAAAGGTGGGTGTGCCGACAATAGCGGCATCGAGCTGCACCTGACGATCTTCCAGTGCGATAATTTTTCCGTGGACTTCCTTGAAGTTAATCGGGTGAAGTGGCGCAATGCCTGCCTCTTCTGTCTTTGGGTAAATACTGCCGATGTCGCGATCAAAGGCTCGGCAAGCTCCGCATTGGGCGTCAAATATATAGAGAAGTTCGGCGGCATTTAGGGCTGGAGAGCATGACAACAATAGTGTCGCGACTGCGCTTCTGATCGCGTCCATGAGTGTGTATGGCGACCTAAGGCTTAATGTAAGCATAGCCTTTCTCTAATTGCAGCCGGGTGATCTCATCGATGCCCGCGTCGACAAACTCCACTCCGGGAGTCATATCGTTTTCCCGAAGATTCTTGGCTTTCAACGTATTGCGACAAACCTTGAATTCGACGCCGTCCAACATCTGTGAGTCGATCATCGATGCGTAGGTATTTCCGTTCTCGTCCTTGGCGTTGTCAATTAAAAAATCTATACCCCCTCCAACCGCGACGACGGTAATCACTATCGTACTGTCTACTGCCCGCTGATTGTCGATGTGCCGTATGGCGCGCAGCGCCTGATTGCTATCTGACACGTGGTAGACGACTCCCCGGGGACCAGCCTTGGGTGCGCTGGTTGAATAATTGAGTGCGGCGACGCTTACAGCCGCAAACATCATCAAGCTGAGAAACCAGGCAAGGGAGTGCCGTAGTCGGCGGTGTAGTGCTGACATAGTTGTTCCTATTCAAACAGAGCCTGCTGCATTTCAAGGAAAACGTGGTAAGCATTGCGCCGGTTTGCCGCATCGAACAGGGCGACATCGCGAAACTCTGACCAGTCTGTAGCCTCATATGCATCGTTGAAACTTCGGAGTTCTTCGGCGGCCACGGCCATTTGTTGGCGAAGAAAGCGGATGTAGTGTGTATTTAGCTGGATATCATTTGTGGGATTGGTAGAGGCACGACCGTGCCCTGGGACAATGACAGCAGCGTCCAGATTTGCGATGGCTTCCATGCTTTGAAGCCATGCCTCTGTGTTGCCATCCACCAGAAATGGAAGTCTTCCGCTGGAGAAAATATCCCCGGCAAATAACACGGACTCCGAGGGGATGGAAAGAAGGATGTCGTCCGGGCTATGACTGAAACCGCCGTCGATAATATCTATGGTGGTGCCGCCCAGCTGCAGGCGATGTCGCGGCCCAGTTTGGAAATCCAGCCAAATATCTGCATCGATCAATCTGGTTTTGTCATTAACCCAGGGAGAGAGGGATTCCCTTCTTTGTTCCAGGCGCTGCTGCGCGTGCTCCGAGCCGATATAGGTCAGGCCACTGCGCTTGGCAATTATAGTTGCGCCGGCATCTTTAAAGACCTGCAGGCCATATATGTGGTCGGCATGGTAGTGGCTAACAATGACATGGGTCACGGGCACCGCGGTAAGTCTTGCAATGGCATCCAGCATCGCCTGCGCCAGTGCAGGCGTGGCCAGGGCATCGTAGACGACGACACCCGTGTCGGTGATAACAAACCCGCTGTTGCTCATAAAGCCTTTGTTGTCAGCAGAAGCCAAACCGGGTGCGCCTTCGAAATACCAGGAGTTTGCGGAAATTTGAATCGGGTCAAGGTGTATTGGTGAAGTGTTGGTCGCTGGTGTGGCTGAACTGATGGTGCTGCCCAAAAGCAGCACGGTCGTAGCCACAATTGCGAGCCTTCTAGCGTAACCAGACCTGCGTCTTATTATGTTTATTCTCATCTTCGCCGGGCTTGAAATATACCATAGGGGGTATAGTATAGGGGCGTTATCCAAATAATGAAAATAGCGCATCCAACATAATAAAAATTCTGGAGGCATGATGTCAGAAAAGTCAGGAAGGGAGATTGTGCCGCAGGCATATGCTCCATCGCCGACGGTAACGGAGCGCCCCGGCTCGTTTGGTCAACTCCGGAAAGCGCCGGAATCGTTTTTAGATAAATCCACTATTGCTGCAGTGAGCAAGTCGGGTATCGATGAAACTCGTCGCCAACTGCTGCGCACCAGTTTCACTACCGCCCTGGCGGGGATGCTTGGGGCCGGTTTGTCGGCGCGTGCTCTTGCTTCGCAGGGTGACCCGGACATTCTCACACTGCCGCCGTGGTCAAAGTCCCTCGGCAATGCAGTCGCCACCAATCCCTACGGTCAACCCTCGAAGTATGAGGCGAATATTGTTCGTCGGCAGAGCCCGGGGTTGACGCAAACAGATCAGGCAAGTGTGTCCTTCAGCCCCCTGCAGGGCATGTTTGGCATGATTACCGCGAGTGGCTTGCACTTTGAGCGGCACCACCAGGGGTGGGTGGATATCGATCCCAGGCGCCATCGTTTGATGATCAACGGCCTGGTGTCTAAGCCAATGGTATTCACCATGGAAGAGCTGATGCGCTTGCCTTCCGTATCGCGTATTCACTTCATCGAATGCGGTGCCAATACCGGTATGGAGTGGGGTAATGCTGCGGTGCCGACCGTGCAATACACGCACGGTATGTTGTCCTGCTCTGAATTCACTGGTGTGCCGCTGTCTCTGCTGCTCGAGCATGCCGGTTACGATAAGGCCACGGCCAAGTATGTGTTGGCCGAGGGGGCTGATGGTTCTTCGATGACGAGAACCATTGATATCGAGCGCGCGCTTGATGACGTGATCGTCGCCTACGGTATGAATGGCGAAATGCTTCGTCCTGAAAACGGCTATCCACTACGTCTTGTTGTCCCCGGAGTCCAGGGCGTCTCATCCGTAAAGTGGCTGCGTCGTCTTGAGGTGGGTGATATGCCCTATGCGACCAAAGACGAAGCAATACATTACGTCGATCTGATGCCAGATGGTCAGCACCGGCAATACACATCGATCCAAGAGGCAAAGTCTGTGATCACCAGTCCATCCGGTGGGCAGCGACTGTTGACGAAGGGCTATTACAACGTGTCCGGTCTGGCATGGAGTGGTCGTGGCACCGTGGAGCGTGTGGACGTGTCGTTTGATGGCGGTCGCAACTGGTATACCGCGAAGCTAGAGGGGCCTGTACTACCCAAGGCTTTGACGCGATTCAACATCGGCTGGAATTGGGATGGGAAACCGGCGATTTTGCAGAGTCGCGTGGTAGATAGCACGGGTTATGTCCAGCCATTGAAGCGCCAGCTCAAAGAAGTGCGGGGCTCGCGTTCTGTCTATCACAACAACGCAATCCAGTCGTGGCAGGTCACTGAGTCAGGGGAGGTGGAAAATGTACAACTCACCTGATGCCGTTACACGTTCTCTCTGTGTTTTGTTTTTGGCTGCGGCACTTTCGGCCTGTGGGCAGGCCCGCGATGAAAAGGCCGAAGTGGCGACAGTCACGCCGCCTGTTGCCAGTCCCTGGCAAAGCAATTATCTCGATATCGGTCGCACGGCGAGCCCCGCGGAGATTGCCGCGTGGGATATCGACGTGCGTCCCGATTTTGTCGGCCTGCCGCCCGGCTCCGGTAATGCAGTGCAGGGTGAGGAAATCTGGTTGGCTCGCTGCGCTGCCTGCCATGGCGACTTCGGTGATTCCAACCAGTTTTTCTCGCCGCTGGTACTGGGCAATGTGACAGCGGGAGATATTGAAAGTGGTCATGTGGCTGCGCTGAAAGACCCAACCCGGGTCCGCACCACTCTGATGAAGGTAGCCACGGTATCCACGCTCTGGGACTACATCAATCGCGCGATGCCGTGGAACGATCCCAAGTCATTGAGCACGGATGAGGTGTATAGCCTGGTTGCCTATCTGCTGAGCCTTGGCTACATCGTGGACGGCGATTTCGAGTTGTCCAACGAAAACATCGCGGATGTGCAGGCGCGTATGCCAAATCGTAATGGTATGACGCAAGAGCACGGCCTGTGGAAGGTCGATGATGTACCCGATGTTCACAATACCGCGTGTATGACCAACTGCGAAGCCAGCGTGGAGGTGGCCTCGTCTATCCCGGCGTTCGCCCGCAATGCCCACGGCAATTTGCGCGACCAGATGCGAATCTTCGGACCCTTCCCTGGGGAGGATACCGGTATCGAGCGCGGAGCTGAAACTGCGATTGTATCGGTTGCCGAGGAGCCACTTGAGCCTGAAGCGGGTCTCGCCTCATCTGCACCGATGGAATTGCTCGCCGCCAATAGCTGCCTGGGTTGTCACCAAATCGACAGCAAACTGGTCGGTCCCGCATTTACTGCCGTAGCAGAAAAATATGCAGGCCAGGATGATGCGGTGGTTTATCTGAGCCGCAAGATTCGCCTGGGTGGCTCAGGTGTCTGGGGCGGCTTTATGCCTCCAATGGCACAACTGAGTGAAGACAAGGCAGAAGAAATTGCACGTTGGCTGGCGCAGTAGCTGGGTAGGCCGATCGTGAACAGGCTTGGTAAAAATAATCGTAACAACATAAGAAAAGAGTGGTGAAGCGAATGAAAACAAGTAGACGCGGGTTTATGAAGCTGGCCGGTGCCGCCGTGGCAGTGGGTATGCTGCCATTGAAAGTACTGGCGGATTTTGTACGTCCGAAAGAGGCGATGGCGGCAACGGATCTGGCTGGGGTATTTGCCAGCTTGGGCAATGCGCAAGACAGTGACCAGATCATGCTTGAAACTCCGGATATTGCCGAAAATGGTGCAGTTGTACCGGTCTCGGTCACTAGCGTAATCCCTGGGACAAGCAAGATTTATGTGGTGGTGGAAAAGAACCCCAACCCGATGGCGGCCGCGTTCATGATTCCTGAAGGCACCGATGCCTTTGTCCAAACCCGGGTTAAAGTCGCGCAAACATGCCCGATTTACGCCGTGGTGGAGGCTGGCGGCAAGCTGTATAAGGCCAGCCGTGAAACTAAGGTAACCCTCGGTGGTTGTGGCGGCTAAGCAGCCTGAACAAATAAATTGAAGGAGTATGAAAATGGCAGGTTCAATTCGAATTCGGGCGACGCTGAGTGGGGATGTTGCCGAGGTAAAGGCCCTGATGCGCCATCCCATGGAAACCGGGCAGCGTAAAGACAGTGCCGGCAATAAAATTCCACCGCATTTCATTACCGAAGTGACAGCTACATCTGCAGGCAAGACCGTGCTCCAGGCCCAATGGGGTGCTGCAGTTTCACAAAACCCGTTCCTGAGTTTCCGTATCAAGGGTGCCAAGGCGGGGGACGTCGTTAAAGTGCAGTGGCTGGATAACAAAGGTGAATCCGGTGTCGGGGAGGCGACGGTCGGATAAGCTCGCCGCAAACGCCACGAAATAAAAATAACGCTGGCCGGGCGCTCGCACGAGCCAGCACACAGGAGGCTCAATGTTGGCTAAATCAGGTTTTGCCACGCTAATACGCAGTCTGTCCGTTTGCATGCTGCTGGTTACCGTTTCCGCAACAGCACAGGATGATCCCTTCGCAGAATACCGGGCGATGATGGGGGACGATAACCCCGCAATTTTTGTCATTGAAGAAGGCGCCGAGCTTTGGACAAGGCCTCAGGGGCCAAAGCAAGCCTCTCTGGAGCAATGCGATCTGGGGTTGGGTGCAGGCGTTGTAAAGGGTGCTTATGCCCAGCTGCCCCGCTACTTTGCGGATACGCAGCAAGTCATGGACTTAGAAGGGCGACTGATGCACTGCATGGTTACCCTGCAAGGTAGAGCGCGCGCTGACATATTGCGCAAGCCCTATTCAGCGACCGGTGATATGGGCACCGAACTTGAAGCACTGGCCAGCTATATTGCAGAGCAATCCAGCGGTATGCCGATTGTGATACCGCAAAATCACCCAGCGGAACAGGAAGCTTATGCCTTGGGCGAGCAACTGTTCTTCTATCGCGCCGGCCCTTACGACTTTTCATGTGCTACCTGCCATCGCCAAAGCGACAAGCGCATTCGCCTGCAAAAATTGCCCAACCTCACGGTTAGTGATGGTGCAGGTATGGCCTCCTCAACATGGCCGGCATACCGCATTTCTCAGGGCGTGGTGCGAACAATGGGCTGGCGGATGCAGGACTGCGCCAAGCAGCAGCGACTCCCCCAATTGTTGCCCGGCTCTGAAGCGGTGGTCGCGTTGATCGAGTATATGAGTGTTAATGCCAGCGGAACTGAAATGGCCGCGCCCGGCTTAAAGCGATAGGAGCTCAAAGCGATGTGGAAATTAAAATACCTGCTCGCTGTCGTTGTGGTTTCTGTGACGGTGAGTACCAGCGCCGAATCCGGATCGCAGTCCAAAGCAAAGACTGTGGAATCCGTATGGCTTGAGTCGATGGTGGCTAAAAATCATGTGGGCCTCGATCGTGTAAACCAGACCGCACTGCAGAGAGCATGTAGCAATGCCGATAGCCAGGTGGTTGCAGATACGGAGCGCGAACAGCTGCGGCAGGATGCGGCCAAATCGGTGGTGTATCCCGCTGACGGTGTGTTTCTCGGCAATTGGCAGCAGGGCGAAACCATTGCTGGAAATGGCAAAGGGATGCAGTGGAGCGATGATCCCAGCGAGCCGAATGGAGGAAATTGCTACGCGTGTCACCAGATGAGCCCAGATGAGGTCGCGTATGGCACGGTCGGGCCGTCACTGCGCAATTACGGTATGCGCGGTGTTTCGGAGGCGATGCTGAAATATACCTGGGCCAAGATCTGGAATCCTCAGGTCTACCTGGTTTGCTCACATATGCCCCGTTTCGGTGATGCTGGCATTCTCGATGAGCAGCAAATCCGCGATGTGATGGCGTATCTGTTTGATCCGGCTTCCCCTGTTAATCGCAAGTGAGTTTTTATGAATAGACGGGAATTTGCCCAAATGCTGGGGTTGGGGGTAGTGGCGGGGATATCCCTGCCACTGCTGAATGGATGTGGCCGCAAATCAGTGGCCGCTGCGGGTGATTTGTACGATCTGCCGCGGTTTGGCAATGTGCACTTCATGCACATGACCGATGCTCACGCGCAATTGATGCCGGTTTATTACCGGGAGCCGTCTGTCAATATTGGTGTGCACGGTGCGAGAAACCAGTCGCCGCACATTGTCGGTGAGGCCTTCTTGAAAGCGTATGGACTACCCGCTGACTCGCGTATTGCCCATGCCCTTACGTATCTGGATTTCAACGCGGCGGCAGCACAGTTTGGGCGCGTGGGCGGCTTTGCCCACCTGGCAACTCTGGTAAAGCAGGTCCGCGCTTCGCGGCCGGGCTCACTGCTGCTTGACGGCGGCGACCTCTGGCAGGGTTCGGCGACGTCCCTGTGGACGAAGGGCCAGGATATGGTCGATGCCAGTAAAGCACTGGGGATCGATATCATGACTGGCCATTGGGAGTTTACCCTCGGCGCGGACAGGGTCATGGAGATTATTGAAAATGATCTCGACGGCCACATTGAATTTCTGGCGCATAACGTAAAAGACTTCGACTTTGGCGATGCGATATTTGCAAGCCACACCATGCGTGAAATGAATGGTGTGCCCGTCGCCATTATCGGTCAGGCATTTCCGTATACGCCGATCGCCAATCCCGGGCACTTTACCCCGGGCTGGACGTTCGGAATTCAGGAGCGTGAGCTGCAGGAAACGATCAACAAGGTGCGCAGCCAGGGTGCCCAGGTTGTGGTGTTGCTTTCTCACAACGGCGCGGATGTCGATATCAAATTGGCTTCCAGGCTAAGTGGCCTGGACGCGATCATGGGAGGCCATACTCACGACGCGATTCCGCAAGCGATACAGGTCAAAGACAGCGCTGGTGGACAAACCCTGGTGACCAACGCCGGCAGTAACGGCAAGTTTCTCGGTGTACTGGATTTTGATGTACAGGCCGGCAAGATCAAGCAGTGGCATTATCGCTTGCTGCCGGTGTTCGCGGACTTGTTACCCGCGGACCCCAAGATGGCTGCACTAATTGATCGGGTACGTGCGCCCTATCTGGACAAGCTCAATACCACGCTGGCGACAACTGAGGGGCTCCTGTATCGACGGGGTAACTTCAACGGCAGTTTTGACCAGCTTATTGTTGATGCGCTGATGGAAACCAAGGACGCGGAGATCGCATTCTCGCCGGGATTCCGTTGGGGCACTTCTTTATTGCCGGGTGACAAGATCACGGTAGAGGACTTGATGAGTCAGGTCGCGATCACTTATCCACAGACCACGCTTAATGAGTTTACCGGCGAGCGGATCAAGTTCATCCTGGAGGATGTGGCGGATAATCTGTTTAATCCCGATCCCTACTATCAGCAGGGTGGCGATATGGTGCGTGTCGGTGGTTTGGACTACACCATCAATCCAAATGCCGATAGCGGCAACCGGATTTCAGAGATGAGCCTCAATGGCAAACCCGTTGAAGCCAGCAAAACTTACAAAGTTGCGGGTTGGGCGCCAGTAGCCGAAGGGGTGGAAGGTGAGCCCATATGGGATGTGGTTGGCAACTGGCTGGCAAGCAAGAAGACCGTGCCGCTGCTTGAGCCGAAACAACCGCGTATTGTGGGCTTGAAGGATAATCTTGGGCTAGTGTAGTGCTAGCCCAGCATGTCTTAGGCGTATTTACTGATCAGGTCGGTGAAGTGCTTTATCTGGCTCTCCAGGTCTGCGGAGCTTTTGTTGCCGCTGTTCTGCGCCTGGCTTAGCTCCTGGCGCATTGCACAGGCCATGGTTTCGTAGAACGTTTTGTCCAGCGCCCGGCGCGCGGCAGAGAGCTGCTGAGCAACGCGCTCACAGTCTTGCTCTTCTTCCATCATGCGCTGGATACCGCGCAATTGGCCTTCGACGCGACGCAAGCGTGTGATCAGCGACTTGCGTTTTTCGTCCCAGTTACTGTCCATAATTTCTGTTCCTGAACGTAGGCGGGCATTATACACGCAAGTTATGCGGCCTCATCGCCTCCGCTTCCCCTCAACACGCTCAGTCCACTCCGGAAGAACACGTGCAGATTCCCCCGGGGTGGCTTTCGCTGGTAACGATTACTGCGGGTTTTCCACGTTGTGGTAAACCGCCTGCACATCCTCCAGGTCGTTCAGCATGTTCATAAACTTCTCGAACAGCGCCACGTCATCACCGGAGATCTCGGTGTAGGTCTGCGGCACAAACTGAATCTCGTCCACTTCAAAGTCGATATCACCGAAGGCTTCAATCAGTGCCTGCTTGGCTTTGTAGTAGTCGGTGTGTGGGGCGAAGACAGAGAGTTTGCCGTCTTCGTTTTCGATGTCGGTTACATCCACATCCGCTTCCATCAGCGCTTCCAGCACGGCTTCTTCGTCGTCGTGTTTGAACACGAGAATCGCCAGGTGATCGAAGCTATGGCTGACCGAGCCTTCAGTTCCGATCTTGGTTTTGGTTTTGGTAAAGGCCTGGCGTACGTCGCCAAAGGTGCGGTTGGGGTTGTCGGTCAGGCACTCGATGATGGCCATGCAGCCGCCGGGACCGAAGCCTTCGTAGCGTGCGCGGGCAAAGTCTTCACCGGCGCCGCCCTTGGCCTTCTCGATGGCCTTCTCGATCACGTGGGCGGGGACCTGGTCTTTCTTGGCGCGGTCGATCAGGCTGCGCAGCGCCAGGTTGCCGTTGGGGTCAAGGCCTCCAGACTTGGCGGTCATGTAGATCTCGCGGCCGTAACGGCTGTAGACCCTGGCTTTCATGTTCGAGGTCTTGGCCATTGACTCTTTGCGGTTCTGATAGGCTCTGCCCATGGGGTGCTCCGGTATCGCTGGGTATCACTAGAAATTATTGAAAGGCAGCGATTTTACTGGCGGGCCGCGGGTATGAGAAGCCATTCGGCGCTTTGGTGCTTGCACACGCTGGCGACGACTGGGCGCGTTGGTGAATATTGACCACAATAAGTAGCAGGCATTGCCCTTTTTTACCCCAAAAACCAATTGCCGGAGTTCGTCGGTGCACCAGCAGTCGAGAAACGTATTTGAACGCCTGTTTGCGCTGCGAGCGCACAGAACCACGGTGCGGGGCGAGCTGCTGGCGGGGCTGACCACCTTTGTCACCATGGCCTATGTGGTGTTCGTTACCCCCAATATGCTCGCGGGTACCGGAATGGACCACGGCGCCATCTTCGTCGCCACCTGCCTCGGCAGCGCCATTGCCTGCTTCCTGATGGGGTTCTACGCCAACTGGCCGGTGGGGTTGGCGCCGGGAATCGGGCTGACCGCCTTCTTCGCCTACACAGTGGTGGGGGAGATGGGCTACAGCTGGCAGGTGGCACTGGGCGCGGTATTCATTGCCGGCGTGTTGTTCGTGGCCATGAGCCTGTCGCGGGTGCGGGAGTGGATCATGAACAGTATTCCCATGTGCCTGCGTTATTCCATGGGCGCCGGCGTGGGGTTGTTTCTCGGGCTGATCGGGTTGAAGTCCGCCGGTATCGTGGTGCCCAGTGAAGCGACGCTGGTGGCGATGGGGTCGTTCCACGAGCCTCCGGCGCTGCTGGGCGGGCTATGTTTCCTGTTGATCGCGGTGCTCAGCTACTGGCGTGTATTTGGCGCCATTCTGATCAGTATTCTCGTCGTCACCGGCGCCGGCTTTGCCCTGGGATTGGTTGAATACAAGGGACTGGTGTCTGCGCCACCGAGCCTTGCGCCCACCTGGATGGCGATGGATATCCGCGGCGCATTCGACGTCAGCATGATCAGCGTGATTCTCGCCTTCCTGTTTATCAATATTTTCGACACCGCCGGTACCCTGATGGGCGTTGCCCACCGCGCCGACCTGATCGAGCCGGACGGGCGTATCGAGAAGCTGCCGCGGGCGCTGAAAGCGGACAGCACCTCCAGCGTGCTGGGGGCTTTTCTCGGTTGCCCGCCGGTAACGAGCTTCGTGGAAAGCGCCGCCGGGGTGGCGGCCGGAGGGCGCACGGGGCTGACCGCCGTCACCGTGGGAGCCCTGTTTGTATTGTGCATATTCTTTGCGCCACTGGCGGGAATGATTCCCGCGTACGCGACCGCCGGTGCCCTGATCTATGTGGCGATGTTGATGATGGGCGGCATCGCCAAGATCGACTGGGAGGAATTGACCGACGCTATCCCCGCGCTGGTGACGATGCTCATGATGCCGCTGACTTTTTCCATCGCCAACGGCATCGCCCTCGGCTTCCTGACCTACACCGCACTCAAACTGTTTACCGGCCAATACCGGCAGATCTCCCCCAGCCTGTATATCCTGAGTGCGATTTTCTTAGCCAGGTTCGCATTCTGGTAGACCGTAGCCGGGCGCCAGCCAGTCTCTGTACTCAAGCACAGATTCTCCGGCGGAACCTTTCTTGCAAGGAGGTTGGCATGCAGAATCGCACGACGAGCAGGGAGACATAACAATGAAACAGTTGCCGCCAATCAACCTGGAAACGGATGCGCAGAGTCTCTGCCAGTGGTTACAGAGCCTGGCTGAACTGACCGTGGCCGCGGTGCACCCGGACAATCTGATTCCCGACGATCTGCCCGCGCCCGGGCGCAGAACCCTGGTGGTTGGCGCCGGCAAGGCGAGCGCGGCAATGGCGGCGGCGTTGGAGCGCGCGTGGGGTGAGCGCTATCCGGGGGCTGATATCCAGGGCCTGGTAGTGACCCGCTACGGCCACGCTGCGCACTGCGAGAAGATCGAGGTGCTGGAAGCCGCACACCCCATGCCCGATAAACTGGGCGAGCAGGCCGCCAAACGGATGCTGGATGCGGTGGCGGGGCTGACGGCGGAGGATCTGGTCATTGCCTTGATTTCCGGTGGCGGCTCCGCGCTGATGAGCCTGCCGGCGCCGGGCCTTACCCTGGAGCAGAAGCAGTCGATCAACCGGGCGCTGCTGCGCAGTGGCGCGCCGATCCGCGACATCAACACCGTGCGCCGCCATTTATCCGCCATCAAGGGCGGGCGCCTCGCCGCCGCTGCCCATCCGGCGAGAGTGGTGACTTTCCTGATCTCCGATGTACCGGGAGATGATCCCACCCTGATTGCCTCCGGCCCGACGTTGCCGGATAGCTCAACACCGGCGGATGCGCTGGGGATATTGCAGCGTTACCACATCGATACGCCTGCAGAGGTGCGCGCACTTCTAGAAGCCGGTAATCCCTCACCAGATCCGAGCGATGTTGCTTTTGCCGCAGACAGCGCGGTAGTGCTGGCTAAAGCGGGCGACGCCCTCGAGGCCGCGCGTGAAGCCGCGCTGGCCGCCGGTGTCCATGTGCGGGTGCTGGGCGACAATCTAGAAGGTGAGGCGCGGGATCTGGGTAAAGCCCACGCGGCCCTGGCACTGCAGTGCCAGGGGCAAAGTCGGCGTCCGCTGCTAATCCTCTCCGGTGGTGAAACCAGCGTGACGGTAACTGGCAATGGTCGCGGCGGACGCAACGTGGAATACCTGCTGGGCCTGTTTAACGCGCTCGAAGGCGTGCCGGGCATTTATGCCTTGGCCATCGATACCGACGGCATCGACGGCTCCGAGGACAATGCTGGCGCCTATTTCTCTCCGGCGGACTGGGCAAAAATGCGTGCACAGGGGCTGAACCCCGCGACATTCCTGTCCAACAACGACGCGTACAGTTTTTTTGCCGAGCTCGGCAATCTCATTGTCTCCGGGCCTACCCGAACCAACGTCAACGACTTCCGCGCTATTCTGGTGATGCCAGTGCCCGATTAATGTTCGAGAGGTGAAAGGTCTCCATGTCCCAACTGCCCGCCAGCCAGCGCACCGCCAGTCCCCTGCGTCGTACCAAAATCGTTGCCACCCTCGGCCCCGCCAGCGACAAGCCGGGTGTATTGGAAAGATTACTGAAGGCCGGTGTAGATGTGGTGCGGCTGAATTTTTCCCACGGCACCGCCGACGATCACCGCCGCCGGCTTCAGAAAGTGCGGGAAGTTGCCGACCGCCTCGGTAAAACGGTGGCCGCACTGGGAGACCTGCAGGGCCCGAAAATCCGCATCGCCCGTTTCAAGGACAACGCCGTGGTCCTGCAGGAAGGGCAGCCATTCGTGCTCGACATGGCGCTCGACACCAACGAGGGCGACAACCAGCGTGTGGGCTGCGACTACAAGGATCTGGTGGCGGATGTCGCCGCCGGCGATGTGCTGCTGCTGGACGACGGCCGCGTTGTGCTGGCGGTGGACGCGGTAAACGATCGCGAGGTGTGTACCACTGTCACCGTGGGTGGCCGCCTTTCCAACAACAAGGGTATTAACAAGCAGGGTGGAGGCCTCTCCGCGGCGGCACTCACCGACAAAGACAAGGCCGACCTGAACACCGCTATCGACATTGGCGTGGATTACCTCGCCGTGTCCTTCCCCCGCAGTGCGGAAGATATGCAGGAAGCGCGCACCCTGTTGGGTGAGGCGGGCAAGCATATCGGCCTCGTTGCCAAGGTGGAGCGCGCCGAGGCCGTGTCGGATGACGACACCCTCGACGACATCATTCGTGCCTCGGAGGCGGTAATGGTGGCCCGCGGCGATCTGGGGGTGGAAATTGGCGATGCGGCATTGATCGGCGTGCAGAAGCGAATGATCAAACGCGCCCGCCAACTCAACCGCGCCGTGATTACCGCTACCCAGATGCTGGAGACCATGATCACCGCACCGCTACCTACCCGTGCCGAAGTGTTCGACGTAGCCAACGCGGTGCTGGATGGCACCGACGCGGTAATGCTGTCCGCCGAGACCGCCGCCGGTAACTTCCCGGTGGAAGCGGTAGAGGCTATGCATCGCCTGTGTCTCGGCGCGGAGCGGGAGCGCTCAGCGCAGGAGTCCGGCCACCGCATGCACCAGGGTTTTACACGCATTGACGAAACCATCTCCCTTTCCGCCATGTACGCCGCCAACCACCTCGCTGGCGTGACCGCCATCGCCTGTATGACCCAGACCGGCTATACCCCGCTGATCGCGTCGCGTATTCGCTCGGGCCTGCCCATCGTCGGTCTCGCCCACGACCCCCTGGCACAGCGGCGCATGGCACTGTACCGGGGGGTGATCTCGGTGCTGTTCGTCCCCGGTGAGGGGGAGGGCGACCGCGAGCTGAACCAGCGCGCGCTGGATGTATTGAAAGACCGGGGAATCGTAAAAAGTGGCGACCAGGTAATTCTGATTCGGGGGGACCTGATGCAGTCCCACGGCGGCACCAATACACTCAAGATCCTGGATGTCGGTCCCTGAGGGATTGTGAAGGGTATCGCCTGGCATCTGAAAATTTGCATGGTCAATACAAAGCCGGTATAGATGGTCGGCGTAACCAGAAACCTGCGCCGACACCTGCACCTGCAGTAGCGCGCAAATCTTGATCCGAGGGCAGCTACACTGACTGCGTAAACCGCATACTCAAGCTCGAATTACACCGAGCCATCAGCTCTAAGTCGTAGATACGAACTGATGGCCGCGGACGGCAATATGCCCGCCCGCCAGGGTCGCGAGGGAAACCGACCGGCCTCCCGCATTTGGAAAGGTGATGAAAAAAAACGAAATACTGCAGGACGGTCACGGCCGTCGCTTTTATTATCTGCGCCTGTCGGTCACGGACGTGTGCAACTTCCGTTGCGACTACTGCCTGCCCAACGGCTATCAGGCCAGACACCAGCTACCGGACCTCAGCGTCGCGGAAGCCCGCACCGTCATGCGCGCCTTCGCCCAGCTCGGCACCCGCAAGGTTCGCCTGAGCGGCGGCGAACCCTCCCTGCGCAAAGACCTGCCGGAACTTATCCACAGCGCCAAAGCCACCCCAGGCATCCAGCGCGTCGCCGTCACCACCAATGGTTACAAACTCCCCAGCCTCATCGACAGCTGGCAACAGAGCGGCCTCGACCAGCTCAATGTCAGCATCGACAGCCTGGATAGCGAGGAATTCGCCCGCATCACCGGCCACGACTGTCTGCCGAGAATCCTCTCCGGCATAGACCGTGCGCTGGAGCTGGATATCCAGACCAAGGTAAATGCCGTCTTGCTCAACGACGGCACCCAGGCCCGCCTGTACCATTTCCTGAACTGGCTGAAAACTACCCCGGTCACTCTGCGCTTTATCGAACTTATGCAAACCGGCGACAATCGCGATTACTTCGCCAGCAACCATGTGCGCGGTGCAGAGATCGAACGGCAACTGATTGATGCCGGCTGGCAACTGCTACCCAGATCTCTGGACGCCGGCCCCGCCCGCGAATATGTCCACCCGGACTACGCCGGCCGCATCGGCCTGATCACCCCCTACAGCAAAGACTTCTGCACCAGCTGCAACCGCCTGCGCGTCTCCGCCCAGGGCAAACTGCACCTTTGTTTATTTGCTGACGCGGGCCTGGATTTACGCGAAACAATTCAAACTGGCGACGCCGATGTACTGGCAGAAAAAGTTAGAGCACTGATTGGCAATAAAGAAGTCAGTCACTTTTTACAGCAGGGAAATACGGGGGGAACCCAGAACCTCTCGATAATCGGCGGTTGACCACAATATTTTCAAGGCTTACGAAGCACAAACACTTGAATTGAAGATCGGGCGCCGGGGGTGGATTTTCAGGATCGTCGCAAACAGGATGTTTGCGCCGAAGCGCCCAGGGATGGGTTTACAGCGGTCCTGAAAATCCGCACCCGGTGACCGGTCGCCACAGAACCAAAAACAGAGCGCCCAACCAGGAAAGCGACGGAGCACAAAACAAATGGCACACGAGCCAATCGACAAAAACCAGAAACTCAATATCGCAATTCTCACAGTGTCCGACACCAGAACCGAAGAAAACGACACCTCCGGAAAATACCTGGTAGAAGCCCTGCAGGAAGACGGCCATACCCTCGCCGACAAAGCCATCGTCATCGACGACAAATACTTACTGCGTGCCAAAGTCTCCGCCTGGATCGCCGACCCGGACATTCACGTCGTCATCTCCACCGGCGGTACCGGCTTCGCAGGCCGCGACTCCACCCCCGAAGCCATCGCCCCCTTGCTCGACAAACACATCGATGGCTTCGGCGAAATGTTCCGCTCCATCAGCTACGAGGAAATCGGCTCCTCCACCATCCAATCGCGGGCACTTGCCGGCATCGCCAACCGCACACTGGTTGCGTGCCTGCCCGGCTCCACCGGCGCCTGCAAAACCGGCTGGACCAAGCTGCTGAAAGAACAGTTGACCGCCAGTCACACGCCTTGCAACTTCGTCGGCTACCTCACGAAATAACGAAATCCAGATCCAAAATGACCCTCACACACCTGAACCAACAGGGCGAAGCCAGCATGGTCGATGTCACAGACAAAGACATCACCGACCGCTCCGCGCGCGCCCAGTCCGCCGTCGCCATGTCCGCGGAAGCCTTTGCACAACTGAAAGCCGGCAACAACAAAAAGGGCGATGTGCTCGCCACCGCCCGCATCGCCGGTATCCAGGCCGCCAAGAAAACTGCCGACCTGATACCCCTGTGCCATCCACTGGCACTGACCAAAGTGCAGGTGGACTTCGAACTGGTGGACGCAACCAATACCGTCAATATTTCCAGTTTCTGCCGGCTCGCAGGCCGTACCGGTGTGGAAATGGAAGCGCTCACCGCCGCCAGCGTGGCCGCGCTCACCATTTACGACATGTGCAAAGCCGTCGACCCGGCCATGGTCATCGGCCCTACCAAACTGCAGGAAAAAACCGGTGGCAAGCGCGGGCACTGGACCTCGGAAAATAGCGGGGGAAAAGCATGATCAGGGTACTGTTCTTTGCCGGCTTGCGGGAGCAGCTGGGCTGCGACCGGCTGGAAGCAGAGGCGGCAGACATCACCAGCATCGCCGAATTGCGCGGGAAACTCGCACAAAAAGGCAGCAACTGGCAGTCAGCACTGGCCAATGAACAATTGCAGGTGGCTCTAAATCAGCAACTTTCCAGCATGGATGCCTCGCTCAGAGACGGCGACGAAGTCGCTTTCTTCCCGCCGGTCACAGGAGGCTGACGTGGCTGTGGAAATATCCATCTCCGTACAGGCCGCGGGCTTCGACCCGGGCGCAGAATACCAGCACCTGCGCAGCGGAAATTATGCAGATGGTGCTACCGCCATGTTCGTGGGCAATGTGCGGGATTTTTCACCAGCGGAGTCGGGGGGAAAGAATCCGGTTGCTGTGTTGGAGCTGGAGCACTATCCGGGGATGGCGGAATCGGCGCTCGCCGATATTGCCCGCCAGGCTGGTGAACGCTGGCCGCTCGGGCGGGTGCGGGTGATCCATCGTTTCGGGCCGCTAACGGCGGGTGAAGAGATTGTGTTTGTCGGCACCACCTCTGCGCATCGCCAAGCAGCATTGGACGCCTGTGCGTTTATTATGGATTTCCTCAAAAGCCGCGCACCTTTCTGGAAAAAAGAAATTAGTGAGGGGGCAGAGGAGGGTAGCTGGGTACAGGCTCGCCACAGCGACGAAGACGCACTGAAGAAATGGTAGCGAAATTTTCGCGCACAAAGTAAGCGCTCGCTCTGGCGCTTGCCCGCGAAATTATTGAACTGATCACCTGCTAACGGTGCGGAACTTGATGTGGTTCCGTTGATTCGACAATTATTGTGATCGTGCGCACAGGGGCGCTTTGCTTAGTGGTAGTGAATCCTGTCACATTATCGAGCTTTTTCCTCTTTGCCTTTGAATTTTAAGAAAAAATTCTTATCCAACTCTGTGCGCGAGTTTTGAAGCGCCTCACATATCCCCCCGTATTGCTTGCAATACAATCTCCTCCGCTGAGTACTCATCTCCGACGTAGGTCGGGTTTTTATGGTCGGTGATTAATTGACCAGTTAAGGGTTGGGGTTCGAGGTAAAAAGGGATATGTACAGAATTCTGATGGCCGCCGTTCTGTTGATGCTGGCGGCGGTGTCCAATGCGCAAGAGGCCAGTCAGGTAAGTCGCGAAGAAATCCGTGGCCTCGACGAGCAGATTCAGGATGTGAAGAAAGATGTAATCAGTCTTACGTCCGAACTCAATCGTCTTGAAGAAAAACTGCTGTTCCCTTCCAACACGCAAGTGGCCCTGTTTGTCTCGCTGCCCGACAGCAGCGAGTTCAGCCTGGAATCCATCGAGATCAAGCTCGACAACCAGATTGTCGCCCACCATCTCTACACCTACCGTGAAATCGAAGCCCTGCAGCTGGGCGGTGTACAGCGAATTCATACCGCCAATGTGCAGACCGGCGCGCATCCCCTGGAAGTGACCTATTTCGGGAAGTCCAAATCCGGCAAAGAGTATCGCGCGACCGCCAGCTACAGCGTTGACAAGGCCGTGGGGCCCAAATTCGTTGAGATCCAGATTGCCGGCAACCAGTCCGCTATCAACTTCAAGGACTGGTAAGCATGAATTCACGTCTGGCCAGTGCGATTGCCGGTGCAGCGCTGACTGCGCTGTGCGCCGTTGCTGTGCAGGCCAAAGCCCCTGTCGATCCCGATCCCGAGGCGCTTCACACCGAAAAGCTGCGCGATCTGTTTTTCGGTGAGGCGCTATTCAATGCGCATCAGGATAAGTATTTCGACGCGATCACCGAGCTGGATACTGAGCTCAAACAGTTTCGCCTGCTGGATGACCCGGAACTGGATCCGTTCAGTTTGCATTTCGGGCAGGCGGAATTTGCAGTAGGGGATCTGGAGCTTTCCTATCGTATGCACCGGGATGCCGGCCGCGCGATGGAGCAGGTGCTGAAAGGCAATGTGCCGCAGCCGATCAAAAACGAAGCCGCCTTCCGCCTGGCCAAGATTCACTATCATAAGCAACAGTTTGCCGATGCCCTGCATGCACTCGAATTGATCGAGGGACGGGTACCCGAGCGTGTGCGTGCAGATGAACAGTTCCTGCGTGCACGGGTTTACATGCAGCTGGGGCGCTTCGAAGAAGCGGTGGCACTGCTGAAAGACCTTAAGGGTGAGAAGTCCCTGGCAGGCTTTGTGGAGTACAACCTGGGTATCGCACTGCTGAAGGCGGGCTATACAGAAAAGGGTGTGCTGGAGCTGGACGGCCTCGGGCGCAACGCCGGTAGCGACGATGCCATGGGCGCGCTGCAGGATAAAACCAATCTGCTGCTTGGCTTCCAGTTGATGGAAGCCAAGGAATACGAGCGCGCACGTACGTATTTTGACCGCGTTCAACTCTCCGGCCCCTTCTCCAATCAGGCCCTACTGGGGGCCGGCTGGGTGGAAGCGAACGCGGGTCGTTATGATCGCGCGCTGGTACCCTGGCAGCTGCTGGCCGAGCGCCAGCCCACCAATTCAGCGGTTCAGGAAGCGATGCTCGCGGTGCCCTATGCCTACGGCAAGCTGGATGTGCACAGTACCGCGGCAGTAAATTACGGCCATGCTCTGGATCTGTTCGGAGCGCAGGTCGACGTGCTGACCCAGTCCATCCAAAGTATCCGCGAAGGCAAGCTGCTGGAAGCTCTGCGCCGCAAGGAAGCCAGCCAGGTCAAAAACTGGGTGGTGGAACTGCGCAAGCTGCCAGATGCCCCGGAAACCCATTACCTGCTGGACCTGATGGCCTCCAACGACTATCAGGAATTCCTGCGCAATTACCAGGATCTGAACGACCTGCTGGAGCGCAACAAAGATTGGCTGCAGAGCCTGGATTCCTTTGAGGAAATCATTGCGCTGCGGCGCGGTTACTACGAGCCGATTCTGCCGGGGCTGGATGTGCAGTTCCGCCAGGTCGACGCCCGCATCAAGATGCGTCTGGAGCAGCGCCAGCGCCTTGCTGCCCGTATCGAGAACCTGCTGATAAATCGCCGTCCGGAACTGCTGGCCAAAAGCGACGAGACTGAATCCCGTCTGATCCTGCAGCAGATTCGCGAAATCCTTGCCTATAACCCCAGCCTCAACAGCGAAGAGACCGAGGCGCGCGTCGCCCGTCTCGAAGGGGTGCTGAAGTTTCAACTGTCTCGCGAGTTCGATGAGCGCCTGACAGAAGCCTACAAGCACCTGCAGGAGCTGGATATCGTCGTCGCCACCCTGCAGGAAACCTACCAGCGCTACGTACGCAGTCGTCAGGCCGCCACCCACAGCTATGAAGGGTATGCCGACCAGATTGCCAGCCTGCGCGGCGGCCTCAATCGCGCCCAGGATCGCATCGACCAGTTGATGGCGCGCCAGGGACGCATGCTCGAGCAGTTGGCGATTAACGAGCTGGATCAGCGCCGTTCCCAGTTGGAGAGCTACCAGATCAAGGCCCGATTTGCCCTGGCCGACAGTTACGACCGCGCCAATGAGTTGCAGGAGCAGCGCGCCGATGCCCGCAAGGTTGAGCAGTACCAGCAGCAGGTAGAGGGACTGAAACAGTCGGAGCCGGAAGAATCTGAGCCTGCGGTAAACCCGGATGGTGAACCGCTGCCCACGGACAATCCGCCAGAACTGGAAGCGCCAGAGCAAGAGATGGAATCCGCCAGCGATGAATAAGCGGCCTATGTACAAAAAGCGGCTCTGCCTGCCCGTGAATACCCTAAGCCTGGTGACTGTGGCCTCTGCCGCATTGTTGCTCAGTGCCTGTGCCAGCAACAGTGGCAATACCATCGGCAGCCTGCAGAAGGTCGATATCAAGATTCAGGAAACCCACATCGATGGCAGCCTGGAAAAAGCGCTGGCGAGTTACCAAAAATACCTGCAGGAAACCCCGGAAACCGCACTCACCCCGGAAGCCATCCGGCGTATCGCCGACCTGAAAATCAAGCAGGCGCACCGTGCGGAAGAGGGCATACTGCCGCGCAACACCGAAACCCGCATTCTGTCGGACGCGGATGTCGCGGCGGCAAATCAGCTCGCGAGCAAAAAGACAACGGCGGCGCGCGCCGACCTGGATGCACCGCAAGTTACCGGTATAGTCGCCAGCGCGAACACTTCTGAAGCTGCTCTTGGCAGCGTTGCGAATTCCAACGCAGAGAGCCAGTCCGACTTCGAGTCCCGCGCCAGTGGCGCTGTGGACCTGAGCGGGTTGGAGAGTGGTGCCGATGCTGGCGATAATCCTGACGCACTGCTCGCTGCCAACGCGCGCGAAGCCATCGAGCTGTATAAAAAACTGCTGGTGCAGTATCCGCAGTACGAGCGCAATGACCAGGTCATGTACCAGCTCTCCCGGGCCTACGAGGAGACCGGCGAGATAGAAGAGGCCGTCGTGGTCCTGCGCCAGCTGGTAGCCAAGTACCCCGCGTCCCGCCATCTGGACGAGTCCTATTTTCGCCTCGGTGAATACTACTTCACCCGCAAGAAGTATCTCGATGCGGAAGAGTCCTATGGCCGTGTTGTCGACATGGGAGAGGGCTCAAGTTTCTACGAACTGGCGGTCTATAAACGTGGCTGGGCACTGTTCAAGCAGGATATGTACGAGATGGCGCTCGACGATTTCGTGCGCATGCTCGATTACAAGGTGGACCAGGGCTACGATTTCGAACAGCAGACCAACGAGACCGAACGCAAGCATATCGAGGATACTTTCCGCGTTATCAGCCTGAGCTTCTCCTATCTCGGTGGTGCGGAATCCATTGTGGAATACTTTACCCAGAAGGGTGCGCGGGACTATGAGTCCTACGTGTACAGTCACCTGGGTGAGTACTATCTCGACAAGCGCCGCTATCAGGATGCCGCGGAGTCCTACAACGCCTTTGTGGCGCGCAACCCGCTGCACAAGGTAGCTCCCGACTTCTCCATCCGCGTAATCGAAATCTACCAGAAGGGCGGGTTCCCGCGGCTGGTGCTGGATGCCAAAAAAGCCTTCGCCAATACCTACGCCCTCGATGCGCAGTACTGGACCGTGTTCGATATTCAGGAATACTCCACCGTGGTGGAATTCCTGCAGACCAACCTGATCGACCTGGCCAGCCACTACCACGCCGCTTACCAGAACGTGAAGCCCAAGGATGAAGAGTTCGCCAAGAAGCGGAGCGAAAATTACCTCGAGGCCATTCACTGGTACCGCCGTTATCTCGGCTCTTTTGCGGATAAACCCAAGGCGCCGGAAATCAACTACCAGCTCGCCGGCCTGATGCTGGAAAACAAGGATTTCCTCAATGCCGCAGTCGAGTACGAGCGCACTGCGTACAATTACCGAGGTCACGCCACCAACGAAAATGCCAGCGAGGCGGGGTACGCTGCGGTATTCGCCTACCGCGAACACCTGAAAATCGACCTTGCCAATGGTCGTACCGCGGAGAAGACAGCGGTACAGAAGGAAATTATCCGTTCGTCCCTCACCTTTGCGGAAACCTTCCCGCAGCACAGCAAGGCCCCGCAGATCCTGCTGGGTGCCGTGGACGATCTGTACAAACTGAAGAGTTACCCGGAGGCCATCCAGAATGGCCGCATGTTGCTGGAGAAGTTCCCGGCGGCGGACCAGCAGATCATTCGCTCCGCGTGGATTCTTGTGGCCCACGCCTCGTTTGACACCGAGCTCTATGCCGATGCCGAAACCGGCTATCGCCAGGCACTGAATCTGACCGCGGTCGATGCCAAGGACCGCCCCGATCTGGTAGACAACCTGGCCGGTGCCATTTACCAACAGGGCGACCAGGCGCGCAAAGCCGAAGACCATCTGGCTGCTGCGGAGCATTTCCTGCGTATCCGCAATGCCGCCCCCGGTGCGAGTATTCTTGCCACTGCCGAGTACGACGCTGCGGCGTCCCTGATCCAATTGGAAAACTGGGCTCGTGCGGCCGATGTGCTAAAGGCTTTCCGCAGCAATCACCCGCAGCACGAGCTACAAAAGGAAGTCACCAAAAAGCTTGCGGTGGTATACCAGGAGAGCGGCCAACTGTTGCTGGCTGCGGCCGAGTTCGAGCGTATCGAGCGCGAATCGGAAGACGACGATGTGCGGCGCGAAGCGCTCACCCAGGCCGCGGATCTGTACAGCGCAGCCAAGAGTTACGACAAGGCGCTGGCGGCCCTCAATCGCTATGTCCAGTTGTTCCCGCGCCCCATGGAGCCCGCATTGGAGACTCGGCAGAAAATTGCTGATATCTACCTCAACAGTGGCAACCAGAAGGCCTACTTCAATACCCTGGATGAGATGGTGCGTATCGAGCTGCGTGGCGGCAACGAGCGCAATGACCGCACTCGCTACCTCGCGGGTAATGCCGCGCTCAAGCTGGCCGAGCCCAAGTTCGAGTCATTTGCGGAAATCGCCCTGGTCGCGCCATTGGAGCAAAATCTGAATACCAAGCGCACCCGCATGCAGGCCGCTACCAGCGCATTTACCGACCTGATCGATTATCAGGTGGCCGACGTCACTGCCGCGGCGACTTACTACCTTGGTGAGATCTATCTCCACTTCAGCCAAGCCCTGAAGGAATCCGAACGCCCGACCAACCTCGACGCGGTGGAATTGGAGGATTACGAGCTGGCGTTGGAAGAGCAGATCTATCCGTTCGAAGAGCGCGCCATCTCCGTACATGAGAAAAACATCAGTCTGATGGTCGCGGGCATTTACAACAACTGGGTGGCGAAGAGTATCGACCAGCTCGCGGGTCTGGTGCCCGCAAGATATGAGCGCCCGGAGGATGCCGACAATATCGTCATGACCATAGTGCCGGTACCGCAAACCCCGGATGAGTCGATCCCAGCACAACAGGTGGTGGAGCAGCAGGTGCCGGAAAGCATCGCTCCTGCGCCCGCAGAGTCCAGCAGTGAGCCAGCAGGGCAACCTGAGTCGCAAGCGCCGGAAACCATCATTGCTGAAAATGAATCCGAGGAGGACCAGGGGTGATGAACCATATCCTCACTCGCGGAAATCTACTGCGTGTATCTGTCGGTGCGCTATTGCTGTTGCTTGGCGCCTGTGCCAGTGGTCCGCAAACTTCAAACCGTCCGGTCGACCCCATGAGCGTAAAAGTTTCTGGCAGTGTCAACCGCGACTTCCTGCAGGCAGTGGAATACCTGCAGGGCGAACGATACCCGGAAGCCGTCGAGTTGCTGTTGAGCGTAGTCGAGCGCGAACAGCGCCTTTCTGCGCCCTACGTCAATCTCGGTATCGCCTATTACAAAACTGGCGATGAAAAGCACGCAGAGGAAGCTTTCCTGCAGGCGCTGCGTGCGGCGCCCCTGGATCCGGTAGCCAGCAACGAACTCGCTGTTCTCTACCGCCGCCAGGGCCGTTTCGATGAAGCCAAAAAGACCTACGCGGAATCGCTACGACTGCACCCAGAAAATCTGCCACTGATCAAAAATCTGGGTATCCTGTGCGACCTCTACCTTCAGGATGTGAATTGTGCACTCGCACAATTCGAACAGTACCTGAAATATCAACCTGAAGATGCCAAGGTTGCCATCTGGGTAACGGACCTCAAACGGAGAGCCAACTGATGGGCGGTAAAAAGCAAAAGCTGGCAATGCTTGCGTTGTTGATGACGGCAGCAACGGCTATCGCACAGGATGATCAGAAGGACGGTGAGGCCAAGGTCGACAAGGAAGTGAAGGAGCTCTCCGGCATTTCGATTATTGGCAACAAAGAAGCGCCAAAATCACTTTACATCGTTCCGTGGAAAAGCTCGGAAGTAGGGGTGGAAAGCGGTCTCAACTCCAGCCTGCTGGACCCGAGGCTGCAGCCACTGGATAAGGAAGTCTTTTCAAGGGAGCTTGAGTTCTACCAGCTCAGCCTCACCGAAGATTAATTTAATTTTTAACCAAAAAACGACCGCTAAGGTCAAAACCAGGCAAAGCGGAAAAAGCCGCGGACCCGAGAAAGAAAACCAAGAGGGCAAATGATGGATTTCTTGAACAGCGTAATCGCGTTTTTTCAGACTGGTGGTGCATTTATGTACCCCATTCTGGTGGTATTCGCGCTCGGTGCTGCGGTAGCGATCGAACGCTATATCCGCCTCGTCTACGAGCGCCACACCAACCGTGCCGCCTGGGAAAAGCTGCAGCCGGTGCTCAACACTGGCGACTTTGACCGCGCGCGTAATCTCGTCAAGGACGACAACACCGGTGTGGGCCGCCTGCTCGCCATGGGTCTCGAGCGTCAGGGCGCCGTACGTCGTCGCGAGGACATCGAAATCGCGATGGAAGAAAGCATCATGGAGACCATTCCACAACTGGAGAAGCGCACCCCCTACGTGGCACTCGGCTCCAACATCGCTACCCTTCTCGGTCTGCTCGGTACCATCATGGGCCTTATTGAAGCCTTTACCGCGGTAGCCAACGCCAACCCAGCGGAAAAAGCCGACCTGCTTTCCGCCAGTATCTCTGTGGCTATGAACACTACCGCTTTCGGCCTGATGGTGGGTATTGCGCTGTTGATCGTACATGCACTGCTCAACTCCCTCACCGGCCAGATCGTCGACAGTCTGGAAATGGTGTCCGTCAAGGCGCTCAACATCATGTCTTCCGGTACCCGTCGCCGCAGCGACGCAGCACAGGATGAGCAAACCACCGTAGCGGAAAAGCCCGTAAACCGCGATGTGCAGCAGACTCAGCAGGCACAGAAGAAGGCGGATTCTGTGGCAGCTGGCACCGATAAAAATTCCAAACCGGAAACTGTGTAATGAGAAACAGGCGTCACAGCAGATCCAAAGAAGCGCCGGAGCTGGACATCACCGCCTTCCTCAATCTGATGGTGGTCCTGGTGCCATTCCTGCTGGTATCCGCAGTGTTTTCCCGGGTGACCATTCTCGAGCTCAATATGCCCACTGGAGCCGGTGGTGGAGCGGACGATCCTGGTGTGACACTGGAAGTTGTAGTGCGCAAAGACGTGCTGGAGATCAGTGACGGCAGCAAAGTCGTGGCGCGCTTCCCCAACCTGAATCGGGAAGAAGGCGACGAAGTTGCTGAGGCGCAAACTGAAGTACCGCTCGACGAATACGGAAAGCCTATTATCCCGCCGACGGCGGAGGTGTACGACCTGGCGCAGCTGCGCGAGTACCTGATCCGGATCAAGCAGACTTACCCGGACAAATCCGACTCCACATTGCTGATGGAGCCGGAGGTGGCCTACGAGCACTTGGTAGGCGTGATGGATACTGTGCGTAGCGCCAATGTCATGCCGACGCCGGAAGAGGGGGCTGTGCTGGAGCCGGATGCAAAGCCTGAAACAATGGAACTCTTTCCCGATATTTCCCTGGGAGACGCGCCGTGAAACGTGAAAGCAGACGCATGAAGCGCATGGCGCGCAGCCGCAAGCGCAAGACGCCAGGCATGAACCTCACATCGCTGATGGATGTGTTCACCATCCTGGTGTTCTTCCTGCTGACCAACAGTTCCAGCAACGAAGCCATTGAGGCGCCGAAGGTCATCACCCTGCCGGACTCCATCGTTGAATCCAAGCCGCGGGAAACCGTCACCCTGATGGTCACCCATGATGAGGTGCTGATCGAGGCCAAACCGGTGATGACCACCGAGGAGCTTTTCCAGAGTGAAGAGCTGGTAATCGAGGCCATTCAGCAGGCGATGATCCAGGAAGTGGGCAAGGCCATGACCATAGCTGGCGAAGAGCTGGAGGAGGCCAAGGCTGCGCTGGCAGAGCGTGCCGCCGCAGGTGAGGACGTCACTGCGGAAGCTGCGGAACTGCTGGAGGAACCGCCGGAAGTGAATATCCTCGCGGACCGCGGTGTTCCGTTCAGCGTGCTGAAAAAGGTCATGTCCAGCTGTACCAATGCCGGATATACACGCATTTCCCTGGCGGTCATTCAAAAAGCATCTCAGAGTTAGTGAGCGTTTGTGAATAATTTTCATCAACAAAAACAGGCACTGACAGCGAAGCAGGAAGTGGTTCGCCAGCAGTTGGCCGCGCTCGAAAGCGAGTACGGTCAGGTTGATGGCAAGCTGGATGCGCTGCGTCGGGATGAGGCCAAGCACCAGTTGCTGGACGAAATTTCCGATCGCCTCGGTAAGCTCGAAGAGGCCGGTGCCGGCGATCTGTTCTGGGCGGAGCATTACAGACAGGATGCCTCAAAAGCGCTGATTCACCGCCTGCAGAAAACCGTCAGTATCTATAACGCCAATCTCGATCTGTTGCACGAGCGCAAGCGCAAGCTGCAGGATCAGATGGAAGACTGCCGCGATGATCTGTTCGATCTGGATGCAGAGTTCCGGGAGATTCGCCAGGCAGAAGAGGATGTTCACTACGAGTACGAAGTCTCGCGCGAGCTGGGTGCTTCCGCTTTCCGTGACGCAATCATGCCGTGGAATCGTGGCGAAGACGATCGCCGATTCCGCATCAGTGTGCTGCTGTGCTTGCTGCTGGCCTTCTTCCTCGGCTTTGGTATCCATGTATGGCAGCTGCCTGAGCCGGATGCTGACGAGGTGGTAGAGGTGCCCGAGCGCCTGGCAAAGCTAGTACTGGCGAAAAAACTCAAGCCCAAGCCGCCTGAGCCGGTAGCGCAGAAGCCCGAGGAGAAAAAGAAAGAGCCTGAGAAGCCCAAGCAGGAAGTCGCCAAGCAGGAGGCCAAGGCTTCGAATGAGAAAAAATCCCAGGTGCGCGAGAAGGTGGAGCGTACCGGTGTTCTGGCGTTCAAGGACAATTTCCAGGATCTGATTCAGGACGATCTGGATAACCGCCTAGGCCCGCAGACACAGCTGAGTACCGCTGGTAAGCAGGAAAGTCGCAGTCAGCGCTCACTTATCGCGTCGGCGGCAAAATCCGGCTCCGATGGTATAAACACCGCAGCGCTCAGCCGTAACGCTGGTGGAGTGGGTACCGCCCTGGATGGTGTGAGCTTCTCGCGGGTGTCCAGTGGAATCGGTACCGAGGGCGACTTCGCTGGTGAAGACCGGCCGCTCAGCGATGGTATGGGCCCTTCCCGTACCGACGAGGAGATCCAGATTGTGTTCGACCGCTACAAGTCGGCGCTCTACCGGATTTACAATCGCGAACTGCGCAACAATCCGGCGCTGCAGGGCAAGATGGTGCTGCGTATTACCATCAAGCCTGATGGCTCCGTATCACTGGCCAAGGTTGAGAGCAGTGATATGGATTCTCCGGCGCTCAATGCACAGATCATAGAGCGGGTGGAGCGGTTCAACTTTGGCGAGAAGGCCGGGGTGCCGACCATCACTATCCTGTATCCGATCGATTTCTTGCCAGCCGCGTAACCGGCGCAAGTAAAAGCAACCGCTCGGGCATTAGCCCGGGCGGTTGCGCTTTTCTTAAGAAATTACCTTAACTTTGCCTGAGAACCGTTTGGCAAAGCTCAAAAAGTTCCATCCCTGACGCAGTTATTTTGAATTGCTTCACGGCCCTGTTCCCTTCATATCGTTAGAGTCGCATCACCGGGCAGTGTGTGTACGGTTTAGGTGCTCAAGAGCTTCGTATCCGGAGCTTTAAACCCGAATTGCGGCAGAAAACTAACAATGATGTCAGATGTGAACGGACTGAATTCCTCGAAGGCAAACCTGGAAGGTCTTGCAAAGCGCTCCGAATTTAAGGCGCTCAGAAAATTGGGCAATCTGTTGCTCGCAGTTTTCTTGTCCTTCGCATTTGCGCAGATGGCGGTGGCGGCTTCATTCAAGACCACCGACTTCGCCACCGATTCCACCCCACCCGGCAGCCCGGGGAACCCCAGTGGTTGCTTGATTGATGGCCCCTACGCCACCACCACCGATGGCTCTAACCGCACCATGGCGCCCGCGGATCAGCTGTCCATCGACCGTTCCTGTACCGTCAAGAATTTCTCCTGTGATGTACCGCTGGAATCAACGCTGAACTTCGCCGGCGTCCCCTCAGGTACCCTGATTATTTTTGATAACGTCTGTTTCGGCGGTAACTTCGCCTGTGCCAACGTTGAAGGCAAGGCATCGGTATGGGCGGTGAACGGTTCTGATTTCAGCACCGTGCGTGAAGGCTGTCAGAACCTGGTTATCCCGGTTGAAAAAATCGAGAAGCAGGCCACCGATTTGGCGGGTAGCCCGATTACTTCGGTATCTATTGGGGTGCCATTTGTCTACACGCTGGACATCCCGGTGTTGTTTGACCCGGTGACCGGTACCGTACTGCAGGATTCCGGCTCTCTGAACAACATCCAGGCCATCACCATCCAGGATGACCTGTCTGCAGCCGCTCTCGGGGTCGACCTGGATCTGCTGGATGTCCGCCTGTTCTATGAGGACACCAGTGGCGCGACCACGCCCATGTCGCCCGCTGCGTATTCCTACAGCAACAGCGGTAACCCAAATTCACCGGGCGTATTGACGTTCCAGATAAACGATCCATCAATCCTGCCAGCTGGTGCGCAGATTCATATCGAGCTGGAAGTGGTACTGGACAATACGGCGCTCAACAGCATCGGCAAGTCCTTTACCAACACCGCAACCTGGGAGTTTGGTCGCTATATCGATGGCACCTTCTATGATCCTCTGCCCGGTGAAAACGGCGTTGCCCAGCTGTTGAGCATTTCCGCGCCGGATCTGCTGCTGACAAAAACCACCGATGCAACCGCAATCAACTTTGCCGATACCCCCACTTACACCATCAACGTGCAGAACGTGGGTGGATCGCCGGCGTGGAATATCGAGATTGAGGATCTGTTGCCGGTGGGCATGCGGGAGTCCGATCCGGTATTGCAGAGTGTGACCATGGGAGGAGTCACCCTCACCGAGGGGACGCACTTCACGGCCAGTTATAACTCCGGCGCCGGCGCTGGCGCCGGTTTGCTGACCATCAAACTGCTCAATGATGCAGGCGCTCTCGCCCCCAATGCGGTGCTGGAAATCATCTACACCAGCCAGCTGGATGATGTTTCGTCTAGCACAGCCCCGGTGGATGGGGACGTGCTGAGCAACGTGGCGGCAGCGACGGCCTGGTACAACGATCTCTCTACCAATAATGACCGCATTGAATACACCGGGGTGCGTTCCGATGGTACCCCGGGTACCGATGACGAGCAGGATGTGGCAACAGTTACCGCGGCGCTCTCCGGTTACTACTTCGAAAAAACCGTCAGCAATGTGACTACCGGCCAGTCGCCGACAGCATCGGCCGCGCCGGGTGATCGGTTGCGTTACCGCCTGCGCCTGTTCAATCTCGATGAAAACATCTACAACGTCACCATTACCGATCAGCTGGATGCGAGCAGCTTTGATTTTTCCTCCGCTCAGGTAGTTGCAGGAACCTGCCCGACCGGGGCGAGCTGTACCTTCAATGCAGCCGGTTTACTGACCGTCACTGGTGATCTGGATGTGGTGCCGGGTTCGGCGTTGTCCTCCATTGCGGTGGAATTCGAGGTGAATACCCTGAGCTCGCTGAACACCAATGATGTGGTGAGCAACCAGGCGCGCATGGACGCCCAGGATGCGGATACCAGCGGTACTGCTTTCTTTGCCCTGAGTGATGATCCCAATGATGCATATGGTGTGGTCAACCAGGCGGACCCTCAGGGGAATCCGATCAATCCCACCGACATCGTAATTATTTCACCGGGAGCCCTGGATAAGCAGAATCCCTCCGGCATTACCCAGGTCGCGATCGGTGAGCTTTTTGAATACACGATTCTGATTCCGGCAACCACCGTACCAGCGCCGCTTTACGATGTGCAGGTGAGCGACCAGCTGCCTTCCAATCTCGATCTGGTCAGCGCCAATGCCCTCGTCAATGGCACCAGCTATACCCTGAGCAATACCGGTAGCGCCAACAGTCTGGTACTGGTGGAGCCAATTACCGGTCTGGATATTCCCGCGAACCAGCAGGCGGAAGTCACCGTGCAGGTGCGCCTGAAGAACCGCATGGAAAACCAGGATACCGTGCAGTTCACCAATACCGCCAGCTACACCTACAGCCGCACCCAGGGCGGTGCTCAGAGCAGTGGCGCGGGGACGGCCGATACTACTGCCCCGCTGACCGTGGTCGAGCCAAATCTGGTCGCAACTAGCAGCGTGGTGAATAGTTCGCGCGGCGGCAGCACTGCCTATGGCGGCGATGTGCTGCAGTACACCGTGGCATTGACCAACAACGGTACTTCCACGGCTTACGACCTCTCGATCATCAATACCCTTAGCGCCGGGCAGACACTGGTGCCCGGAAGTGCCCAGATCACACTGGGTGGCATTGCTTCTGCGGTGGCGCCGGGAGTCAGCGGCGATGTGCTGTCCTGGGGCCGGAGTAGCGGACAGGAGCTGGATATTCCCGTTGGGGGCACCCTGACGCTCGTTTACCAGGTGGAAGTGAGCGGTGTCGATGGCGGTGACCTGACCAACAGTATCGCGGCCGACTGGACTTCATTGGACGGCTCTGACGTCGAAGAGCGCACTGGCAACGATGCACCGGATACCAGTGCTCTGAACAATTACTTTATTGCCGATGAACTGGCCATGCCGTCCGTCGACAACGCGGCCATCGTCAAGACCGTCATCAGCGACACCTGGAACGGTGACATTACCCCCGCCGCGCAAACCACCGCCCGCGCCGGTGACACCATTACCTACCAGCTGACCCTCACGTTGCCGGAAGGGTTGAATAGCAATGTGGTCGTAACGGATTTACTCGATCCCGGGCTGGCGTTTGTGGATGTGGTGAGCATCAATGGCGCAGCCACCGCGCCCTACGCCGCAGCGGGTGTCTTCTCATACTCCGATATTCCAGCGGCGAATGTGCCAGCTGCAGACCAGACCGGCACCCTGAGCTGGAATCTGGGCGATGTAACCAACGCGCCAGATCAGAATCCGGCGAACGATGAGTTCGTGATCGTATATCGCGCGCGGGTGCAGCACGGTGCGGGCGACAACCCCGCGGCCACGCCGACCTCGACGGTACTCAACAACCAGGCCACCCTGGGTTACACCTATGCCTCCGGTGCAGCGGCGACCACAGCGCCCGCGACCGCGAGTGTCGAAGTGCTGCAACCGCAGATTAACGAGTTGACCAAGACCGGTGTGGTATTGCCGGCAAGCGGTGCCATTGTCGGCGACGGCCAGTCCGCAGCGACAGCCTATCTGGTGGATATTGCCAGCAACAGCATGCAGTTTTCCCTGCAGGCCTGTAACGTTGGCGACGCGCCTGCGTACGGGGTCACGCTGCATGACGACCTGCCGGCTGAACTCGACGAGGGCACGCTTAACAATGTCGCGGTGGCCATTGATGGCGCTGCGCTGGGTGCGGCGGACTTCAGTTACACCGCCCCCGCTGCGCGCGATGGCGAGATGCAGTTCACCTTGAATGTCGCGCTGGCCCCGAGCAGCTGCGTCACTATCGACTACAACATCGGTTTTTACACCGACATTGCCCCCAACCAGGTCTGGTCCAACGCCGCCTCCGTCGAGGCCTATTGGTCCCGCGAGTCTCTGGACGCAGCGGACGCGCGTGAATATGTCGCGATCAACCCGGTGACCTCCGACAGCGTGTGGATGACCAATAACTTCCAGGTCGAGGCACCGAGCAAAACCGTTTCCAAAACCCAGGCCACCATCGGTGAAGAAGTGGTGTACACCATCACCGTGCCCGGCACTCCGGTGAATGGCGTCCTGAGCGGGGTAACGGTAACTGACACCCTGAGTCAGGCTCTGCAGTACGTCGATGCCACTGTGCAACTCAACGGTGCCCCGCTTGCTGTGACCACCACGCAAAGCGGCCAGGACCTGAGCTGGGCGATCGGCGATATTCCCGCGGGGCAGCAGGCGGTGATCACCGTCACCACCTGGGTGGCGAATACCCAGAACGTCAGCGCCAGTGCCACTCCGGTGGGCAATGTCGCGGCCTACACCTACCAGGCCGGCGGCGTGGCGGTGGATGGCGGTAGCAGCGCGCCGGCTGAATTTACTGTGGTGGAACCGGACCTGTCGGTGGTGAAAGCCGTGGCCAACCTGAGCGATCCAGGTCAGCCAGCGGCCACCGGCGATGTGTTGGAGTACACACTCACCATCACCAACAATGGTGATGCGACTGCCTTCGATACCAACATTGCGGATGTGCTGCCGGCAGAGCTGAGTTATGTGGATGGCTCCAGCAGCGCACAAATCGATGGCAGCGCACTTGTCGGGTTCAACGCGACCCCCTCGATCAGCGGCAACACCCTGACCTGGGGTCGCGACAATGGCGATAACTCCGTGGTGATACCCGCGGGCAGCGTGCTGGTGCTCACTTACCAGACCGATGTGAACACCATTACCGCTGCGGATATCGTCAACAGCGCACTGGTCGACTGGACCTCGCTGTCCGGCACTTATACCGGTGACCGCGAGCGTACCGGTGCCGGCTGTCCCAGCGTGACGCCACCCAATATTTATTGCAGCGGCGACACCAGCGGTTTCGGTGTGGATTACGACATCGACCTGCAGAAAACCCGGCAGACAGACAGCTGGAACGATGATGGCAACCTGCGGGTGGGCGATACCGTCGATTACCAGCTGAAACTTGATCTGGTGGAAGGCACCCACAATGGTCTGGTGCTGGAAGATACGCTGCCCCAGGGAATGGCATTTGTCGGCGTGTTGAGTGCAGACTTCTTCGGCACTGCGGCCACCACGCCGCCCGCGCCGTCGGTAAGCGCGGACCAGCGCACCATTACCTGGGATCTGGGCACCGTCACCAACCCCGTGGACGGCGACGATACCAACGATTTCGTCACCATCACCTACCGCGCGCGGGTGCTGAATGGTGATGCACTGGCCCAGCAGCCCACTACGCAGGCACTGAATAACGTCGTGACCCTGAACTACCTGGTGGGCAGTGCGCCAGGCGCACCGCTGACCACCGGTGCCACCGTCAATGCGCTGCAGCCATTTTTGACGGTGAGCAAGTCTGCCGTAACCGCCATCAATGGCGATACCGTAATCCAGTCTGGTGAGGCCGCGACTTACACCGTCGATATCACAAATACCGGAAACGCACCGGCCTACGATGTAGTACTGGAAGATGTGTTGCCTGTAGGACTGCGCAACGCCGGCGTCAGCATGCAGAGTGCGACCCTGGTTAACGCAGGCACCAGCATCACCCTGACACCGACGTTTGATCCGGCTACTGGCACGGTTACCTGGGATTTCGACCCGGCTGCCAACGCGGCGATTCCCGCCGGTGACACGCTGCGTGTGGTGTATCAGGTAACCGGCGATGCCGATCTCGGTGCGGGCCTGACCCTGACCAACAGCGCACAGGTCACCCGTTACTTCTCCTTCGACAACGACCAGGTACCGGCCAATAGCGCCGTGGACTGGCGTGAGGACTACGGCCCTTCGGCGGTTGCGACGTTCAACTTGACTACGCCGGTACCCGGCGTGCTGAGCAAAGCCACTACCCAGTCCACCGTAGCCATCGGCGAACAGCTGACCTACACCCTCACGGTGCCTGAAGTGCCCGCGGATGTTGCGCTGCAAGACGTGCGCATCATGGATAACCTCTCCGCAACCGGCGTGGACCTCGCCTTTGTTTCGGCGACAGTTGTCGGTGGTAATGCGCTCACTAACAGCGGCACCGCCGATAATCTGGTGCTTTCCGACACCAGTGGCGGCCTTGATATTCCGGCCGGTGCACAGGTCGAGGTACAGGTGACGGTTGAGGTTTTGAATACCGCCAACAACCAGAACCGTACCGATCCTTTTGTTAACCGTGCCTGGTACGACTACAGCAACGGTGTTACCCGCCTCGGAGACGATCCGGCAACCGGCGGCGACGCCAATGCGGTGACCATCGTGCACGCGGAACTGGTGGTGGAAAAAACCGGACCGGCGACCATCAAGGTGGGCACCCCGGAAAACTTCACCCTCACGGTGCTGAACAACAGTAGTGCCAGTGCGTGGAATGTCACCCTGACCGACTGGCTGCCGAATCCGGATCCCGGTGGTCTGTGCGATGTGCAGCCGGTTATTCAGTCGGCGGCAATCCAGAAGGCGGGCGGTGCCAGTATTGCCCTGAACGCCAGTGATTTTGCGGTGAGCTTTGTTGCCGGCACGCCCACCTGCGAATTCTCCGCAACCCTGCAGAGCGATGACGAGCTGGCCCCGGGCGATCAGCTGATTGTTGTTTATCAGGTGGCGCTGGATGGCGATAACATCAATGACACTACGCTCACCAATATTGCCGGTGCTACCCAGTGGTTCAGTGCCAGCGCGGCCACGAGCGAGCGTTTTGCCTACCAGCGCACGCTGACCGATGGCACCCCGGGTGTGGTCGATCACGAGGACAGTCACACCTTCACGGTGCAGTCGGCCATCCTCGAGATTCGCAAGTCGGTGCTCAATGTCACCACCGGACAGTCCGGTGCCAACGCCAGCCCCGGTGATCAACTGCGCTACAGCATCGAGATTCAGAACGTCAGCGACGTAGCGCTGGATGCATTCGTGCTGCGCGACGAACTGGATCGGCTGAATGCCAAGGCGATGTTCCAGACCGGTTCGCTGCGGGATGTATCCGTGCCGGCTGGCGCAACCGCCAGTGTCATTGGCGACGGCGGTGCACAGGGTAGCGGACTGCTGGAAGTGACCGGTCTCGCCATCGCCAAAGCGGGTGACGCGGGTGACACCATCACCGTGGTGTTCGATGTGGATCTGGTGCCGGTGATCACCAGCGGCACCGTGGTGCTCAACCAGGCCCAGCTCAGCATGAGTGATGTGGTGTTCGCTTCCAGCGACGATCCGCTGGTGGGCGGCATTGAGGACCCGACGCAAACGCTGATCCATTCCGCGCCGTGGCTGAAGATACAGAAAACCTCGCAGGATCTGACCGGTGATGCCGATATGCTGGCCCCGGGCGACAGCCTGCGCTACACGCTGACGGTGGAAAATACCGGCAGTGAAGACGCCATCAATACCGTGCTGCGCGATCTGGTGCCCGGCAACACCACCTATGTGGCGAACTCCACCACATTGAATGGTGTGCAGATTGCGGATGTGAGTGGTTCCACCGCGCTTGCCAGTGGTATCAGCATCCAGACTCCGGGTGCAGAAAGCGGCTTTGTCGGCGCTGCCGCCGAGGGCGCGGCACCGGTGGTGATTACCTTCGATGTTGTGATCAACGATGTAAACGACGGTACCCTCATTTCCAACCAGGGCTTTGCCAATGGTGACGGCGCCGGCAGTGGCGCATTCGCTGAGCGTCCCTCCGACGATCCGGCGACCAGCGCGGTGGACGATCCGACGATCGATATCGTCGGTGATGTACCGCTGCTGGTGGTTACCAAAACCGTGGAACTCGCGGTGGACAATATGACCGTGGGTATCGTGGATCCGGAAGACGTGCTGCGTTACACCATCTCCGTAACCAACATGGGCGGTAAGGATGCCAGCGAAGCTCGCCTGGTCGACCTGGTCCCGGCGGACACCACCTATGTGGCCAACAGCACCAAGCTGAACGGCCTGGATGTGGCCGATGCCGCTGGTGGTTCGCCGCTGGCCGGTGGACTTGCGATCAGCAGTGATGATCTGACCCCGCCATTGCCCGCGACCGGCGAGGGTGTGATCACCAGCGCTCAAACCGCGACCATCGTGTTTGATGTGATGGTCAACGCCGACACCGCACGCGGCACCATCATCAGCAACCAGGGCAGCGTGTCCAGTGTGGAACTGCCGCTCACCCTCACCGATGCCGATGGCAATAGCAGCAACGGCGCTCAACCTACCGAGGTTGTGGTGGGTGATGCGCAGCAGCTGTCCATTACCAAGGAAGTGGCCGTAGTGGGCGGCGGCGATGCGGAATCCGGCAAGGTGTTGGAATACCTGGTGCGGGTTACCAATATCAGTAGTGTGCCGGCCAGCCTTATCCTTATTCAGGATGACCTGCTTACTGCCGGTGACGGTGTACTCACTTATGTGGCTGATTCCGCACGGGTAAACGGTCAAGCGGGAGGTGTGAGCGTCAATGGATCGCTGATTACCGTTGACTACAGCACCAATTACGGCGATCTGCAGCCGGGAGAATTCCTGACCTTGCGCTTCCAGGCGCGGCTCGGTCCGAATCTCGCCATTGGCACCACCGTGGTGAACACCGCACAGGTGCAGTGGAACGACCCGGCGATGTATAACGAGGCCAGCGTTTCCATCGATATCGGCGGTACCCCGGGCATCGCCAACCTGAGCGGTTACCTGTGGCACGATGTGGATTTCAGCGAAACTGCGGACACCAATGAGCTACTGCTCAGCAACTGGACCGTACAGCTGTACTTCAACAATGCGCTGCTGGAAACCGCACAGAGCGATGCCAACGGCTACTTCCAGTTCGGTGGTCTGGTGCCGAATATGGATGGCGCAAACATGGCCGGCGCCAGCTACGAGCTGCGCTACCTGGCGCCGAACGCTGTGGGCACCACGGCCTCCCTCGGCACCGCCAGCTCTGACTACACCAATGGTCCGCAGCAGATCCGCGATATCTATATCGCCTCCGGCAGCAACCCGCAGAACCTGAATCTGCCGATTACACCAAACGGGGTGATCTACGATTCGGTACTGCGCGCGCCGGTCAACGGGGCCCGTGTACGCTTGCTGGGTGCGTCCAGTGGCCAGCCGCTGCCGGACAGCTGTTTTGATGATCCCAAGCAGCAGAACCAGGTCACCCTCACCGGCGGCTTCTACAAGTTCGATGTGAACTTCAGCAGTGCGGCCTGTGCGGTAAATGCGGATTACCTGATCGAAGTGGACGTGCCGAGCGCAGATTACGTCTCCGGCCCGTCGCAGATCATTCCGCCGCAGACTGGCGTGGATACCGGCAGTTTCGATGTGGCCGCGTGCCTTGGCAGTGCCGCGGACAGGATCCCGGGCACGCCGGACCACTGTGAGGTGCAGCTGTCAGTAGCGCCGCCCTCCATTGACCTGGATGCGCGCAGCAGCGAAACCGATTACTACCTGCGTGTAAACCTCGATGACAGCAACCAGCCGGGCAGCAGCCAGCTGTTCAACAACCACATTGCGCTGGACCCGCAACTGGAAGGCGCGCTCGCGCTGACCAAAACTGCGGCCATGTTGAATGTGACCCGCAGCCAGCTGGTGCCCTACACAATCACCTTCAGCAACTCGCTGCCGGTGCCGCTCACGGATCTGCAGCTGGTGGATTACTTCCCCGCGGGCTTCAAGTATGTGGCCGGTTCCGCGAACCTGGATGGCGAACCGGTAGAGCCGGTGGTAAACGGCCTGCAACTGCAGTGGCCGCACCTGCGCGCCGAGGCGGAGCAGACCCACAGCATGAAACTGCTGCTGGTGGTGGGCTCCGGTGTGGGCGAGGGCGAGTACATCAACCGCGCGCGCATGTTCAACGAACTCTCCGGCCAGCAGACGTCCGGCGAGGCGTCGGCCACCGTGCGCGTGGTACCGGACCCGACCTTCGACTGTACCGATGTGATCGGCAAGGTGTTCGACGATAAAAACCTGAACGGTTACCAGGACGCGGGTGAGGGCGGCGTGCCGGGAGCGCGTGTGGTCACCGCCAACGGTCTCAAGGCCACCGCCGATGCACACGGTCGTTTCCATATCACCTGTGCGGCGGTGCCTAACCCGGATCGCGGTTCCAACTTCGTGCTGAAACTGGACGACCGCAGCCTGCCGAGCGGCTACCGCCTGACCACGGAAAACCCGCGGGTGCAGCGCGCGACCCGAGGCAAGATGCTGGAGTTCAATTTCGGTACCAGCCTGCACCGTGTCGTGCGTCTGGATCTGGCGGAAGCGGTCTTCGAACCCGGTACCAGCGAGTTGCGTCCGCAGTGGCATTCGCGCACCGAACTCTTACTGGAGCGACTGCAGGAGGCACCGTCGGTGCTGCGCCTGTCCTACCTGGCGGAAAACGAAGATCCGTCGCTGGTAGACGAGCGCCTTGCGACGATCAAGGCCCGCATCGCCGAGGACTGGGCGGCACTGAACTGCTGCTACCCGCTCAATATCGAAACCGAAATTTTCTGGCGCCGTGGCGCGCCGCCCGAGCGTGGCAATGTGCTGGACGGGCTCAAACGCAGTGTTAACCGCATGATCGGAAGTGATGATCAGGGAGGCGCCCGGTGATGTTTCGCCCGTCTAAAAATAAATTAGCAATCGTAATGGTCGCGCTGGCGAGTGCTTCGGCGCTCGCCCAGGAAGAAAGCCAGGGCGATATTTCCTGGTGGCAAAAAATCCCCGGCCTCTCGCCGCAGATCGAAACTACCGGCGATTACACCGACAAACCACTGGGCAGCAACACCGAAACCACCCTGATCCCAACGGCCGGCCAGCTGTGGGTACAGGATGCGGAATCGTTTGTCTCCCCGGAGGAAGCGGTGCTGGAAAACAATGCGCTGCCGCCGCTGCTATACCGCGAGGTGGGCGATGATATTGATCCGACACTGATCGAACAGCTGCGGGAAAGGCTCGCGGCCCTGAGCGGCGCCCACGAGCTGCAGCTGATTTTCACCGGTCACACCGACAGCGATCCGCTGAGCGAGGACCAGCAAGCGGAGTACGCGGATAAAGCCGCGTTTACCGAGGCGCGCGCCAAGTTGGTGGCGGAGTACTTCCAGACTGCGCTGGAACTGCCGGATGAGGCGATTGTGGTAGCGGGCCGCGGTGACGGCGAACCGCTGACCGAAAACATCACCGAAAAAGGTCGCGAACTGAACCGCCGGGTGGAACTGACGCTGCGCTATTTCGAGCAGGATCAGCAAGCCCGCGACGCCCAGCGCCGCGCTGAGGCGCTGCAGCTCAACCGGGTCAAGGTCTGCCGCCAGGAAACCGTGTGTAAGCTGCGCTACAGCGCGGGCACGGACCAGCGCGCGCGCCTGAAAAACCTGGTGTCGCCGCTGCGTCTGCAGCCGGGGCAGGTGGACCTGCCGGCGCCATTTGTGCGCCGTATCCTGGAGGTCCGCAACACCCTGCTGGAAAAACCCAATCTCACCATTCACTTCGTCGGTCACACCGATGGCGCGCCGCTGCCGGAAGGTCCGGCGGAGCTGTATGACGATCAGATGGCACTGTCGCGCGCGGAAGCGCGACGGGTGGCACTGGCAGTTGCGGATCAGCTGAACCTGCCGGCTTATATGGTTACCAGTAGCGGTAAAGGCGCGAGCCAGCCCATCGCGGCCAACGACACCGCCAAAGGCCGTTCCCTGAACCGCCGCGTGGAAGTGGAGTTCTGGTACGACGATTTGCTGGAAACCGCCGCCGACGGCGTGCAGGCGTGTCCGGAATCCGCTGTGGCGGAAACTATCACCATCGCCCACGAATCGCCCACCGGCGACGTGCCGCCGATTTTCCTGAATGACGGCGAGCCGCAAATTTCCGGTTCACAGCTGGCGCAGATGCAGCGCCTGATGGAAGAGGTGGCGGGCAAGCAGAACGTGCGCCTGAGTTTTGTCGGCTACAGCGATAACGAGCGCATGGAGCGCCGCGAAGCCATGGTCTACGGCGACGATGTGGGGCTGTCGTCTGCACGTGCGAAAAAGACCATGCAAGTGGTGCAGCAGCAGCTCGGCCTGGACGATACCCAGGTGGAGTTTGAGGGGCGCGGTTATGTAGAGTCCAAGGATGTGGTGCAGACCGGGTTTATCCACATGGACGGCGCGCGCGTGGAAGTGCAGGTGCTGTACGACGAGCTGGCGGTGCTGGCGGAGCAGGACCGGCTGGAAATCGAGCGGCTGCAGCAGGAGGCCCAGGCCCACAACCCCTACGCCCTCAACCTGATGCGCATCACCGTGGACGGTGCCCCGGAATACGATCCGTACAAGAATTCCGCAGACCTGCAGCGCTGTACCGACGTAGCCCTGGAAAATGCCAATATCCAGTTCCGCTTTGACAACCAGTCGATGCAACCGCGACTCAACGTCACTGCCTTCCCCAGCACCATCCGCTACGCGGACGATCCGGAAACGGAGCTGGTGGAGAGCCGCGTGCAGTTCAAGCGTTACACCAACTACCCCTCGTTTATCACCCGCGCGGAAGTGCGTATTTTCGAGGAAGAGCAATCCCTGCGCGACACACCGCTGGCGGTGGTCACCCTGGACCAGAACGGCGAGGGCAGCTGGGAGGCGGAATTCGACAGCTTCCAGGCGCCACTGAAAAAGCTGAAATACGTGTTGCGGGTATACGACTGGAAACAGCGTTTCGATGAAACCCGTCCGCAGACCCTGTGGCTTGTGGATAACTTCGAACCGCAGTTACAGGAAGACACCACCGAAAAAGAACTGTTGGTGGGCTATGGCGAAAACCGCCTGTCCGAGCAGCATATTCCCGTGAGCGGCAATGCGGTGCTGGTGAACGGTGCGGATATTCCGGCAAACCACAGTGTGTGGCTGGCGGGCCGCGAAATTCCCGTGAGCAGCAACGGTGATTTCGTTGCCGAGGAAATTTTTGCCAAGGGCCTGCACACCGTGGAAGTGGCGGTACTGGACGAGCAGGGCAACGGTGAACTGTTCCTGCGGGATCTGGAGTTCAATCGCGACGACTGGTTCAGTGTGGGGATCGCCGATGTCACCATCGCCCGCGATGACACCAATGGCCCCGCGGCGCTGGTTACCGGTGATCAGACCCACTACGACAATTCCGCGAGCTACGACGGTCGCCTGGCGTTTTACACCAGCGGCAGCTTTGGTGATGGCTGGCGCCTGTCCGCCAGCGCGGACACCGAAGAAGGGCCCATCGACGACCTGTTCAGCAACTTTATGGAAAAAACGCCGGACGCCCTGTTCCGCCGTCTGGACAGCGATCTCTATTACCCGACCTTTGGCGACGATTCCACGGTGGTGGAAGATGCCCCGACCTCCGGCAAGTTTTTCATCAAACTGGAAAACTACGACGATTACGGCCTGTGGGGTAACTTCAAGGCGTCCTATACCGACAACGAACTGGCGCATATCGACCGCGCGCTGTACGGGGCCAATTTCCATTTCGAGACCGACGATGTCACCGACTTCGGCGACAAGCGTTTCGAAATAGACGCCTTCAGTGCGGAGCCCGGCACCATCGCCGGTCGCGATGAGTATCTGGGCACCGGTGGCTCCCTCTATTACCTGCGCCACCAGGATATCCTCACCGGCTCCGAGCGCCTGCGTGTGGAAGTGCGGGACAAGAACTCCGGCCTGGTGCTGGGAGTGAAAAACCTCACCCCGGTGATCGATTACGATGTGGATTACATCCAGGGGCGCGTGTTGCTGAACCGCCCGCTGTCCGCCATCGCCAACGACAACCTGATCGTGCAGGACGGCTCCTACAACGGCAATCCACAGTACCTGGTGGCCCGCTACGAATACACCCCGGGCTTTGACGATCTCGACACCCTGGCCCTCGGTGGTCGCGCCCAGTACTGGGCCGGTGAACATGTGCGTATCGGTGTGAGTGCGAGCCAGCAGGATGAGGAAGACAACGAATCGTCACTCAACGGCGTCGATCTGACGCTGCGCAAGAGCGCCGGTACCTGGATGAAAGTGGAAGTGGCGGAAAGCCAGGGCAATACCCTGGAAAGCCTGTCTTCCCTGGACGGCGGTTACAGCTTTAACCAGGACAATCCGATCGATCCGAATGCCAAGGCCGGTGCCAACAAGGTTGAAGCCGCGATCCAGATGGGGGATTTCTTCGAGGGCGCGCGCGGTTCCATGTCCGTCTATGCGCAGCAGCGGGATGCGGGCTTCTCCGCACCGGGCCAGCTGGCGACCTACGATACCGAGCAGTACGGCGCGGTGGTTAACCTGCCCATCGGCGAGCGTTTCGATGTGGGCCTGAAAATGGACACCAAGGAACAGCAGCAGGGCCTGCAGACCTCCGCCACCGATGTGGAGCTGGGCTACCGCCTGAGCGAGCGCTGGCGCCTCGCCGCCGCCGCCCGCTCCGACTCCCGCGAGGATATGTCACCGGTGGTGCCGGTCACCCAGAAACAGGGCGATCGTACCGATGTAGCAATCCAGGCCGGTTACGATTCCGGTGCCAACTGGAACGCGTTCGGTTTCGTGCAGCGTACCGCAGAGTTGTCCGGTAACCGCGATGAAAACAATCGCGTCGGATTTGGCGGAGCCTACCGCGTCAGCGATCGCCTGACCGTGGACAGCGAGCTTTCCGGTGGCGACACCGGCAACGCGGCGCGTGTCGGCACCGACTTCCTGGTGACCGACCGCACCAACCTGTATCTGAATTACACCCTCGACAACGAGCGCACCGATACCGGTGTGCGCGCGCGCAAGGGCAATCTGAACAGTGGCTTCCGCAGTCGCTTCTCCGATACCACCAGTATTTACGGCGAAGAGCGCTATACCCACGGCGATGTATCCACCGGCCTTACCCACGCACTTGGCGTCGATCTGGCACCCAGTGACACCTGGAATTACGGTACGTCCCTTGAGGCGGGTACCCTCGAGGACCCGCGCACCGGTGCCGAAACCGAGCGCCGCGCCGTGGGCGCCAGCATGGGCTTCAACGACGGCGACCTGCGCGTGTCGAGCGCGGTGGAATACCGCGTCGACAATATGCAGACGCTGACCGACCCGGAAACTGTACTCGAAAATGAGCGCAAAACCTGGCTGCTGAAAAATGCCCTGAGCTTCCAGATCAGCCCGGATTGGCGCTTGGTTGGCAAGCTCAATTATTCCGACAGCCAGAGTTCCGCCGGGCAGTTCTACGACGGCAAATACACCGAGGGCGTGATGGGGTATGCCTACCGTCCGGTGGAGAACGACCGCTGGAATACACTGCTGAAGTACACCTACTTCTACAATGTGCCCACCACCGACCAGGTGCTGGTGACCTCCAGCAGCGCCAGCAGTGCGGTGGAGTTTGTGCAGAAGAGTCATATCTTCTCGGTGGACACCAACTATGACCTGACCCAGCGCTGGACGCTCGGCGCCAAGTACGCCTACCGCCTGGGACAGTTGAGCATGGAGCGTGAAAACCCCGAGTTCTTTGACAGTAACGCGCACCTGTATGTGATGCGTGCCGACTGGCACTTCGTGAATAAATGGGATTTGTTGGTGGAGGGCCGCGTGCTCGACCTGCCGGAAGCGGGCGACCGCAGAAGCGGCGCGCTGCTGGCGCTGTATCGCCAGATGGGAAATCACTTCAAGGCGGGTATCGGTTATAACTTTACCGATTTCTCCGACGACCTGACGGATCTGGATTACGACAGCCAGGGTGTCTTCATTAACATGGTCGGCAAATTTTAACCTTCCCTTTCGTGTGAAATTCGGCTGGATACGGCCACTGCAGATGCCCCCTCGCGGGTTTCTGCGGTGGCCGCCGCCGCGGCCAACTGATCTCCCAATCCCTTCCGGCGCAAAGCCGCGCCCTTTTCTCGACATTCCCCCAACTGCGCCACACTGCCGCTTGAGCCCGATTTACAGTGCGCGTAATTCTTACGAATAGGCAAGAAGTGCAGCGGAACGTACGTTGAAAGCTTCCTGCGCTTGCTCTACTTTGTTATGCGTCCAGGTGTCATTAAAAAAACAGGCGAGCGGAGAAGCCAATGATAAAACTCACCATCAACGGCGAGCCGCGCTCGCTGGATGTACCCGCCGATACCCCAATCCTCTGGGTGCTGCGCGATACGTTAAAGCTCACCGGTACACGCTTTGGTTGTGGCATGGCGTTGTGCGGCACCTGTACCGTGCATCTGGATGGCAATCCTATCCGCTCCTGCACCACGCCAATCTCCATGGCCGAGGGCAAGCACGTCACCACTATCGAGGCCATGGAAAAGGACCCGCTGGGTCGGCGTGTGCAACAGGCCTGGATGGACGAGGCGGTTGCGCAGTGCGGCTATTGCCAGGGGGGGCAGGTGATGAGTGCTGTGGCCCTGTTGAAAAACAACCCGAATCCCGACGATGCACAGATCGACCGCCAGATGAGTGGCAATATCTGCCGCTGTGGCACCTATCCCCGTATTCGCAAAGCCATTCACCGCGCCGCTGCGGCGGCGGAAAAGAATGCCGCCAGTATCGGCGAACCCCTGTTTACGGAGGTGAAGGCATGAACGATTCGATTGTTGATCCCAACGTCGAGCAGGCCGGCGAAGCGGAACTGGAAATTGCCAACGTCAGCCGTCGCCGATTCCTGCGCGGCCTCACCGCCACCGGTGCGCTGGTTATCGCCGCGCGCTGGACACCGGCAGCCTTCGCCGCCCAGGGGGAAGACCCGGACAATCCAAAGAAGTATGGCGCAGAAGCCATGGCCCACGGTTGGGTGGATAACCCGGATGTGTTTATCAGTATCGCCCCGGATAACACCGTCACCCTGATCAATCATCGCGGTGAAATGGGGCAGGGCATCCGCACCAGTGTGGTAATGGTGATGGCCGACGAAATGGGGGCCGACTGGCAGAAGGTGCGTGTCGAGCAGGCCATTGCCAACGAAGAAAAATATGGCAACCAGAACACCGATGGCTCCCGTTCCATGCGCCACTGGTTTGACCCGTTGCGCCGTGCCGGTGCCGCGGCACGTACCATGCTGGAACAGGCGGCGGCCAAACAGTGGGGCGTGCCGCTGGCGGAGTGTCGCACCGGGGTCCATCAGGTAATCCATATTCCAACAAAACGTGCACTTTCCTTTGGTGAGCTGGCGACGGCCGCTGCCGGGCAGCCGGTTCCGGACCGCAAGTCCCTGAAGCTCAAAAGCCCGGACCAGTGGCGCTATATCATGCGCAAGCCGCAAGAGTTCCCCAAAGCCAATGTCGGTCAGCCGCTGGCAGTGGACGGTATGGATATCCTCACCGGCAAGGCACAGTTTGCTGCGGATGTCAGCTGGGACAACATGCTGTACGCGGTCATCGCGCGCCCGCCGTCCTACGGCTCGGCGGTGAAATCGTTCGATGACAAAAAGGCGCTGGCGGTGCCGGGGGTGGTCAAAGTGATCCAGATGCCCACCGCAACACAGCCTTCGGGCTATGAGCCGATGGGCGGAATTGCGGTGCTGGCGGAATCCACCTGGGCGGCGATCCAGGGGCGCAAGGCGCTCGCTATCGAATGGGATAACGGGCCGGCCGGTGCCAACGCCAGCTATGACTCCGTCGCCTTCCGCAAGCTGCTGGAAGAAAGGGCGAAAAAAACCGGCAAGATCGAGAGCAAAAAAGGCGATATAGAGGCCGCTCGCAAGGCTGCCGCGCAGTCGTTGAGCGTCAATTACTACGCACCGCATATGGCCCAGGCGCCTATGGAGCCGATGGCGGCCATTGTGCGTATCAACGGTGACAAGGCCGATGTGTGGACTTCGGTACAGAATCCACAGGCCGCCCGCGATGGCGTGGCCAAGCGTCTGCAGCTGAAGCCGGAGAATGTCACCGTCCAGTGCGGTCTGATGGGAGGCGGCTTCGGGCGCAAGGCCAAGCCGGACTATGTGTTTGAGGCGGCGGACCTGAGCAAGGCGATGGACGGCCGCCCGGTACGGGTGCAGTGGACCCGTGAAGATGACCTGCACAACGGCTTTTTCCACGCCGTGGCACTCGAGCATATGCAAGGCTACCTGGACGACAACAAGCGCGTCAGTGGCTGGCTGCACCGTTCCCTGGCCCCCAGTATTTCGTCCCTGTTCGCCCCCGATGCCGAGTATCAGTCGGCGGCGGAGATGGGCATGGGCATCCGCAATATGCCGTTCGATATCCCCGCGATACAGCAGGAGAACGGCGAGGCGGAGGGGCATATCCGTATCGGCTGGTTCCGCTCGGTCTACAACGTGCCCCACGCCTTTGCGATCCAGAGTTTTGTGGCAGAGCTCGCTGATCTGGCGGGCAAAGATCACCGGGACTTCCTGCTCGAGTTACTGGGACCGGACCGGAAAATCGATCCGGGCAAGGAAGATATTTTCAATTACGGTGAAGACCCGGCGCGCTACCCCATCGACACCGCGCGTTACCGTGCGGTGATCGAGCGAGCCACCAAAGAGGCCGGTTGGGGCAAGAAGATGCCGCCCAACCGTGGGCTGGGCCTCGCGGTACACAACAGCTTTGTGTCCTACTGCGCGATCGTGATGGATGTGGAGGTCAGCGAAGGCGGCGACGTTATCGTGCACCGCGCAGATGTCGCATTTGACTGCGGCCCCCAGATCAACCCGGATCGTGTCGCCGCCCAGCTGGAAGGGGCCTGCGTAATGGGTACCGGCATCGCATTGATGACACAGATTACCGCCAAGGACGGCCGTATACAGCAGGATAACTTTCACCAGTATCTGGTGCCGCGCATTAACGAGTCTCCCCGGGAGATTCACGTATACGCGGTGAATAACGATCTGGATATTCCAATCGGCGGCGTGGGTGAACCCGGGTTGCCGCCGGTGGCGCCGGCCCTGTGCAATGCGATTTTCGCCGCGACCGGCAAACGTATCCGCACCCTGCCGGTGGCAGACCAGTTGAAAAGCTGAGCGGGGCCAGTGATGCAGCACCTTGATGTTCAGGTGGTAGAGCAGGGGCTGGCGTGGCTGGAAGCCGGTGAAACCATCTGGTTGTGCACTGTGCTCTCAACCTTTGGCTCATCGCCGCGGGCGCCGGGTTCGATCATGGTGGCGCGCGAGGATGGCAGTCACCTGGGTTCACTATCCGGTGGCTGTGTCGAGGAGGATTTTCTCGCGCGGGTGCAGCGCGGTGAGTTCAGCCAGCGGGTGTGTATCGAGCGCTACGGCGACCTGCGCGAGCAGCCATCGGCTAAGCGTTCGCCGGTGCAGTTGCCCTGCGGCGGCATTCTGGAGGTGCTGGTCGAGCGACTTCCCCCCGAGCTTGGCAATCGTCAACATCTCGCAGAGCTACTCGCGGTATTGCGCGGGCAGCAGCAGAAATTGCGTACGGTTTCCCTGCTCGATGGGCACTGCAGTTTGCGCCCGGTTGTGCACGCCGGGGGCGATACCGTAGCGGTCTCGGCGGAGTGCATCAGCATTCGTGTCGGGCCCGCAGCGCGTCTGATTATCGCCGGGCTCTCCAGTGTCGCCAGAATCTGTGCGGAGTTTGCCGTGGCGCTGGGTTATGAAGTGATTCTGTGCGAGCCGCGCGAGGAGGAGTATCGCGATTTCAATCTTGCCGGTGTGCGCCTGGAGAAAACCTTCCCCTCGGTATTTATCGCGGAGGCGGGTAACTGCCACCAGCAGACCGCGGTGGTGGCGATGACCCACGACCCGCGCATCGACGACCTGGCGATGATGGAGGCGGTCAAGACCGACGCGTTTTATATCGGCGTGATGGGATCACGGCGCACCTCGGATAAGCGTGCAACCCGGCTGTTATCCACAGGCGGTTTGACCACGCAAGAGCTGGAGCGTATCCATATGCCCATTGGCCTTGCCCTGGGGAGTAAAACACCGGCGGAAATTGCACTGGCGGTGATGGCGGATATCCTGCGTGTGCAGCGAGGCATCCCGCGCGATGCGCTCTGATAGTGGGATTTCGCCGGATGCGCCCACAGGCCGCACCCTCGGACTGGTTATGGCAGCGGGGTTTTCCCGGCGTTTCGGCGCGGATGACAAGCGCGCGTTGCGGCTGGCGGACGATGTAAGCCTGCTGGGGCATACGCTGGCACAGGTGCAGCCCGCCTTTACCGGTACCGGCGGGCAGAGTCTGCTGGCGGTGGTGATACGTCCCGACGACAGTCCGTCCGCGCTGGGGATTCCGGAGGAATGCCACATTGTCAGAGCACCCAATGCGCGCGGTGGTCTGGGGGCCAGTATCGCCGATGCCATGATTGCGGTGCGGACTCTGCCGTTGACCCGCGATATCGACAGTGTTGCGATCCTGTTGGGGGATATGCCCGCACTTAAGCCGGCAACGCTCGCAAAATTATTAGCAGCCAGTAGTGCCGATACCATCGTCCGCCCGCGATTTAAAGCGCATTGCGGTCACCCAGTAGTGTTCGGACGGAAGTTCTGGCCAGTGTTATGTGGCCTTGCTGGGGACGAGGGCGCGCGCCAGGTCATCGCCGCGCATGTATCGGCGCTGACCGTCGTTGACGTGGATGACCCGGGTACGCTTCTCGATATTGATACCAGGTGGGAGTTTGAACGCCACTGGCACAATGATAGCGGGATGGCCTCGAGGTTATTCCCAGCCACTCAAGACTAGCTTGCCGATGGTGCGCCCGGTTTCCAGTTGCCGGTGTGCCAGGCGCAAATTGGTCGCATTGATTGGCTCCACCGTGTCACTGACGGTGGTCACCAGTGTTTCGTTATCCACCAGTTTTGCGATCTGTTCCAGTATCCAGCCCTGGCGATCCATGTCATCGGTTGCAAACTTGCTGCGGGTGAACATGAACTCCCACACAAATGTCGCGCTTTTGGGCTTCAGCAGGTTCAGCGGCAGGGGCTCTTTATTGTCCACCACACAGCAGATTTTCCCCTGCGGCTTGATGGCGTTGGCCATCGCCGCGAAGTGCTGATCGGTATCGGCGAGGCAGAGTATGTAATCCACCTCGGGGATCCCGATATCCTTAAGCTCCTCATCCACCGGGTTGCGGTGATTGACCACATGGCTCGCGCCCATCTGTTTTACCCAGAAGCTGGATTTGGTGCGCGATGCGGTGGCGATGACTTTGAGTTTGGCGAGCGAGCGCGCCAGCTGGATCGCCATGGAACCCACGCCGCCGGCGCCGCCAATGATCAGGATGGACTTGCCGGCATCTGTTCCCGTGCTGCTGATTTCGAGCCGGTCAAACAGTGCTTCCCAGGCGGTGAGGCTGGTCAGTGGCAGCGCTGCGGCTGCGGAGTAGTCCTGGGTACGGGGTATGCGGGCGGTAATGCGCGCGTCCACCAGCTGGTATTCGCTGTAACAGCCCGGGCGGGTGATATCACCGGCATAGTACACCCGGTCGCCGGGCGTGAAGCTTTCCACCGCACTGCCAACGGCCACGACTTCACCGGCGGCATCCCAGCCGAGGATTTTTGGTGTCGCTTCCACAATGGCGTCGGGTTTGGGGGCGCGGACTTTGGTGTCCACCGGATTGACCGCGATTGCCTTGACCGCCACCAGCAGGTCCCGCGGGCCGGGTTCCGGCCGGTCTATCTGCAGGTCAAGCAGGGAATCTTCAGCGTCAATGGGCAGGTATTGGAAAAGGCCGACAGCTTTCACGCGGGAACTCCATGTCCGTTGAGTGCTTGGTTACGGGTGGGTAATCAATATCCCTGATTCAATTTTCGCGCCGGCGAGTGTGCTCAGGACGGCAGCGCTTTTGTAAACACGGTCGCAGTTTAGTTGAGCAGTTCTGCCGAGACTGTGATTTGTCTCAGACTTCCGCGGGGATATTGGACGGTCGGACAGGATTTGGTGCTTTCCGGGTCCCGGCCTTCTGCTTGAGGCTGCGTTTCTGCCACCACAGGTACACTCCAGTGCCGAACAGGAGCGCGGGCGCAAGCCCCGCAATCAGTACCAGCCAGCGTCCGACGATGCCCAGGGCATCGCCGTTATGCAGGGGAAACTGCCACCGCAGGATCTTGTTGCCCAGAGGAATCTCGGTGACATTCTGGGACATCAGGACCTCACCGGAATACTGGTCGATACGCACAATACTGGCGCCGTAGTTGGACCAGGCTTCGCCGGCTGCGCGGTAGGTGAGGCCGTAGCTGTCCTTGTTATCCACAGGCAGATAAATCCGTTTCAGAACACCACCGGGGAATACTGTTTCGCCGATGGCCGCCGCCTGGTCCGGCGTTATCGGGGTGCCGGATCCCCGCGTGGAGCCGGGGAGGGCGGGGCGAGGTTCCAGTTCGAACAAACTGCCCACTACCGCTTCAACCTGCGAGGGGAATACCAGGGTTACGCCGGAGAAACTGGTCATCAGCAGCATTGGCAGGAAGTAGATGCCGAACACCTTGTGGATATCAAAATAAAAGCGGAAGCGGTTGCCGGTGCGGGAAATTGTGAAAGCGCGCTTCCATTTACCACTGCCGCGCTTGTGCAATTTCGGCCACCACAAAACGGCACCGCTGATACAGAACACCATCAGCAGCAGCCCCATAAAACCCACCACGGTTTTGCCGGTCTTGCCTGCGAGTAATGTGTAGTGCAGGCGATAGACCCAGGTCATGGTGCTGGTCGTGGTACCCCAGGTGCGCACCGCGAGTACTTCCGCATCGGTGGGCGACACGCTGACTTCCACCGGGCCCGGTGCACCTTCTGGCGTGGGGAAGCGGACAACGTGGGGGCTGCCCGGCTGGCGCTGGGTCATCAGTCGGGTGGGCGCGGGATTGCCCGGCACTGCCGCCCGGGCGGCGGTGAGGATATCCGCGTAGCTGGCTGCTTGGGCACTGGGATTGAAGCGGACGGTGTGCGGCGCAAGTTTTTCGTCCAGCGCGTGATCGAACACCAGCAGGCTGCCGGTCAATCCGATAAGCGCAAGCAGCAGGCCGAGAGTGAGGCCCGCGTACTTGTGAAGGATGAAAAAGGTTTTGCGCATGCACACCTCAGGCCGCCGCTCCTGCTGCCGCCGGAATCCAGATACCCGCTTGCGCGGGTATCACGGGACTCAATTAAAACACTTTCGAGTAAGACAGATTCACGCTGCGCCCGAGGCCCATGAAGTTGCGGGCATCGTTACCTGCGGTCTGGGAGTAGTAGGTGAAGTAGTCTTCGTTGGTCAGGTTCTGGAGCCCCAGCGCAAACTCACCACCGAGCGCTTTCAGCTGTGCACTGGCATCGATGATGGTGTAACCGTCGAATTCGGTGGTCACCACCCCGGCGCTGTTTTCAAAGTCCCGATCCAGCAGCCAGTTGGCCTGCAGGCGGGTGCTGAATACGTCGTTCCAGTTGCGCGCCCAGCTCAGGTTGAAGCGGTTGGGGGCGATGTTGCGGCCGTCCAGGTCGGTGTCCACCTTGCCGTCGTCGTTGGAGTCGTAGCGACCCTTGGTGTAGGCGTAGCGGGCTTCCAGGGTGTCGGTTTCCGTTACAAACCACTGACCGCGCAATTCTACACCGTCGATCTCGGTTTGCTCGCGGCTGACACTGTAAATGCCATCGCTGCCGAGGTTCAGGCGCTGGCCGAAGTCGGAGTCGGAGGTGTAGTAGGCCAGCTGTGCAGTAAATTTATCGCCGCTGAAGTCCACACCGATTTCCTGGTTTTCGGTCAGGATCGGTTTCAGGTCGAGGAAGCTTTCCACATCCTGGTCCGGTTGGTTGATACCGCGCAGCACCCGGCCCACATCCGGCATGGAGAAGCCTTCGGAGTAGTTGGCGTAAACCCGCAGGCCTTCGCTGATGGCATAGGTAGCGCCGATATTGCCGAGGGTTTCACTGAACTCCGGGTTGCCACCCTTCACGAACTGGCCGCCGTTATAGGAGTACAGAGTAGTGAAGTCATCCACCTGCAGTTCGGAGATTTCACGGCGCACACCGGCGGTGATGGTCATGTGCTCTATACCGCTGAACTCCGCCTGCGCATAAGGAGCGATGTTTTTGTATTTGGTCGGCGGTACCCAGGCGCGGTTGGTGAGGATCAGCTGCTGCCAGGTTTCGTCCTGCAGCAGGTCCACACCGTAGGCGAGGCTCACTGGTGCGCCGGCAATTTCATCCTTGATCAAGGTCAGCTTCAGGCCGCGCTTTTCCGAGTTGTTCTGGGACTGGTCGAACACCACATCGCCGTAGGTGGGATCCTGGAAGGTACCGCTGGGGGTGCCGCCATAAGTACCGGCGAAGTCCTGGGAGAAAACCTGTGCGCGCAGTTTCTGGCCGAGGAAATCTTCCTTGGTGTACTGCAGGTTGATGGTGGTCACTTCGTTGGACGGTGATTTGCCCGGTACGTCCGCTTCGATCGCGGTGGTGGGAATGCCCTCGGAAATGTCACCGTCGACGCTCAACCAGTTGTTGTTGCCTTCCAGCAGGTAGTGATTGATGGTCAGCTGCACACGCTGGTCGTCCCAGCTGTAGCCGGTCTTGATGAAGGCGTTGATGGTCTCGCTGTCCATGGTGTCGCCCTGGGTATTGTCGAAACCGACAATCTCACCATTGGCGTCGTAGCTGATGCCGGTATTGCGGTAGGCCAGGCTCGCGAGTACATCGACGTCGTCCAGCTTGCTCGAGACACTGTAGCTGCCGTTGTAACCCAGGGTGTCGCTCAGTTCTTCCGGCTGCAGGTTGGATTCCACCCGCAGGCTCTGCTGGAATTCATCGCTGGGGGTGCGCGTCACCAGATTGATGATGCCGCCGGAGGCGCCCATGCCGTGGATGGCGTTGGCGCCGTGAATCACTTCCACCCGCTCCAGCATCAGCGGATCGATGGTGTGGCCGTCGCGACCGCCGTCGCGCAGCGGGTTGGACTGCGGCACGCCGTCGATCAGGTACAGCGGCTTGCGACCGCGCAGGCTCTCACCAGCGCTGGTCATCTTTTGACGGCTGGGGGAGAAGCTCGGGATCAGGTTGCCGAGGATGGTGGACAGGTCACTGGTGGCGGCCATCTGATTGGTCAGCTCCTGCTGGTCGATCAGGGTGACGGTATTGGGGATGGCGCTCAGGGGCTTCTCAGTACGGCTCGCGGTAACCACGACTTCTTCGGCAATGCGCGAATCGGTTTCTGCGGCATTGGCGATTGAGCTGGTGATTGAACTGACGGCGGCGATGGCCAGGGCTAGGGAAGTGCGTGTCCCGCGCATGCTGAACTCCTCGGGCATTATTCGGTGATATTCGTTGTGAAACTTTGCTTATGTCTTGGACGCGACTGATTGTTCGAGTCTCATGGCGGGTATTCGATGGTGTTTCCGCCCGGGCGTCTGTCGCACCCGTTAATGTGGGGTGCGATCATAAGCGTAATGAGAATGCTTAGCAATTAGGTTTTGCTGATGGCTTGGGGGGGGCGTTAATTAATTTCGCTGTGAGGCCCGTAATTACTGTTGTCAGATCAATGTGTGTAATTAAATGCCAGAAGTGACTTGACTCCCCTAGGGGCGATCAATAGAATGCGCAGCCTCTGAGCGGTTGGGGTCACCCACCGCAAGAAGTCGAAAACCTACCAGGTCGGCTTCTAGGGTTGTTGGTGCGGGGTGGAGCAGCCTGGTAGCTCGTCGGGCTCATAACCCGAAGGTCGTAGGTTCAAATCCTGCCCCCGCTACCAAATTTCCATTTATACTTCTCAAGTGGTAAGTGGTTGTCAAATCCCAGAGTTGTTGTTGCGGGGTGGAGCAGCCTGGTAGCTCGTCGGGCTCATAACCCGAAGGTCGTAGGTTCAAATCCTGCCCCCGCTACCAAATTTTACAAAAGTGCTTCAGGGCGCTTTTGTGTAGTAAAAGCCCCTGTTAGGGGCTTTTTCGTATCTGCGGCAAATGGGGTTATCCTAGTTTGTCATCCGAATGGGCCGGAAGTCGGCGCCGCGGTTTCTCATTCGGACCGTGGGGTCAGCTTCGCTGCCCATTTTTTGTTTTTGCAATCTGCCGCGGCAGTTGCACATCTGCCCCGCTAGTCGGCAGTACGGCTGACATGATCGCGGGCCAAAGTGGTGATATGGCAAGTAAGCGCGAACTTTTGGAAGAGCTTCTGGCTCCAGTGGTTGAATCGCTGGGGTGTGAGCTGTGGGGGATCGAATACCAGACCCATGGTCGCAACGCCCTGCTGCGCATTTATATCGACGCCGAAGAGGGCGTTACCGTGGAGGACTGCGAAAAGGTCAGTCGCCAGGCAAGCGCAGTGCTGGATGTGGAAGATCCGATCACCGGCAATTACACCCTGGAAGTTTCCTCCCCGGGTATGGACCGGCCGCTGTACAAACTCGAGCAGTTCGAGCGTTATACCGGTGCCCAGGTGGAAGTCCGCCTGCGTATGCCGCTGGAGGGCCAGCGCAAGTGGCGCGGCCTGCTGGCGGGCGTTGAGGGCGACGAAGTGGTCCTGCGTATCGACAGCGAAAATGAATACCTGCTGCCGATCGACAGTATTGAGCGAGCGAATGTCATTCCGCAGTTTGAGAGCGGAAAGAAGAAGTAACGCGTTCGCTGCACTACCCGCGCTTGTATCTGCAGGCGCGGGTATCACAGTTTTGAGACCCGGGATTTCCGGGGATATTTTGTAGGGCAATGCAGAAGTAGCGGGTGGGAATGGCACGTGTGCCGCTCACCATGGCATTGAATTAAAAGCACGTAGCGTTTTTGAAGAGGCAGCTGCATGAACAAAGAAATCTTGCTGGTAGCCGAAGCGGTTTCCAACGAGAAAGGCGTTGACCGGGATATTATTTTCCAGGCAATCGAGGCGGCCCTGGCAACGGCCACCAAGAAACGCTACGACGAAGATTCCACCGTCCAGGTGATCATCAATCGTCGCACCGGTGACTACGAAACTTTCCGCAGCTGGGAAGTGGTGGGCGACGAGACCCTCGCCGAGCTGGGTACCCAGTTCACTCTGGAAGAGGCTCACGAGAAAGATCCCGAGCTGAAAGCTGGTGATGTGTATCGCGAGCAGGTGGAAAACGTCGAGTTCGGCCGCATCGCCGCGCAGACTGCCAAGCAGGTTATCGTGCAGAAAGTGCGCGAAGCCGAGCGCGCCAAGATCGTCGACGAATATCGCGATCGCGTCGGTGACCTGATCAGCGGCACCGTGAAAAAGGTGACTCGTGACTTTATCGCCGTGGACCTGGGCAACAATGCCGAAGCGCGCCTGCCGCGCGACCAGCTGGTTGGCCGTGAGATTTTCCGTCTCGGCGACCGCGTGCGCGCCATCCTGAAAGAAATCCTGCCGGAAGCCCGCGGCCCGCAGCTGATGCTGAGCCGCTCCTGCCCGGAAATGCTGATCGAACTGTTCCGCATTGAAGTGCCGGAAATCTCCGAACAGGTGATCGAGATCAAGGGCGCTGCGCGCGATCCGGGCCTGCGCGCCAAGATCGCAGTGAAAACCAACGACGGTCGTATCGATCCGGTGGGCGCCTGTGTGGGTATGCGCGGTGCACGTGTGCAGGCAGTTTCCAATGAACTGTCTGGCGAGCGTGTGGATATCGTGCTGTGGGACGACAACCCCGCCCAGTTCGTCATCAATGCCATGGCCCCGGCGGAAATCGAATCCATCGTAGTGGATGAAGATGCGGGCTCCATGGACGTGGCCGTGGCCGAAGAAAACCTGGCGATGGCCATCGGCCGCAGCGGCCAGAACGTACGCCTGGCGTCCGAACTGACCGAGTGGCAGATCAACGTGATGAGCGTTGATGTGTGGCAGGCCAAGCAGGAAGCCGAATCCGGCAGCATCATGGAAGTCTTCATGGAGCGTCTGGATATCGATGAGGATGTGGCCAGCGTGTTGGTGGAAGAAGGTTTTACCAGCCTCGAGGAAGTGGCCTACGTACCGATGGAAGAAATGCTCACCATCGAGGGTTTCGACGCGGAAATCGCCGAAGAGCTGCGCGCCCGCGCCAAAGACGCCCTGCTGACCCAGGCGTTGGCTTCCGAAGAGCAACTGGATGCCGGTGAGCCCCAGGAAGACCTTCTGAACATGGAAGGCATGGATCGCCAGCTGGCATTCCAGCTCGCGAGCCGCGGTGTGGCCACCATGGAAGACCTCGCGGAGCAGGCGGTAGACGACCTGCTGGATATTGACGGTATGGACGAAGAGCGCGCCGCCGCACTGATCATGAAAGCCCGCGAACCCTGGTTCGCCGACGACAGTGGTCAATAAGCCAAGTACCCAAGTGCCGGGCGAACGCCCGGCCACGCGCACCAACGTTGCGTGCGCGCCACGAATTGCCTGCCATGCAGGTCAAGGGTGGAGCAGCAAAATGCATTGAAGCTGCTCTGCCACCAAGTGACTTTTTAGGAGAGAGAATGGCCGAAGTAACAGTTAGCGAACTCGCCAAATCGGTTGGTGCCACCGAAGAGCGTCTGCTCAAGCAGATGCAGGAGGCGGGTTTGCCCCACACTTCAGCGGATGCAAAGGTATCTGCGGAAGAAAAACAGGTCCTGCTCAACTTCCTGAAAAGCAGTCACGGGGAGCAGAGTGCTTCACCTCGCAAAATCACCCTCCAGCGCAAGACCACCACTACACTGAAAACCGGATCTGGCGCCGGCCGTAAAACAGTGAACGTGGAAGTGCGCAAGAAGCGTACCTACGTCAAGCGTGCAGACGCGGATGAAGCCGAGCAGCCAGAAGTAGATACCTCCGCCCTGTTGAAGGCCGAAGAAGAGCTGGCCGCAGCTGAGAAAGCCGCGGCCGAGCGCGCGCGCGCTGAACAGGAAGCCGCGGAAGCCGAAGCCAAGGTGCGTGCCGAAGCGGAAGCCAAGGCCCGCCAGGAAGCGGAAGAGGCTGCGAAGGCCGAAGCCGAAGCCAAGGCCGCAGAGGCTGCTGCGGTTGAATCCAAAGAGGCAGACAAGGCCGCGGAAGCCAAGCCCGAGCCGAAACCGGAACCCAAGCCTGAAGCACCGCCCGTTCGCTCCAGCTACGTCGATGATATCGAAGCCATGCGCCTCGCTGCGATCGAGCGTCGCAAGAAAGAAGACGAGCGTGAAGCCGCGGAGCTGGAAGAGAAAAAAGCACGCGTGGAAGCGGAGCGTGCTCGCGTTGAGCAGGAGCAGAAAGAGCGCGAAGAAAGGGTTAAGAGCAAAGATACCGCTGCCGCAGAGGCCAAGACTACAGCAGCAGCTCCCCGTCGCAAGCACGAGGTTGTGGATGTCGTCAGCCGCAGCGAAGACGAAGACGAGCCGCGCAAGCGTCGCGGTGGTCGCCGCAGCAAGACTGGCCCGAAAAAATCCAGCAAAACCTCTCTTTTCGATGCGGCGTTGGAAGCATTCGACAGCGATGAAGATGAGAAGCGCAGCACGCGTTCCCTGTCTCGTCCGACGCTGAACATAAAGAATACGCACGGCTTCAAACGGCCGACAGGAAAGCAAGTGTACGAAGTACAACTGGGCGAGACGATCACCGTCGGCGATCTTGCCAAACAGTTGAATATCAAGGCCGGTGAACTGATCAAACGCCTGATGAAAATGGGCGAAATGGTTACCATCAACCAGAGTCTGGATCGCGAAACCGCGACCCTGATTGTCGAAGAGCTGGGCCACAAGGTGGTCTTCCGCTCCGAGAACGAGCTGGAAGAGCAGCTGGTAGCCCAGTCCCAGCAGCTGGAAGGTGAAGAAGTATCCCGTGCGCCGGTTGTGACCGTGATGGGCCACGTCGACCACGGTAAGACCTCGCTGCTGGATTACATCCGCAACACCAAAGTTGTTTCTGGTGAGGCCGGTGGTATTACCCAGCACATTGGTGCCTACCGGGTGCCGACCAGCCATGGCGAGATCGCCTTCCTGGATACCCCCGGACACGCGGCGTTTACCGCCATGCGTGCCCGCGGAGCCCAGGCTACCGACGTGGTGATTCTGGTGGTTGCAGCGGACGACGGCGTGATGCCGCAGACCGAAGAGGCCATCGCCCACGCCAAGGCAGCGGGTGTACCGCTGGTGGTTGCGATCAACAAATGTGACAAGGAATCTGCTGATCCGGACCGTGTGAAGAACGAGCTGGCGGCAAAGGACGTGATCCCGGAAGACTGGGGCGGCGACACCCAGTTCATACAGGTGTCTGCGCACACCGGTCAGGGTATCGAAGAGCTGCTGGAAGCGGTTTCCCTGCAGGCTGAAATGCTGGAACTCAAAGCCAAGGTGGGTGTCCCCGCCACTGGCGTGGTGATCGAAGCGCGTCTGGAAAAAGGCCGCGGTGTGGTCGCTACCCTGCTGGTACAGAATGGCGAACTGAAGCGCGGCGATATCGTACTCGCCGGCCAAAGCTTCGGCCGCGTGCGCGCCATGACCAACGAACTGGGCAAGTCCGTTAAAGATGCGGGCCCGTCGACGCCGGTAGAACTGCTGGGTCTGGATTCCACGCCCAACGCCGGTGACGAGTTCCTGGTGGTGGCAGACGAGCGCAAGGCCCGTGAAGTGGCGGAGCAGCGCGCAGAGAAAGAGCGCAGCGAGCGTATGCAGCGCCAGCAGGCGGCCAAGCTTGAGAACATGTTTGCGAACATGGAAGCCGGCGAGAAGAAAGTCCTGCCGGTGGTGCTCAAGACCGACGTTCGCGGTTCTCTGGAAGCTATCCAGTCCGCGCTGATGGATATCGGCAACGAAGAAGTTTCCGTGACTGTGGTTTCCAGTGGCGTTGGCGGTATCGCCGAGAACGACGTCAACCTGGCGCTCACCTCCGGTGCCATCATCCTCGGGTTCAACACCCGTGCCGATGTGGCCGCGCGCAAGCTGGCGGAAAATGAGGGTGTGGAAATCCGCTACTACAGCGTGATCTACAACCTGCTGGACGAAGTAAAGCAGGCGCTGTCCGGTATGCTGGCTCCGGAAGTGCGCGAGGAGATCGTGGGTATCGCAGAAGTGCGCGACGTGTTCCGCTCGCCGAAGTTTGGCGCCATTGCCGGCTGTATGGTTACCGAGGGTACCGTCTACCGCAACAAGCCGATCCGTGTACTGCGCGACAACGTGGTGATCTACCAGGGCGAACTGGAATCACTGCGTCGCTTCAAGGACGACGTAGCCGAAGTCCGTCACGGTATGGAGTGTGGTATTGGCGTTAAGGACTACAATGACGTCAAGCCCGGTGACCAGATCGAGGTCTACGACATCATCAAGGTAGCCCGCGAGCTGTAACTGTTCTCTCTCTTCCCCCGCAATCAGCTCTCTGTTTGCGGGGGAATTGCCATTCTCAAATAGGTAAAAGATGGCCAAAGAATTCCACCGCGCCGACCGGGTCGCCGACGCCATGCGTCGCGAGCTGGCACAGCTGATTCAGCACGAAGTGCGCGACCCACGGGTTGGCATGGTCAATGTCAACGACGTGGAAGTGAGCCGCGATCTCACCACTGCCAAGGTGTATGTGACCCTGGTGGGTGAAGATGATCCCAGCAAGATTGAAATTGCCATGACGGCGCTCAACAAAGCGGCCGGGTTTCTGCGCAGCCAGCTGGCTAAAGAGATCCAGATTCGTATCATCCCCCGTCTGTACTTCCGCTACGACGAAACCTCCGTGCGCGGCCAGCACCTGTCGGCGCTGATCGACAAGGCGGTGAAAGCGGACCAGAAGCACTCTGAGGCGGGCGACGATCAGGTCGACGAGGGTCGCGGCGAAGATAAGGGCCACCAGGAAGAAAGTAACGACTGATGGGCCGCAGACCAAAATGGGGTCGGCAGGTCGACGGTGTGCTGTTGCTGAACAAGCCCGCCGGGATCTCTGCCAACGATGCCCTGCAGAAAGCTAAACGTCTCTTCTTCGCCAATCGCGCCGGTCACACCGGTGCGCTTGATCCGCTGGCCACCGGCGTACTGCCGATCTGCTTCGGTGAAGCGACCAAGTTCTCCCAGTACCTGCTGGATGCGGATAAACGCTATCGCAGCACCTTCTGTTTCGGTATGACCACGGAGACAGGGGATGCCGATGGCAACGTGGTCTCCACTACGGATGCCTCTGGAATTAGCGAGGCGCAGGTGCGCAAGGCGATGGAAGCCTTCCGTGGCACCATCAGCCAGGTACCTTCCATGTACTCGGCGCTCAAGCACAACGGTCAGCCGCTGTACAAGCTGGCGCGCCAGGGCATTGAGGTGGAGCGGGAGCCGCGGCAAGTGGAAATTTATTCCTACGAGCTGCTGAAGTTCATTCCCGCTGCAGACTCGCCAGACAAGCTGCCCCGGGCTGAAGTAGAAGTGCACTGCTCCAAGGGCACCTATGTGCGCAGTCTCGCCGAGGATCTGGGTAAGGCACTGGGCGTAGGCGCCTTTGTGGAAAAGCTCCATCGCAGTGCCGCCGGTCCCTATCACGAGGACGATGCGGTCACTCTGGAAGAGCTGGCAGAAGAGCGCGGTGAAGATCGCGCAGAATTGCTCGATCACCACCTGTTGCCGGCGGATTCTCCCGCCTCCGGGCTGCCCAAAATGATCCTTACGGATGACTCGGGCTACTATCTGCGTCAAGGGCAGCCGGTGATGGATCTGCAGGTCTACCGTTTGGGTGATGAAGGTGATATGGTGCGCCTCTTCCTGGAAAGTGGTGAATTTCTGGGCGTTGGAGAAATTACTGATGACGGGCGGGTCGCACCCCGCCGGTTGGTGAAATAATCCGTAGGAGCCTGCTTTCAGGCGAGCATGGGTAAGCGATTAGCTGATCTGTAAACATGCACGGGTCAGCCGAATTTTCAAAGCATGTTACGAACGAGGTAATTCGTTATGGCACTGTCTGCATCTGAAAAAGCAGCCATCCTGAAAGAGCACGGCCAAGCTGAAGGTGATACCGGTTCTCCGGAAGTTCAGGTTGCCCTGCTGACCGCCAACATCAACAAGCTTCAGGGTCACTTTGCTTCCCACAAGCAAGACCACCACTCCCGTCGTGGTCTGATCCGCATGGTAAACCAGCGTCGTAAGCTGCTGGACTACCTGAAGCGCAAGGATCTGAACCGTTACGCACAGCTGATCGCCAAGCTCGGCCTGCGTCGCTAAGACCCTGCAATGCCCGCCTCTGGCGGGCATTGTTTTTTTAGCTGTAAAGAATTCGTGAATTTTCAGGGGATAGAGATGTTTTTCCCCTGGGAACGCCGAAGTGGCCAAGGGCCTAGCTCGGCAAATTCGCCTGATACAGGCTCCTACAATAATCACTTCGTAGAAGCCCCGATGCAGGCGAACACAGTAGGGGCTGTTGGAATGGGCCAGCAGCCGTAAGGAAACAGGAAAGATACTAGTGAATCCAGTAACCAAAACATTCCAGTACGGAAAAGACCAGGTCACCATCGAAACCGGCCGCGTCGCGCGCCAGGCTACCGGTGCGGCGCTTGTCACAGTGGGCGAAACCGTTGTTCTGTGTACCGTTGTCGGTGCCAAAGACGCCAAAGCCGGCCAGGACTTTTTCCCGCTGTCCGTGCACTACCAAGAGAAGGCCTACGCGGCCGGCAAGATTCCCGGTGGCTTCTTCAAGCGTGAAGGCCGCCCGTCAGAAAAAGAAACCCTGACTTCCCGTCTGATCGACCGCCCGATCCGTCCGCTGTTCCCGAAAGGTTTCATGAACGAAGTACAGGTCATGTGTACCGTTCTGTCCGCGGAAAAAGACGTTGATCCGGATATCGCCGCCATGATCGGTACCTCCGCGGCTCTCTCCATTTCCGGTATTCCGTTTAGTGGCCCGATCGGTGCCGCGCGCGTGGGCTACACCGAGAAAGATGGTTATATCCTGAACCCGGGCTACAAAGCACTGAAAGAGTCCGAGCTGGACATGGTGGTAGCGGGTACCAAGGACGCCGTGCTGATGGTGGAATCCGAAGCGGCCGAGCTGCCGGAAGACATCATGCTGGGCGCGGTTCTGTATGCGCACCAGGAAATGCAGGCGGTAGTTAAAGTCTGTGAAGAGCTGAAAGCCGAAGCTGGCAAGCCCACCTGGGACTGGCAGCCGGAAGCCACCAACGAAGAGCTGAAGTCCGCACTGGAAGCTCAGTTCGGCGAGCAGGTGAAGGAAGCTTACCGCATCACCGACAAGCAGCAGCGCACCACCCGTCTGGGCGAACTGCGCAATGCCGCTGCGGCTGCCCTGGCCACCGAAGAAGTGGACGAAGGTACCGTAAAGACCTACTTCGGCAAGTTGGAGAAGAAAATCGTACGCGGTGCCGTGGTACGTGGCGAACCCCGTATCGACGGTCGCGACACCAAAACCGTGCGTCCGATCAGCGTGGAAGTGGGCGTGCTGCCGAAAGGTCACGGTTCTGCACTGTTCACCCGCGGTGAAACCCAGGCGCTGGTTGTTGCCACCCTCGGTGCCACCCGCGATGCGCAGATCATCGACGCCCTGGAAGGCGAGCGCAAAGACTACTTCATGCTGCACTACAACTTCCCTCCCTACTCTGTAGGTGAAGCGGGTCGTGTAGGCGCCACCGGTCGCCGCGAAATCGGCCACGGCCGTCTGGCCCGTCGCGGTATCGCGGCTGTGCTGCCGAACCCGGAGAGCTTCCCCTACACCCTGCGTGTGGTTTCCGAGATCACCGAATCCAACGGTTCCAGCTCCATGGCTTCCGTGTGTGGTTCCAGCCTGGCGCTGATGGATGCGGGTGTACCGCTGAAAGCACCGGTTGCCGGTATCGCCATGGGCCTGGTGAAGGAAGAAGACGGTTTTGCCGTTCTGACCGATATCCTGGGTGACGAAGACCACCTGGGCGATATGGACTTCAAGGTAGCCGGTACCGCTTCTGGTGTAACCGCGCTGCAGATGGACATCAAGATCGAAGGCATCACCGAAGAGATCATGGAGACTGCTCTGGAGCAGGCCCTGCAGGCTCGCCTCCACATCCTGGCGGAAATGAACAAGGTGATCGGCGCTTCCCGCGAAGTGGTGAACGAGAATGCTCCGCGCTACGCGACCCTGAAGATCCATCCGGACAAGATCCGCGACGTGATCGGTAAAGGTGGCGCGACCATTCGCTCCATCACCGAAGAGACCGGTGCTTCTATCGATATCGAAGACGACGGTACCGTAAAAGTCTTCGGTGAAGACGGTGTAAGCCTGGAAGCGGCAGTTACCCGCATCGAGGAGATCACTGCAGAAGCCGAGATCGGCGCAATCTACGAAGGTAAGGTTGTGCGTATCGTTGACTTCGGTGCGTTCGTCAACTTCCTGCCGGGTAAAGACGGTCTGGTGCACATCTCCCAGATCGCCGAAGAGCGCGTCAATGCGGTTACCGACTACCTGAGCGAAGGTCAGCTGGTTAAGGTTAAAGTGCTGGACGTAGACCAGCGTGGCCGTATCAAGCTGTCCATCAAGGAAGCGACTGCCGATCAGGCGGACGAGGCCACTGGCGAGGAGTAATCCTCACTGGTAGCAGCCAGCCCGCTTGCGGGCTGACGGAAACGGTGGCTATATGCCACCGTTTTTTTTGCATCGAATTTTGAAAGTAGGGTAGTGGGGGACACTGTGGAAGTCTTATTGATTTATCTGCTGGTGGGTATGGGGGCTGGAACCATCGCCGGTCTGTTCGGCGTTGGCGGCGGGCTGATTATCGTGCCCGCGCTGGTGTTGATGTTCACCGCTCAGGGTATCGCCCCGGAGATCCTCACCCACATGGCGGTTGGCACTTCGCTCGCCACCATCATCGTCACGTCCATCAGCTCAGTGCGCACCCATCACGGCAAACGCGCAGTGGACTGGAAGATCTTCGCCACCATGGCACCAGGTATCCTGCTCGGCTCCTGGCTCGGCGGTATGACCGCGGACTGGCTCTCAGGCGCCTGGCTGCAGTTCCTGATTGGTATTTTCGCCGTCGTCATCGGGGTAAAAATGTGGATCGATGGCCTGCGCAAGGTGCAATTACCGACCGACGGCAGCCGCCTGCCCGGCAGGGCCGGGTTGACCCTGGCGGGTACGGTCATTGGCTGGGCTTCGGCGATCTTTGGTATTGGTGGGGGCTCACTTACCGTGCCCTTCCTGTCCCGTTGCCATATCGTGATGCAGCGTGCCGTCGCCACCTCCGCCGCCTGTGGCCTGCCGATTGCGATTGCGGGGGCGATGAGTTTCGCGGTGCAGGGCTGGAATAACCCGCAGCTGCCGGCGTGGAGCACTGGCTATATCTACTGGCCGGCCTTTGCCGGCATCGTGCTCGCCAGCACCTGGTTCGCGCGCCTCGGTGCCAAACTGGCCCACAGGCTCTCACCGCAGCTGCTGAAGAACTGTTTTGCCGGCTTGCTGTTTGTAATCGGAGTGCGCTTTATCTGGCAAAACTACTCCATTCTGTTCAGCTGAATGGCCTTGAGATAGGAACAAAAAAGCCGCTGTGGTTTCCCACAGCGGCTTTTTTTAAGCAGTTGGTATCCGCAGTTAGCGAATGCCGCACATACCCTTTTTCAGCAGTGGCGAGATGACAATCATCAGCGCACCAACGCCGAGTCCCCACCACATCAGGTACTCGTAGAGTCCTGTATAAGTGGCCAGGGTAGAGGCCATATCGGTACCGCCATCCTGAGGCATGGCCGCCATCTTACCGATGCGGGTTGCCACAGTTTCAGACAGGGCAGTGGCCAGGAACCAGGTCCCCATGCTCACGCTGACTACCTTGCCGATAGACAGCTTGGTCACCGCAGACAGTCCAACCGGGGACAGGCACAGCTCACCGGTAGTGTGCAGCAGGTAGGCCAGTACCAGCCAGATCATGGCGACTTTGCCGGCTTCGGTGGGGAAGGCCGCACCCAGTACCAGCGCGCCAAAGCCGAGGCCGGCCTGAATGATACCGAGGCCGAACTTGACCGGGGTGCTGGGCTCCCAGCCGCGCTTGCCCAGCCATACCCACAGGGCAGCGAACGGAATCGCCAGCAGCATGATGAAGCCGGCATTCAGGGAGCCGAACATGGAAGCGCGGATCTCACCGTCACCTACGGTGCGGTCCAGTACGCGGTCCGCATACAGGGTCATGGAACCTGCCGACTGCTCGAACAGTGCCCAGAACACAATGGTGGAGGTGATCAGCACCATCAGCACCACGGTGCGGGAGAACTCCTCGCTGTAGTGGCGGGTAAAGCCGTAGCCGATGAACGCAACCAGCCCGAGCAGCATACAGCCGAGCCATACGTCCACATCGGTGAAGGCCCAGACGAGGCCGAGAGCTGCAGTGACCGCGGCCATGGAAATGGCAATCATGTCCTTGCCTTTGCTGTCTTTATGCAGCATGGAGAACAGGATCAGGCCGACGATGGCGACGATCAGCAGGCTGTTCTGTGCCAGGTGTACCACCGGCTCGCTCTGAACCAGGAACCACACCAGTGCGAGGGAGGCGATGCCGCCCAGATACACGGCCCACTCTTTGTTGATCGGGCCAAGCGCCTTCTCTTTCAGCACTTCTGGGCGGCTGGGCTCGGCCAGTCCATCCAGGTATTTCTGGCCCCAGGTGAAGGTGATCAGGCCCACTACCATGCCGATACCCGCCAGACCGAAGCCGTAGCCCCAACCATAGGTTTCACCCAGCCAGCCACACAGCAGGGTGGCGATAAAGGAGCCGATATTGATGCCCATGTAAAAGATGGTGAAACCGGCGTCGCGACGGGGATCATTCTTGGCATACAGCTGGCCGACGATGGTGGAGATGTTAGGCTTCAGGAAGCCCACGCCTACAGTGATCAGCGCCAGTGCCATAAAGAACACTTTCAGGGCAACCACGTCCTGAATAATCACATTCTCCGTGAGAGTGGTACCGGCGGCGATCACGCTACCGTCGTTCAAAGTGATGGCTTCGCTGAGTACGGTACCTGCTGCATAGGAAATGGCCCCGTGGCCTTCCACGGCCATCAGCAGGTGCCCCAGGCAGAGCAGGATGCCGCCGAACAGTACGGCCTTGCGCATGCCCAGGTAGCGGTCGGCCAACAGACCGCCGATCAGCGGGAGTGCGTAAACCAGGCCGGCATAGGCACCGAGCACATCGTAACCGGCGCTGTCGGTGAACAGGTGGTACTTGGTCAAATACAGCAGAAGCAGGTACTTCATGCCGTAGAAAGAGAATCGCTCCCAGAGTTCGGTAGCAAAACAGATGTAAAGTCCTTTCGGATGGCCGAGCAATTCGCCCGAGCCAGCACGGGGGGCCGTCGTAGTGACGTCTGCGACATTTGATGTCATATCTGCAATCCCGGATGTTATAGCTTTAATGAAAAGTCTTCGGCAGTGTAACAGTCGTCTTAAAAACTGGCGAACGGTTACAGGTGAAACAGGAAATGCGCCTGCAAAAAGGATTCCTTTGCGACAGGAATCGTGGAAAATCGGAAATCCAAAATACGAAATGGGGAAAATAATGATGAAAACCCCGGAAAATTCTGACCTGACGGTGCCAGCCTGGTCACAGGCCCCGTATATCCGCGCGGTGTTGAGTGCCGGCTTGCTGCTGTTGTTGCTGGCTGGTTGCAGCAGCATGCCGCCCGCGCCGGAGTCCCCAATCGACCTGCCATGGCTGCTTTCCGGAGAGGCGCTGTTTGCCGAGCCGGTTGAGCTTGAGGCGCTCCCTGACGACGATATCCTCGGGCTTGAAACGGAATTGCGCGGGTATCTGGCGCAGGTGGCGCCGGGGGAAAGTCCCCAGCAGCGACTGGTTGCCTTGCTGCGTGGTTTTGAGAATCGCGAATTTACCGTGCAGTATCAGGCCGACAGGACACTTACGGCCTCTGAAACGTATCGCCAGCAACAGGGCAATTGCATGGCGTTCACGGTAATGATGGTGGCCATGGCTCGGGAGCTGGGTGCA
>NZ_DATCMV010000187.1:0-39337 GCF_036563125.1 Microbulbifer sp.
CCTCCTTCAGTTGGCGGAACAATAGCCTATGGCAAACGGTTGGGCAAGTTGCATCCACCATGTTGTGGTGGGTTTAACATACCGGTGAACCCAATCGAATAAAGGCGCCAAACCGGCGCACAGCGTCCGTCAACACGTCGACATTCAACTATTACTAAGCTACCCGCATCCCGTTTTTTCCTTGAGCAAGGAAGTGAGTAGCCCATGCATATCCGCCACTATTCCCTGTTGGTTGTCGCGCTGCTAGCGGCTTGCGGCGCGGATCAAGACCGCAAGGCGGCACAAGATGTCAACGAGAAGCCGGCCGCCGCAGTAACAGAGCCCAGTACCGAAAACGAGGCAGCAAGTACCTCAGGTGCCGAATCACCTGCCGCAACCGACAACGACGTGAAGTCAAACCCAAACCGGGACGTGTATTTCGGCAACTTGCATGTGCATACCCGCTGGTCCTTCGACGCTTACATCAATGCGGCCTGGGTAAACCCCGAAGACGCCTACCGCTGGGCCATGGGCGAAGAGATTCCCGGCGGTGGTGAAATGGGGAAGCCGCTAAAAATAGAAAGGCCACTGGACTGGTATATCTTGTCGGATCACGCGGAGTACCTCGGCGTACTACCACTGATGGGAGATCCCAATAGTCCGATCAGTAAACATCCCCTGGCTGCGGATATCGCTGGCGACGACCCCAAAAAGTCCTTCGATGCCTACGGAAAGCTTCTGGACGGCATTTCCCACATGAAAAAAGACCCAATCTTGGGAGATAAACAACTTTCAAGGACACTCTGGTCGGAAGTTGTAAAAATTGCCGACAAGTATTACGAGCCGGGCAAGTTCACCACCATGCCCGGCTATGAATGGACCTCAAACCCGGACTGGAGAAACCTCCACCGGGTGGTCATTTTCCGCGATAGCGCCAAGGTACCGGATGCACCCTTTTCCGCATTGGATTCCAGCACCCCGGAAGACCTGTGGCGCTGGATGGACGCGCAGCGCGACGCCGGCAACGATCTCCTCGCCGTTCCGCACAATGGCAATGCCAGTGACGGCCTAATGTTCCCTGTGGACAAATCGTATGGGGGTAGCTCACTGGACCAGCAGTACGCATCTACGCGCATGCGCAATGAACCCGTGTATGAACTTACCCAGATCAAGGGGACCTCGGAAACGCATCCCGCCCTGTTTCCCAACGATGAGTTCGGCAATTTCGAGCTCTGGGATTACACGCTTGCGCCGACCGCGACACCGCCGGAGCACAAGAAAGGCGGCTATGCACGGGAAGCCCTGATCCGCGGGCTCAAGCTCGAAAGTGAAGGTATGGGCAACCCGTTCAAATTTGGCTTTATCGGCGATTCCGACACCCACAACGGCGCCTCTGCGATCGAGGAGGATAACTACACCGGAAAATTCGGTTTCGAAATCGATCCCAAGCACAGACTCGAGGGACCTCCCGGCGTCGATGCCGCCGCCGCCAAACAGGTGCGGCATTTCAGCTCCGGTGGTGTGGCCGCGGTGTGGGCGGAAAGTAATACCCGCGATGGGATTTTCGAGGCGATCAAGCGCAAGGAGACCTACGCGACCTCGGGCCCCCGCCCCATGGTGCGGTTCTTCGGCGGATTCGATATGTCTGGAGTAACGCTCGGCACCGAAGACGGCGTGAAGCAAGCCTATGCAAAAGGCGTCCCCATGGGGGGCGACTTGCCGGCGGCAAGTGACAAGGCGCCGACGTTCATCGTACAGGCCCTCAAGGAGGCGGACGGCGCCAACCTCGACCGCATCCAAATTATCAAAGGCTGGGTCGATGAAGCCGGGGAACAGCAGTCAAAAATTTATGACGTTGCCCTCTCCGACGACCGTAAACCCGACGCGGACGGAAAGATCCCGCCGGTGGGCGATACCGTCAACGAGAAGGATGCCACCTATCAAAACACCATCGGCGACACCCAGTTATTGGCGACCTGGACGGACCCGGATTTCAATGCATCACAGCCCGCCTTTTACTATGCGCGTGTGCTGCAAATCCCGACACCGCGCTGGTCCACGTACGACGCCGCGCGCACCGGTCTCAAGCGGCCGGACGACCTGCCGGTGAGTATTCAGGAGCGGGCGTGGACATCGCCGATCTGGTATACGCCGAAGTGATGTAATTTTTTTGGAGCACCGTTTTCCCGGCGTTAATTCACAAAACTAGTGCTGGTTCTTTTGATAAACCCGCTGGACGACAGACAGTAGCACTGTGGACACCACCATCGCGCTATCTGCATGTTGCTCTTTTTTTTGCAGCGTAAAGAGAGGCGCTATGTGTTCAACGATTATATGGACCGCAGCCGGACAGCCCGTTCTGGTAGGACGTAATATGGACTGGACCGAGCCAATGGGTACCAAGCTGTATGTGATACCGAGAGGCGTCGAACGCAGTGGGCTAACCGAAGCCAACCCGCTCAGGTGGACATCCAGATATGGCAGCGTGGTGGCAAATATCTGGGATTGCGCCGTCGCAGACGGCCTGAACGAAGCCGGGCTATCCGCAAGATTGCTGTACCTCGCTGAAACCCATTACGGTGAGCGAGACACCGACCTCTTCGGGCTGTCGGTTTCGTTGTGGGCGCTTTATTTCCTGGACAACTTCGCCACGGTCTTCGAGGCAGTCGATGCCATCAAAACGCTACAGGTGTGTCCCGTGGAAATTATCCACCGCGGCGAAACGGCGGATGCACCGATGCATCTGTGTCTTTCCGATCCGTCCGGCGATACGGCGGTTGTGGAAATTCTCGACGGAAAGCCGGTGATCCACCATGGTCCGCAATACAAGGTCATGACCAATTCGCCGACGTACGATGAACAGTTGGTATTACTGAAACAGTACGAAGGTCTCGGTGGCAAAAAGCCCCTGCCAGGCTCCGCCGAGGCAGAGGATCGCTTTGCGCGCGGAGCCTACTACCTGACCAAACTTCCCGATCAGCCAGCGTCTTATCAGGAGGCTGTTGCCGGCGTGCTGAGTGTGATCCGCAACATGGCGACGCCCCTCGGCTACGTGGATCCCGTCAAGCCGAATGTCTCTCCCACCCAGTGGCGAACCATCAGCGATCTGACCAACAAGCGCTATTACTTCGAATTCTCCCGTATGCCCAACGTGGTTTGGATCGACCTGGCGAACCTCAACTTCTCACAGGGGGCCCCCGTACAGATGTTTGACCTGGCATCCGATCTCGAAGCCGCAGGCGAAGTCGCGCAAAAATTCCAACCCACAGACCCTGTCCATTACCAGAAGGCGGGCACAGCGGTGACCTGGAAGCCCGCGGCTTAGGTCCCGCCACCTCACAAGCGTTGGCTGCCATCAATACTCGCTGCTACCGCTACGATTTTGTCGGTGGTTATCGCTGTTTAACCTGGGGTTTTGACAGCTCCCCGTATTTTGATACCTGGATCTGAGCGGTGTATTGGCCGGCGTGAAATTTGTCTTCTGCCCAGTCGAGCGCCAACCTGGGTATTAAGGACGGTGGCCTTCTCGACACCAGGAACCACAAGTAATGACCGGCAGACCACATGCATCGCCACGGTCACTCCGTGGCGAGAATTGTCAAATTTCCCTCTGGCCTCTCCTCTATCCTCAGCCCTCTTACTCGAACAATAAGAAACTGCGGAAATCTCCAGAGGGCTAACGGCGATGAGCGAAAAATTTGATTTCGACCAGGTCATTATCGGGTCCGGTTTTGGCGGCTCCTGCAGTGCGCTGCGCCTGAGCGAAAAGGGCCACCGGGTGCTGGTGCTGGAGAAAGGCAAGCGCTGGAAGGACAAGGACTTCTCCGACAATTCCTGGAACATCAAGAAGTTCCTGTGGGCACCGAGGCTCGGACTGACCGGTACCATGCAGGTCAGCCTCACCAGCAAGGTGACCGCGCTACACGGTGCCGGTGTCGGCGGCGGCTCGCTGATCTACGCCAACGTGCACCTGATCCCCACCGACGAGGTGTTCGACTCGGAACCCTGGTCGCGGGTCCACAAGGACTGGAAACAGCGTCTGCTGCCGTTTTACGGCCTGGCCCAGCGCATGATCGGCGTGGCCAAGAATCCCTATGGCAATGCCGCCGATGAGACCCTGCAGGAGACTGCCCGCCGTATGGGGCGCGAGGACTCCTTCCAGGTGGTGAACACCGGCGTGCTGTTTCCGGAAGACCCGGCGGATAGGAGCGGCCAAGACCGCGGCGACCCCTATTTCAATGGCGAGGGCCCGGACCGCAACAGCTGCCGGCACTGCGGCGGCTGTATGATGGGCTGCCGTCACAATGCCAAGAATACCCTGGAAAAAAACTACCTCTGGTTTGCCGAGCGCAACGGTGTGGAGATCCGCGCGGAGAGCCAGGTCACCCGCATCGAGCCGCTACCCAATGCCGAAGGCATCCGCGACGGCAGTGCCGGTTACGAGTTGACGGTACAGAGTTCCACCGCCTTCCTGTTCAAGAAGCCGTACAAAATCCGCACCCGCGGTGTGGTTGTCTCCGCCGGCGTTTTCGGCACCATTCCACTGCTGCTGAAGGCCCGCGACAAAGACCGCACACTGCCAAACATTTCGCCGCAACTCGGTCGCCAGGTGCGCACCAACTCCGAGACACTGATCGTCGCCACCAGCGACTTCAAGGACAAGGATGGCAAGCCGCGGCAAGTCTGTGAGGGCCCGGCCATTACCAGTATGTTCGACCCGGACGACGAGACCCGTATCGAGATCGTGCGCTTTGCGCCCTATGGCGATTTCAACTTTGCGCTGCAGAGCGCGGTGCCGATTACCGAATCCAACGGGCGCGTACCGCGGCAGATCAGTATGCTGGTGAGCATGCTGCGTCAGCCGCTCAAGTCCCTGCGTATGCTCAATCCCATCGGCAAGTCCCGCAACAGCATCATCTTCCTGGTGATGCAGACCAAGGACAGTTTCGTGCATGTGAAGTCAGGCAAGTGGCCATTCCGCTGGCGCGTAACCCAGGAGCCCGGCGATTCACCGCTGTCGAATTACTTTCCCATCGCCCATGAAACCGCGCGCCACTATATCGACGCCGCCGGTGGTGGTACCGCCGGCAATGTGGTCACCGAGGTATTAACCGGCGCACCCAGCACTGCGCACCTGATGGGCGGTGTCGCCATCGGCACCAGCGCCGACGATGGTGTAGTGGACGACACCGGCGCGGTGTTCGGATACCAGAACCTGCGTGTAATCGATGGCTCGCTGATTCCCGGCAACCTGGGGGTCAACCCGTCGCTGACGATTCTCGCGCTGAGTGAATACGCCTGGTCGAAAGTGCCGGTATTCAACCGCGCGCGTGCGCAAAAGATTACCCCGGTGACCTTTTCCCAAGCACTGCCCGGCAGTATGTCGGCGCTCACCGGCAGCGGAGACCTGCACGGTATCATCTGCCGCAGCGGTAGCGTGGAGGCCCTGATCGCGGAAGGGTGACCGGTGAGACTTGACTCGTTTCGCCACTGCGCGCATTTTGCACTGGGGTCCGACGCAGGAAGACACAGGAAAAGGCTTTGCCGATTATGACCACACACTCTGTCCGACTCGCCTCCTTCGATGGCATTCGCGAAACCGCACTTGAACTCGGTGTCGACCCCGAACCGGTTTTCCGGCGCAATGGCCTGCCTGTGGCCACCGATGCCAATCCCGATGCCCGCGTTCCCTATATTGCGCTGATCAATACCCTGAATACCCTGGCGGATATCACCAGCACGCCACACTTCGGCCTGCTGGTGGCGCGTAGGCAGCCGCTGACCACCATGGGACTACTCGGTGCCGTGGCAGCAGAAGCGCCCACCGTCGGCCAGGCCATCAGTGATATCGGCGACCACCTCAAGGTACATATCAACGGCGCGCGGGCGATCTGCGAGGTTGAGAAAGAGATCGCCACCTGGCGCATCGCAGTGGATCTTGAAGGCGCACCGGACCTGAAACAGAAGCATCTGCTGTCCGTCGGGCTCGGCTTCAATATTCTCAGGCAATTGCTGGGTCCGGGCTGGCTGCCCTCCCGGGTGCAGTTTGACCATGCGCAACCGGAAGATGTTCGCCCCTATAAACAATTCTTCCGCTGCCCGGTGCTGTTCGGGCAGGAGTTTTCATGCCTGTGCTTTCCCCATGAAGTTCTGCAACGAGGTAACGCAGAAAAAAATGTATCTGACTACGGTCAACTGAAGTCGGCGCTGGCAATCAGCCAGCAGTTATTGGAAGGCGGTTTTGCGGATTTATTCCACAGTACCATTCGCGAAGCCATCGAGATGGGGACCCTGTCACTGGAAAATGTGGCCGCGGCGCTAGACATATCACCGCGCACTCTGCATCGCAGATTGCGCGAGGAACTGGGTACCAACTTCCGCGAGGCGTCGGACAAAATCCGGATTCAGCTGGGGATGAAATATATCCGCAATACCACACTGCCACTCAGCGACATCTCCGGCATACTCGGCTACTCGGAGCTGGCGGCCTTCTCCCGCGCGTTCAAACGCAAAGTCGGCTGTTCACCGCGACAGTGGCGCGCTTCAGCCTGAGCAGTCGTCCATTTCTTTTCTGTTAATCCAAAGCCAATAATCACAGGGAAGCCATCGGCGACGCTGCGGTTTCTCTTCTGCGCCAAAACGCCGGCCGCCGAAGCGGCGCGAGATGGAACCATCACGGTGTACTTCTCACCCGAACAGCCGGACGGTGTAGCGCGGGGCAACTGGATCCAGACTATTCCGGGGAAAAGCTTTTTTCCCATCTTGGGCCTGTACAGCCCGCTGGAGCCCTTCTTCAGTAAACAGTGGCGACCAAGTGAGGTCGAACTCGTGAAGTAGTGAGCCGTTTTTCTCCGGCATTATTCGGGAAAAACCTTTTCCCGATTGCCGCGTCGCAGGCGACTGAAATACTGCAGCTCCCAGGGCCGCAACGCCACTAACAGGCTCGAACCGTAGCGCTCGTTCAGCGCGAGCTCGCTGTCCGCATCGTGCAGCTCGTCGAACTGCTGCAGCAGGCGGTCCATTTTTTTCATCAATTCGGCATTTGCGGCCCGCGACAGCATGCCGGTGCGGAACACGAGCTTTTCCCCCGGGCCAGAGAAACTGGATGCCAGGAACTCCGGCTGTATTTCCTTCTGGAACAGTTGCTGGATCGGCCCGCTGGGAAGCCAGCGGAATTCTTTTGCCACGATCACCCGGTAGCGGTTGAGCGGCAGCAATTCGATGAGCCTTAACCGGTCGAGACGCGCCAACAACTGGATGCTTTCGGTCTCACTCAATTCGTAGGTGTCGAGAATCTGCTCCACGGTCCAGTGGTTGAGCACACACACAGCCATCAACAGCAGGCGCGGGTCTGCGGCAATTTCCCGCTCCTGCTCTTCGCGCAGGGTAGCGATACCGCGCCGTGCCTCTGCGGCCTTGCGCACCAGTTCGGAAAAATCGAGGCCGGCGATGCCGCACAGGGATTCGAGACGCGCAATGGAAAGGGTGCCGCCAGTGAACATCCGCTTGATGCTGCTCTCCGACAGATCCAGCTGCCGGGCAATTTCCGCGTAAGTAACCCCCCGCGCCTTCAGTTCACGTTTCAGCGTCTTCATCAGCGCCTGTACCTGGCTCATTCCCGCCCCCCAAATCCTGTCCGACAGAAGCACCCAGGTATCACTATTTGATACTTTTGGGTCCGATTCACGCGACTTTATCGGATCCGGGTGATCCCTACGAGCCTTTGCCGATAGATTCCCCATCGGCACGCGCCCTCGTGGCGCGCAATCCCAATCAGCCCCAGGGGGCATATGGAGGAACCGATAATGCAACGTCTATGGAGCAAAACCATCGGCTGGTGTGTGTGTTTACTGCTGGGCACGCTGGTGCCGGGGCTCACCATGGCCGCCGGCCTGTTGACACCGGCGAACAGCAACTTGCCCCAGCTGGAGATCAAGGAGCACCACGTCAACGTGGTGATCGAGGACGGCTACGCCATCACCGAGGTGGAGCAGACATTTGCCAATCCCCACGACCGGGAACTGGAAGCGATTTACTCCTTTCCGGTGCCGGAAAAGGCCTCGGTGGGCGAATTTACCTACTGGATCGACGGCAAGCCGGTAACCGGTGAGGTTATGCGCAAACAGCAAGCGCGCGAACTGTACGAACAGGAAAAATCCCAGGGCCGGCGAACCGCGCTGACGGAGCAGGATGAATACCGCAGCTTCGACAGCCGCGTGTACCCGGTACTGCCAAATGACACCGTGCGTATCCGCCTGGTGTATATCCAGCCGGTACATGCCGAACTGGGCATTGGGCACTATGCGTACCCGCTGGAGGAAGGCGGCGTGGATGAAGAGCGCATGGCGTTTTTCACCTATCAGGAACACGTGCAGGAAGCCTTCAGCTTCAAGCTGACCATGCGCTCCTCCTACCCCATCGACCAGTTCTTGATGCCCGCGCACCCACAGGCACAGGTGCAGCGCTCTTCCGACCAGGAATGGCAGGTGTCATTCGCCAATTCCGCCGGCGGTGCCGCGCTTGCCGGCGAGGAAGGCCAAACACCCGCATCGATGACGACCGCGACTGGCAGTACTTTTAGCCTGGACAAGGACATCGTCGCCTACTGGCGCCACCAGCCCGGTCTGCCCGGTGCTGTGGATATGATCACCTACCGCCCCGAGGGCAGCGATCGCGGCACCTTTATGCTGACGCTGACGCCGGGGGACGACCTGGGTGAAATATCCCAGGGGCGCGACTGGACCTTCGTGCTGGATCTCTCCGGCTCCATGGCGGGGAAATACCACAGCCTTGCAGAAGGTGTGCGCAAGGGACTGGGCAAGCTGCAGCCGGGCGATCGCTTCCGCATGGTGCTGTTCAACGACCTGGCCCGCGAACTGACCAACGGTTATGTCGCCGTCAATGACGCCAATGTGACCCACTATTTACAACTGCTGGAATCGACCCAGCCTGATGGTGGCACCAACCTGTTCGCCGGCCTGAAAGCCGCATACACGGGCCTCGACTCCGACCGCCCCAGCGCAGTAATTCTGGTGACGGACGGCGTTGCCAATGTGGGCGTGGTTGCCAAGAAAGCCTTCCTGGAGCTGCTCGAACAACACGATATCCGTTTGTTCACCTTCGTGATGGGCAACAGCGCCAACCGCCCGCTGCTGGAAGGAATGGCCAAGGTATCCAACGGTTTCGCCATGAATATTTCCAACAGCGATGACATCTCCGGGCGCCTGGTGCAGGCAGCGGACCAGTTGCGTCATGAAGCCTACCGGGATATCTCCCTGAGCATTTCCGGCAACAAATCCGGGATCAAGGTACGCGATATGAGCCCCGCGCAGATCGGCTCCCTGTACCGCGGCCAGCAGTTGACTGTGTTCGGGCACTACTGGGGCGATGGCCCGGCGAAGCTCGACATCAAGGGCAAGGTTTCAGGCCGTGAGGTGCACTACCGCTCGGACCTTAAGTTCCCCACAACCGACACCCGCACCCCGGAACTGGAGCGGCTGTGGGCCTACGCCACCATTGAAGACCTCCAGAACCGCATGGATTACCTCGGCCACGACAGAGATAGCGAAGATGCGATCGTCGATCTCGCCGTGGAGCATGGGTTGGTAACGCCTTATACCTCCATGGTGGTGGTGGAGGAACAGGTATTCGAGCAACAGGGCATTGCGCGCAACAACAAGGCCCGCGTGGAGCGGGAAAGGACCGCCCGTGAAAGCCGCGCCGTAGCGCCGGTACAGGACAACCGGCAGGACAGCGCGCAACCGGCCTTCAATGGCAACCGCGCCTATCCCCGCAGCAGTGGCGGATCCACAGGGCCTGTTATGATTCTGCTGCTGTTCGCCCTGATTCTGTTGCGTCGGAAAACGCGCTGGCAGGCAGTCGCGAATTAATGCGCTAGCGTAAAAACCGGGACTCTTTTTGGGCCCCGGTTTTTGCGAAACCCGCATTGAATACGACACCTAGTCCGATTTGAGGAAAGACCTTGGAATTAACCAAACTCGCTGCCCAGGCCGCATCCGCCATTCGTCAGTCCGATGGCATCCTAATTACCGGCGGTGCCGGTATGGGCGTGGACTCCGGCCTGCCAGATTTTCGCGGCAACGAAGGTTTCTGGCGCGCCTATCCGGCGCTGGCGGAGGCCGGCCTTTCGTTTGTCGAGATTGCCGATCCGGAACATTTCCACAGCTACCCGGAGCGTGCCTGGGGATTTTACGGCCACCGCCTGAATCTCTACCGGCGGGTACAACCGCACGCCGGTTTCCAATTGTTGCTGGAAATAACCCAAAGGCTGCAGAAAGACTACTTCGTTTTCACCAGTAATGTGGACGGCCACTATGCCAAGGCGGGATTCGATCCCGAGCGGATCTTCGAGTGCCACGGTTCCATCCACCACCTCCAATGCGCGGAAGACTGTACCGGCAATATCTGGCAAGCCAACGATCATACTGTCGAGGTCGATGAACAACGCTGCCTTGCGATCGGGCCGATGCCGAAATGCTCGGACTGCGGCGGCGTCGCGCGCCCGAATATTCTGATGTTCGGCGACTGGCACTGGAATGCCCGCCGCGCGGAATTACAACAGGCCAGGTACGAGAAATGGCTGCGCAGCGCCGGCAACCTGGTCACCATCGAATGCGGTGCCGGCACCGCCATCCCCACCGTGCGGAACCAGGGTGAATACCTCGATGGCCCCCTTATCCGGATAAACCCGCGAGAATCGCAATCCTCCCACCCCAATGCCATCAGCATGGCGATGGGCGCTCGGGAAGGCATTACCTTGATCGCAAGTGAGCTCGGGGTATTTTAACGCCAGAATAATTCCAATATTTCCATGTGCCCTCATCCTCAAACGCAAATTCGTTTCACCGAAAATCAAAGCAGCCTAAAAAACATTTTCTGCGCCCACAAAATAAAGACAAAACATTCGCTGACGCCAATTTGATCCACTTCTTGAGCAAGAGCGCACAATGGAAGTGAGAAAAAGAAATATCGCGAAATATTTTTATAAACCGCAGGGTTATAGATCAATTGCTTCGATATTCCGCCGTTGATAATGTTGCCCAGGCAAGCTGAACGGCCATGCTATTTCGGTCATTCAAAAATAATGAAAATCAGTGGACGAGCAAAGATCATGAAACAAATTTTTACACGCCGAAATGTTTTATCCAGCGCCATTTTCTCGGCAATTGCCGCAACGGCAACTGCGCCACAGGTGCTTTTTGCCGCCGAGGAAAATGCAATGGAGGAAATTGCCGTCGTCGGTTCGCGCATTCAGCGCAACGGGGAATTCGAGACGGCCACACCGATCCAGGTGATGGACCGCGAAGCCATCGAAAAATCTGGCTACACAAACCTCCAGCAGATGTTCGAGAAAAATCCGGCGGCGGGTAATGGCACCTTTTCCACCCGCGGCAATAACCAGGACTCCACTGCCAATGGTGCCGCCGCCGTCAGCCTGCGCGGCATGGGTGCCGATGCCACGCTGGTACTGGTGAATGGCAAGCGCGTGGCCATCAGTGCATTTGCCGAGAGCATCACCACCAACTTTGTGGATATCAACAGCATCCCGATTGCCGCCATTGAACGCGTCGAGGTATTGAAAGACGGAGCCTCCGCGATTTACGGTTCCGACGCCGTCGCGGGCGTGGTTAACCTGGTACTGCGCAAGGATTTTGAAGGCGCGGAAGTAACTGCAGATTTCGGCGGTGCCGACGGCTACGATGAGCAATCCGTCTCTGCGGTGTGGGGCGTGAACGGCGAAGACTCCAACCTGACCCTGATCTTTGATCACCGCAGCAATTCAACCCTTGCCAGCGTTGAACGCAAGGGGCTCGATACCGCCGACCAGTCTTTCCGCGGTGGCATGGACTTCCGCTCATCCCGCGGCTATCCCGGTCGCTTTATTGTCGACGGCGAAACCACCATTGACCCCGGCTGTCCGTCAGGCAGCGCCTTCGGCCAGACCTGTGTGTACGATTACGGCCCGTGGACACTGCTGACACCGGAAGCCGAGCGCACTGGCGTGCTGATGCTCGGTCATGCGCAACTGACCGATAACGTGGAGTTCTTCAGCGAGCTCGCGATGCAGCACAACACTTCCATCGCCCAGGGTGCGCCGACCCCACTGGACGAAGACGCCGGGCTCACCGTGCCCATCGATCACCCCAACAATCCCTTTGCCGGTGCCAGCAGTATCGGTGTCGGCCGCTACCGCACCGTGGATGCCGGCGCGCGCCAGTGGGATATCGAAACCGACAACCTGCGCGGTGTATTCGGCCTGCGCGGCACCATTGCCGAATGGGACTGGGAGGCCTCGGTACAGCGCTCGCGCAGCGAATCCACCCAGAGCGGCGATCGCTCCCAGGGCTGGGTCCGCACCGACCTGCTGCAGGAAGAAATTGACGCAGGCCGCTACAACCCGTTCGGCGGCGTGCAAAACCCGCAGTCTGTTATCGACGCCATCACCACCAGCCTGGTGCGCCAGGGCAAATCCGAACTGCGCGGTATGGACTTCACCATCAGCGGCGATCTGTTTGATACCGCCAACGGTGCCATTGCCATGGCCGCGGGTCTGGAGCGCCGCGAGGAACGCGCGTCCGACATTCCCGACGACCAGTTCCAGCGCGGTCTGATTTTCGGTACCGAGTCGGTGTCTGCCGCTGCCAGCCGCGATATCAACTCGGCGTTCGTCGAGTTTGCCGTTCCCCTACCCGCCAACCTGGACCTGACCCTGGCGGGTCGCTACGACGATTACAGTGATTTCGGCAGCACCACCAACCCGATGGTCAATCTGCTGTGGACTGCCAGTGAGCAACTGTCCCTGCGCGCCTCCTGGGGTACCGGTTTTCGCGCGCCCTCGCTCGCGCAGATTGGTTTGGGCCCGTCGCAGGAATCCCTGTTCTTTATCGATAGTTATGGCTGCGCGATCAACGATGACTACTGTGTCAGCACCGACTACAACATCGTGTTTTCCGGCAACCCGGACCTGGACGCGGAAGAGTCCGAGTCCTACAACCTGGGGGCGGTGGTCAAGCCGATGGACGGCATGCAGCTGTCGCTGGATTTCTGGAGCATCACCCAGGAAGGCAAGATCGATGCGGTGCCCTTTGGCTACCTGTACAGCCAGTTCTGTAACGACCAGAACAGCAGCGTCTGTGTGCGCTCTGCGCCGCTGCCCGGCGAGTCCCTCGGTTCCCTGCAGTCGATCAACAGCGGCTTTATCAATATTGGCGAACAGACGGTCTCCGGCATTGACCTGAGTGTGGTCTACTCCGCGCTGACCGTCGCCGGCGGCGATCTCGGTCTGCGCCTGGATTATTCCTATCTGTCGGAGTTTGAGCGGGTGGAACTGAATTCCGCCGGCGATGCTTTCATAAGCCGCGACCTGGCAGGAGAGTATGAATATCCGCAGCACCGCTGGGCGGCTTCCGCCGACTGGACCCGGGATACCTTTGCCTTCGTCGTGGGCCTGAACTATATCGGCGAGTTTGAAGATACCCCCGATATCGACTTTGACGGCACCCTGGATTACGACACCAACAAATCCCGTATGGTGGATTCGTTCATGACCGTAAACCTGCAGGCCCGCTATACCGGCTTTGACAATCTGGTATTGAGCCTGGGTGCGGACAACGCGCTGGATGAAGAGCCCCCGTTCGCCATCGGCGATGGCGACTCGGATCTGTACGGCTATGTTTCCAGCCAGCACGATCCCCGCGGTCGCTTTGTCTATGGCAAGGTGACGTACAACTTCTGATCGGACGTTCCCGGCAACGGGAACAGATGATTAGCGAGGAAAAATGATTAGTAAGCATCGATAACTTGGGGAGGACCTTGGTCCTCCCCGTTTTTTTACCGTTCATTTACCTGCGAATGATTCCAGGATTTCATGGCTCTCACCCCGCTCCGGCAGGTAACAGCCCCGGGTCGCCACATAGTGCTGGTTAAACAGCGAGAAATAATGCTGCAGTATCTGTGCCGGCTGGTTTTCCCCTGCCAGCAACAGGCAACTGATGGCCGCCTCGGCGGTGGAAAAGCGATCGTCTCTTCCCGAATCCCGCACCAGATACGATTTCACAAAAGCATCCGGCAGTTTCAGGCAGGGCACGCGGTCCAGCCAGCGACTGAGCGCAATCATCCGGCTGCACTGCTTCCAGGAACCATCCAGCACAATCAGGGTAATTTTTTTGCTACTGGCGGCAGGCGCGGGCAACGCCTGGACAATTTTCCGTGTGTTTTCCTCGTCCTCGCTGGCCGGGAATACGATGTAGCACTCCCGCGCCGGATCCTTTAGCAATTCCTCCAAACCCGCCGGCGCCTCAATCCGGTTCCACAGAAACACTGGCGTCTGCGGGAAGACATCCGCAATCAGGCGGCCGGTATTGGTGGGCTTGAACAGTTCCTTGCGGTGCACCAGCAGTGCAAAGTCGACCTGGCTCTCGACTGTTGGCCGCCACTGGCAGATACACGCGTACTCGGCCATCTGGCAGTCGCTGCAGCGGATAACGCTTTTGCCCTTGGCCAGGAACGGCTTGGTGGACTTTGCCAGTTCCTGATCCCGCAGGCGGGTGAAGTTGGTGGAATACATGTAAAACCTGTAACGACGCTAACGGCTGACGCCATTGCGTTTGGCAAAAATTCGGATGTTGCGCGGGGTAATGTCGCGGGAGCAAAAACTGGAAAGCTCAACCTGACACCCGCCTTCTTCCAGATACAGTGCCAGATCCAGTACCAGCCACAATTCCAGCGCGCGACGGAAGCCGTGGGAAACCAGCTGCATCCGCAGGTATTCGGCGTAGCGCTGCTCGGCGCGCGTGAGATAGGGCTGGATATTAAACCCCGCTGGAATCACCAGGGATTTTTTATCCGCCAGGGCCTGAATTACCCGCTCCGGTCCCTGCGCCAGCATGTGGTAGCCGAGCGAGGGGGTCGGCAGATATTCATCGATGCCACGCAGCTCCCGCTGGATCAGGTCGAAGGCCATGCGCCACTGCCCCATGGTGTGGGACTGCCGGCGCTCGCGCTCTGACGAGGTCACCATTTCCTGTACTGCGAGGCGAACCTGGTTTTTGTTCAGGGTCAGATCGTTGGCCTGGGCCGCTCGCGACAGAGGCATATACATATCATCCAGCCACAGTTGATAGCAGCAGGGAACCAGGCACAGATGGGTCGAATCGCTGTCGCGCCACTGCCGCAACAGTGTGCGGTGCAGATCCCCACAGGCGTGTAGCGCAATCACAAAATCCGGCGCGGCAAATGCGTGGGATTCCTTGAGCACGTCCTTGCAGGAAAACGTCACATCCTTCACCCAGGGCGTCGCCAGCGTCGCACCCTCATCGCAGAGTGATGCCTGGCGCTCCACCGCATGCAGCGGACATTGCCAGTGGTGCGCCAGCGCGCGCCCGAGATGCGATTTCCCGGCACACCAGTCCACCACCGTGCGTGCCGGCGGCGGCATCGCCGTCGGCAGCGCGCCGATAAAGGCGGCGGCCTGGGTCCATTTGCGCCCGGGCACACCGGTGCCCATGCGCTCCGCAAGCGGGGCGAAATGACTGCGCTCTGGCAGCGGCAGCAGCGCCAGCAGGTCGCGGTAACCGGGCAAGAAGTTCACCAGAAAATCGTGCAGCGCTTCGGGCTGCCGGTCCAGCGAATCCACCTGCGCATCACTCAGTTGCAAACACGCATCGCTGAGGGATGGGAACTGGTGACGCCAAGCTAAATCCAGATCGCAAAACGCAGAATCCCGCCAGCAGGTCGCCAGAGATCGCAGGGCATCTGTGAGAGCGGAAAATCGCGAGCGGTACTGCATGGCGTTGTGACAGATCCGGGGATGGATACCAGGGTGGAGACAAGTCGTGACCGGATAAATAAGAGTGGGCAGAAAGCGACGGTTCCTGCGCTTTTCCGGATGTCGGGTGGCGATATTTTACACGCCTTGCCCGGCAATGTCCTTGCTATTATCGGGGCCAGGAAGCTGCGTGAACAAATGGTCAGCGCCGCGTTCACCCGCCCGGCAAAGTCTCTGCCCCGTGCTACTTTTATTTTTGCCTTCTGGGTTTATCCCCCCGGCGGTGTACAACGGAGTCAATAATGAAAATGCTCAGACTGGCCGCTTCACTGACATTTATTTTTCCCCTTCTGGCCTCTGCGCAGATCCCTGTTTCGGATTTGGACCTTACCCGCTTTTATGTGCGTCTGGGGGGCAGCTTCGTCTATCCGGATGACGACGGCACACCGCTCAAATATTACGTGCTGCAGGACTGGCAGCTGTACCGCACCGATTGGGACATAGAGGACGATACGACCTGGAACATTTCCGGTGTGTGGCGCCCACTCCCTTACCTGGGGCTGGAGCTGCTGTATGTGGGGGGCAGCGACCACTCGCTGCACTTGGAAAACTTCCGCGCCTATCCCGGGCGCGACAATATTTATTTCGGCCGCTTTTCCACCTCGTCCGCCAACCTCTTCGTCAACTGGTACATGGCGGACCTGCACTGCCTCGGGCAGCCCTACCTGGGAATCGGGCTCAACTATTCCGACTTTTACGACGACGAACTGAACCCGGAATTTCAGCGCTACCTGATGGACAGCGGCATGGCCGCAGGCCCCGGCAAACTGGGCATGGGACACTCCTGGGGCGCCAGCGCACAGCTCGGTATCGACTGGCGCCTGGGGCGCGGATTTGCCAGCTCCTGGCTGATCAATGCGGCGGTGATCTACACAGACACCAGCACCGATGCCGTTGTCACCTATCCGCTCAATCCCGGCTACGAGCGACTCTATTCGGACCTCGATACCAACCCCTGGACGCTGAACCTGGGCGTTACCTATGAATTCTGAGGCCGCAGCTATGGCGCCCGTGCGTATCTGGCTCCTATGCGGTTTGTTGTTACTACCGTTCGGCGCTTTGGCGGAATGTACCCCGGGTAATACCGGTACCGAAGGACCGGACCAGATTCTGTGCGATGCGGAAAACGATGCCGCCGGTGCCAATGTGAGCAGTCTCGGCGGCGACGACATCCTGAACCTGGACGGCGGCATCATTGGCAGTGTCGATGCCGGAACCGGCAATGACCGTATAAATCTCAACGGTGCTACGGTAGAGAACGGCCTGCTCACCGGCGACGGCGACGATGCGGTGTTTATCGATAACCGGGATTCGGAGGTCGGCAATTTTTTTGATGGCGGCCTCGATACCGGCGCCGGCAACGATCGCGTCGAGATCCGGGATGGACTGGTATTCGAGCTGAATACCGGCAGCGGCAATGACGAGGTTATTCTCGACGGCGGTTTTGTTTACCGGCATCTCGATACCGGCGAGGGCGACGACACCATCTACTGGGACGAAGGCCTGGTATCACTGGTGCGCGGCGGCGATGGTTCCGATGAGCTCACCATCGATGCCTTCGCCTACGAGGGCGATGCGACGCTCGATGGTGGTGATGACCTCACCGCCGACGACGGCTATGTGGATACCCTGCGCTTCAAACTGGATCACCAGCTCGACGGCAACCTGCTGCAGAACTGGGAGCGGATCATTATCAATGGCAGCTCAAAAATACGTTTCAGCGGCGCATTAGATGTCGGTGGCGGCAGCGATGGCGATACGCCACTGGGGCTGGATATTCGCTACGGCGGAATCGTTGAATTCGCACCGCGGAATTACACCATTTCCGGCGACATCATCAACGCCGGTACCCTGTGGCTGTGGGACGAGCGCTTCGATAATTTGAACCTTGCCAGCCACGACGACGGACGCTTCGGCAATTACCATGGCCGCGATGGTCGCCTGTGGATAGACACCCAGTTGGGCGCAGACAACTCGCCCACCGACCTGTTCAATATTGCCGGGAGTGCCAGCGGCCGCACCCTGGTGCGTATTTTCAACCTGAACGGTACCGGTGCCGCCACCACCGGTGACGGTATCAAGATCATCGACGTTACCGGAACTTCAACCAGTGATGCCTTCGTGCTCGACGGCGATTACCTTGGTCGCGATGGCGAGGTCGCCACTGTCGGTGGTGCCTACGGCTACGCGCTGTATCAGGGCGGACTGCAGAGCCCGGATGATGGCGACTGGTATCTGCGCTCGACGCTGCTGGATCCCTTCGACGGCAGCGGGCAACTGATCCCGCGCTGGCAGCCGGGTGCAGTGCTGTATGAAACCTACGCCCAGGTCATCCGCCGGATGAATCAGCCCGTCTCCCTGCGCCAGCGGGTGGGCAACCGTTTCTGGGCCGGTACCAGCTTTCGCGATCGCGGAATCTGCTGCTACCGCGACGCAGAGGAAAAAACCATCGACGGTGGCGGCCCGTGGCTGCGGGTAGCGTCCAACTATTACGAGAACACCCCTGAACAGTCCACCAGCCATGCCGAGTGGCAGCTGGACTTCAGCCAGGTTCAGGTCGGCACAGACATTTCCTTTGATCCCTCGGTGTATGGCGGGCGGCTGATGCTGGGGCTGTTTGCCCAGTACGGTTACGGCGATACAGATATCGACAGTTTTTTTGGTCACGGGGAAATTACCACGGACGGCTACGGGGTCGGATCATCCCTCACCTGGTATGGCAGCCAGGGTAGCTACGCCGACCTGCAGATGCAGTTCAACTGGTTTGACTCGGATCTGTACAGCCATGAGCTCTGGTATCTCGGCAAAGGCAATGACGCGGTCGCTTTCAATTTTTCCGTTGAGGCTGGCCACAGTTTCAGGCTGTGCGACTTCTATGCACTCACGCCGCAGGTACAACTGGTCTTTAATGCCGAGGACATCGACGATAACCGCGATCCCTACAATGTGCTGCTGAAAGACACCGATAACCGCGGTGGCTCCGCGCGTTTCGGGCTCGCCTTCGAGCAGCGGGTCAGTCAGCGCGCAAACCGCAACGTGTACGGCAGCCGGTTGCTGGAGCGTATCGGCCTCTACGCCATCGCCAATGCCTCTTACTATTTCGACGACGAAACTGAAGTCCAGGTATCCGGCACTTCCCTCCATCAGTCACGGGATGATTGGTGGGCGCAACTTGGCCTCGGCTTTGCCTACGACCAGTGCGGCGACCGCTGCTCGGTGTACGGCGAAGTGGACTACGCCACCAGCCTGGATAATTTCGCAGACAGCTTTGAAGTGAGCCTCACCGTCGGCTTTCGCTACAAGTGGTAGCCGGTGATCGCGGGGATTCCCTATACTCGCCCCATGACATCTTCATTTCCGTTCGCCACCCCCGACCACTGGAACAATCTGTTGTGGGCACTCTCCGCGCCGGACATCGCACCGGATTTTCCACTGCCGTGGCTGCCGCCGGAGCGGCGTGAGCGGCTGCATCAGTTCTTTTCCTCCCCCGATATATCCTCCCGTCTGCGGCCTGAACTGGAACTCAGCCTGCAAGCACTCAAGAGCCGGCGACTGGGTATCTACTTTGAACAGTTGTGGGCTTTCGCCTTTTCCCAGCACCCGGATTACGCACTGCTCACGCGCAACCTGCCCATCCGCAGTGGTGAAAAAACCCTGGGGGAACTGGATTTTGTAGTGCGGCATTTGCCCGACGATACGGTCGAGCACTGGGAAGTGGCGGTAAAGTTTTACCTGCAGGTGGGAGACTACTGGGTGGGCCCCGGGTTCCGGGACCGGCTGGATATCAAGCTCGCGCATATGCGAGACCACCAGCTGCCTCTGGCTCTGCAACCGGAGTCCATAGCGCAGCTGCACCGGGCCGGACTGGCACCCGAGCGGCAGTGGGCGGTAATGCCCGGGCGGCTGTTTGCATCTCTGGATGACACCAACTCCGCACCCCGCTACTGGTGGAGGAACGCCCGCGGCTTTCAAACACAATTTGCGGATCAGGACTGGCGCTGGCTCCAGCTGCCAAAACAGACCTGGCTGGCGCCCTGCACCGGAGCCAGCCGCCCGTCACCGGAGACAGAGGAATACCTCAACCAGGCCACCGCGTACTACCCCCGCTGTGTGGCTGGCTTGCAGGGCGCCACCGAGGTGAGTCGCGGCTTTATTGTACCCATCGACTGGCTTGCACAAGCCCGTACACACCTTCTCCTCGGCTAGCCCCACCATTACCACCACCACCAAAATGCATTTACGGCCTTGACTTGTCTCAGGTTGTATTTACAATTTTCAGAAATTTCTGAAAGTTAAGAAATACCTGAAAAGAATATGAAGCTATCCAACCAGGCCCAGGCCTTTGTACTGCACTTCGGGGAGATGGGCAGCCGCTGGGGGTTCAACCGCACGGTGGGGCAGATGTTTGCCCTGCTCACCATTCATTCCGAGCCGCTGAATGCCGACCAGCTGGCGGAGGCGCTGAAGATCAGCCGCGGCAACGTAAGCATGGGGCTGAAGGAGCTGCAGGCGTGGCGGCTGATCGAGCTGCACCACCAGCCCGGCGACCGCAAGGACTATTTCACCGCTGCCGGCTCCATCTGGGACCTGGCGCGCACCGTGTTCGAGGAACGCCGCAAGCGCGAGCTCGACCCGACCCTCACCCTGTTGCGCCAGCTGCTACTGAGCGATCCCCGCGACGAGCAGGAGGCCCAGGCGCAGGAAAAAATCCAGGAGGTATACAGCCTGCTGGAAATGCTCGACCAGTTCGCCAATACCCTCAGCAAACTGGACCACAAGGACCTGCACAAACTGATGAAACTGGGCTCCGGGCTTAACAAACTGCTGGATATGAAAGCCAGCGTCAAAGCCAAGACAACCGGTAAGTCCGCCACCACCCCCACAGCCCAAAAGCCGACCAGAAACAAAACGAAGTAACTGCCGTAACCCCTGCGGCCGCATATGGCCGCAACCTTGAAATGAGGTACCCTTTGTGGACATTGCGCTGGACACCCTGATGCTGTCGCGAATCCAGTTCGCCACCAATATCAGCTTTCATATCCTGTTCCCCTCGATCACCATTGCCCTCTGCTGGATCCTGTTCTTTTTCAAATTGCGCTTTGACTTCACCGGTAACCCGGTGTGGATGCGCGCATACCGGTTCTGGGTGAAAGTTTTCGCATTGACGTTTGCGCTGGGCGTGGTGAGCGGTATCACCATGTCGTTCCAGTTCGGCACCAACTGGCCGGGCTACATGGAAAAGGTGGGCAATATCGCGGGGCCGCTGCTCGGCTATGAAGTGCTGACCGCATTTTTTCTCGAAGCGACGTTTCTCGGCATCATGCTGTTTGGCATCAAGCGGGTACCGAGCAAAGTCCACACATTTTCCGCGCTGATGGTCGCGGTGGGTACCACACTTTCCGCCTTCTGGATCCTGGCTCTCAATTCGTGGATGCAGACCCCGGCGGGTTATGAAATCCGCGACGGCGTGGTGCATGCCACCAACTGGATGGAAGTGATTTTTAACCCCACCTTCCCCTACCGCCTGGTACATATGCTGCTGGCCTCGGGCCTGACCGCAGCCTTCTTTGTCGCCGGTCTTTCCGCGTATCGCATTCTCAAGGGCGATGAAAAACAGGCACCGCGACTGGCGCTGAAAACCGGGCTGATACTGGCGGCGATACTGGCACCGCTGCAGGTATTTGTCGGTGATCTGCACGGGCTCAACACCTTCGAGCACCAGCCGCAAAAAATCGCGGCCATGGAAGGGGTCTGGGAAACCGAAAAGGGCGCTCCGCTGCTGCTGTTTGCCATCCCCGATGAGGAGACCCGCAGCAACCACTTCCCCATTGCCATACCCAATATGGCGAGCCTGATTCTCACCCACGAGATGGACGGGGAGATCCGCGGACTGAATGAGTTCAAGGACAACCACCCGCCGGTCAAACCCATGTTTTTCGGTTTCCGCATCATGGTGGGCGTGGGCATCTTGATGCTCGCAACCGCCTGGGCCGGTTGCTACTACCTGCTGCGCCGCCGGCAATCCCTGCCCGCAGGTTTCCTGAAACTGCTGGTGGCCATGACCTTTTCCGGTTGGGTGGCGACACTGGCGGGCTGGTATGTCACCGAGGTGGGAAGACAGCCTTGGCTGGTCACCGGCATCCTGACCACCGCAGAAGCGGTAACACCGGTGGCACCGACCAATGTAGGCCTGTCACTCACCCTCTACCTGATCGTCTACGTGGTGCTGATGTGGGCCTATATCCACACCCTGAAACGTATGGCGATGAAGTCTGTCTACGTCGAGGAGTTTGAAACCGCAGAACCCGCCGCCGACGGCAGCCTCACCAATCTGCCCCAATCCCATCACAAGCCGTATACCGTGGGAGAACACGCATGAACGATGTAATCAGCCATAGCGGCGACTGGCTGCCGGTAATTTTCATTGCCCTGATGGGTATTGCGGTGCTGGCCTATGCCATTCTCGATGGCTACGACCTGGGTGTGGGTATCCTGCTACCGATGGGCGCAGACGACGAGTTGCAGCGTGATACCATGATTGCCTCGATCGGCCCCTTCTGGGATGCCAATGAGACCTGGTTGGTACTCGCGGTGGGCCTGCTGCTGATCGCCTTCCCCACTGCCCACAGCCTGATCCTGATGCACCTGTATCTTCCGGTGGCGATCATGCTGATCGGACTGATCATGCGCGGGGTGGCATTCGACTTCCGCGCCAAGGCGGCAGTGGACCACAAACTCGCCTGGGATCGCACCTTCAAGATCGGCTCGCTGCTGACCACCCTCACCCAGGGCTACATGCTCGGGCAGTATGTGATGGGCTTTGACCAGAGCCTACCTTCGCAGCTGTTTTGCGTGGTGTCCGCACTGGGTGTCACTGCCGCTTACAGCTATATCGGTGCCGCCTGGCTGGTACTGAAGACCGAACACCAGTTGCAAAGCCGTGCGGTACGCTGGACGCTTGTGGCCGGCCGCGCAACGCTGGTGGGAGTCATCGCCGTGTGCGCCATCAACCCGCTGGTCAACCCCGGGGTGTTCGACCGCTGGTTTACCTTTCCGCTGGTGATGTTCGTGCTGCTGATCCCGGTACTCTGCTTTCTCGGTTTTATCGGCAACGACATTCTGCTGCGCAGGCTGCCGAAGGCCGGCGACCGTCACAGCGCTATGCCCTTCGCCATCGTGGTGGGTATTTTTGTACTGTGTTTCAGTGGACTGGGGTTCAGTTTCTTTCCGGAAATTGTGCCCGGCCAGCTGAATATCTGGGAGGCCGCCAGTGCGCGGGAATCACTGCAATTTATCCTGGTCGGCGCGCTGATCGTAATTCCTGTGATTCTGCTGTACACCGCATTTTCCTACCGCGTATTCCGCGGCAAGGCCACGGAGTTGCACTACCACTGAAGAGTGGAAAATAAATAGGTAACCCCTAACCAAAAACGGCCCGCACAGAGTGCAACTGTGCGGGCCGTTTTTATTTTTGCAAACCATCGCGGATTAAAGCCGACGAATCACGGCTTCCACTTGCGGTATTCCTTCAGCACTTTATACGGCTGCTCGGAATACCAGCCGTATCCGGCGCGGCGCTCGGCGGACACCTTCTCAAGCTCGAAATACACTTCGCCATTGCGGTCACCGAATACCGGACGGTCGCTGTCGATATCGTAAAAACGTGCCCACAGTGGGTCCGCGTCTTCCTCGGGTACCAGTGCCGGCAGCTGGTCACCGCGGCGATAACGCAGGCCGGTGATCCGGTGTTGCTCAAACCAGCGGTGTGCACTGTCGATCGCGCTGCGGATATTTTCCGGCGGGTTCTTCAGGCTCATCAGGAACAGCACCAGCTCCGCACTTTCGCTGGTGGCCAGCGCGACCGGCTCGAACGCGCGCGCGGCGGTGGGTTGCAGGGTTTCCGGATCATGCTGCGCGCCCCAGATGGTGGGCTCGCCGTCTACCTTGACCTGGGTTGCTACCAGCATATCGAGTGCGCGCTGCAGGCTATCGCTGGCGCGCGCCTTCAGTTCGTCACTGAGAAATGCCAGACGCTCGTCCCCCTCAGCCGCTGCATTCACCACTCTCAGCAAATTGGCGATGGCGTCGTCATTGAAGGTGATGTCGTCGTGATACTTGCCGCGCAGCGGGAAGTTCTGCGGCCAGCCACCGTTGGGATACTGGGCCAGCAGGATGTAGTTGAGCGCCCGGCTGGCGGAGTCGCAATAGCGGCTGTGGTTGAGCGCGTTACAGGCATTCACCATCACCCAGAACTGGGTACTGGTCGCGTGGTTGTCAAAGGTGGGGACGTAATCTTTTTCGGTGCCAAACTGCTGGCCCGGCTGCCGCGGTGCACTCATATCAGTGCGTTTGGACCAGCCACCGGAGGGCGTCTGGAAGGTGAGCAGGCTGTCGGCCAGTGCCCGCCCTTCGCTACTGGCAATAAAATCGCGGTCGTTGACCGCCTTTTTGATATCAAAACCGAACAGCTTGTCCTTGGCGGGTTTGGTGCTTTTGTCCAACCCGGCGCCAGCCATTTCGCGCTTGATCGCCTCCTGATCCAGCCGATAGAGCTGGTCCGACATGCTCCGGTAGGCCGCCATATCGCGGGCGGGCTGCAGGTTTGCCAGCGGGTCGGGCTGGGGGCCGGAGGATGCAGACGGGGCATTTTTGGCGCCGCAACCGGCAGTGGCCAACAGCAGAACGCTGAGAGCGAGACAGCGGGCAGCGTTCACGCGGGGGAATGTCATAACAGGGCTCGCCATGGTTTCTGTCAGGCAGAAATTTATTATTTGGTCATACCAAAAGCGATGCTAACAGAGTCGCGCCGCTGGTAAAACCCATTCAGCGGGGGCCCCCAGGTATCTTCCACTGACGGTTCTCCCTCTCCCAAAACAAAAAACCCCGGCGCGAGGCCGGGGAAACAACGATCAAAAACGCTACCGATTAGTTAAGGAATTCACAGCGCCCAACTTCGGCCCCTGCGGCAACGGCTTCCTGCAAGCCACCCGGGAATCCGGTCAGCTGCGTCACGCCGCCGTTACACACATGCACCTGACTGAGGTCGATATGCCAGGAGAAGGAGGCGCCCGCCAGGCCACCGACGATCTCCTTACCGGAGGCGCTAATGGAGATCGGGTTGTCCAACGGCAGCTTGTCCATTTCCACCACGCCCTGCTTCTTCAGGAAGTCAGCGAACTGCATCCAGCCCACGCCTTCAATCCAGATACCACCAGCCAGGCCAATGCGGAAGCTGCCGGCACGACCCACCATGACACGGCCGTCGTCACTCATGTCAAACACGGTCAGGGGTACCGGACCCACCGCCTGATTAATCGCTTCTTCGCCGAGAATCGCGCAGTAGTCGCGGCCAAAGAAGTAGTAAGGCATATCCTGGCACCAGCGCAGGGATCCCACATTGGTCACGGCATCCTCACCCAGGCCCATGTAGGGGTTCCACAGCTGAACACCGTCACGGGTCGATAGGGCGACCTTTTTACCGTCGTAGCTGGAAGTGTAGGTTTCGTAGGCACCATAGGCTTCTGACAGGTCGAGCAGGGAGCCACCGTCCACCCAAGCAACTGCCTTTGAGTGCGAGTTACTGCCCAGAACGACTTTGCCATTACCGGAGATACCATGTGCGCGCACGAACTGGGTTCTGGAGATATCCAAGCCCTCGGTGCTCAGCTCACGCATGCCACCTTTCTCATCCCAGATCCAGGGTACGATTTCACCTTTGTAAGAACCCTGGCATTTACCATCTCCGTCGGTGTCCTTGTACGCGAGGCCAACGGCAATTTTGCCAGTATCGTCCATCGCCCAGCCGCTCGCGGCCGCTTTACCGGTATCACTGCCACCGCCACAGGAATTGCCATTCAGGTCGCCAAGGGCAATATCGCCCTTCGCACTCCAGATCACCGGCTCCTGGATGCCATTGCCGTTCATGTCTTTCTGCACCAGCATTTTCTGGCCGTTGCGGCTCAGGGCGCCATTTGCCGGGGCGTATTCCGGCGGCAACACCCTGAAGCCGAGGTCGGGATACCACATAAATGCGGTGCTGCCGACTTCACCGGCCGCCACATTGCCACTTTTGGATAGGTCGCGGATAAACGCGGCCACCACCGGGGTAACCTGCACGCCTTTTACAAAGCCATTGAAATAGAAATCTGCTTGTTTGGTGACACCGGCTTCCGCAACAATCGGTGTCGCGTCACAGGCATTGTCCGTCAGCGGGTCGCTACTTTCGGTCAAGTTCCAGTATTCACCCACGGAAGCCAGGCGCTGCGGGGTGGTGGGATAGCCACCAGCGGTGATCTCTTCCAGGTAAAGTACATAGGACTCGCCCGGAGTCAGGTTGCGGATGGTAAAGCGACCATCGGGGCCGATTTTGCCCTGGGTGGCGGAACCGGTCATATCCGAGATCGCATCGAACATGGGGTTATTCACGTTGCGCGCAATCACATTGATGCCGCTGTATTCGGTCACACCATCTTTAAGGCGCAGCACGCCGGTGATGGTACCGGTGGTCGAAGCATAGTCTTCCGTCGGATAGATATTAGAGATCGCCGCCATATCATCCGGGTGGTCCACCGTGCTCTGCTCGAAACCTGCCTGGCCGCTGTGATCGATAAACGGGAACATGGTTTCGATAATCGCCGGGTCGGCATTGTTGGCACCGTACGCAGCCGGGTAGTCGTAACGGTGTACAGCCTCGACGCCACAACCTTCAATACCCGGATAGTTGGGCGAATAGGTATAGCTCATGTAGGCCATGGAGCCATTCACCTGGCTGTGGGAAAGGTTGATCGCGTGGCCGAACTCATGGGTAAACACACCGGCGACCTGATTGCCCTCGGTGTCGTGATCCCAGACGTTCCAGCCGTTCATTACCGCGGTGGCTTCGATGATGTTGTTGTTTTCATCTGCCCACTCGGGAAAGGCGATCCCCAGTACTGCCGATTTCGGCACACCGAAATAATCTTCCAGAATGGAGCCGTCGGTGTCATATAGCACCCAGAAACCGTAGCCATTTTCCTTGTCGTAAAACTCGGTGGCATTTTCACCGGTGACATCGGCGATGCCGGTCATTTCCTCGATGGTACCCTTGATGGTAGCCGCGAAGGTGGACGTGGGTACATCACTCCAGTTTTTGAAGGCGTGCTCGGTGATTTCATTGGCGCGTTCGATGGTGATAAACGGGGTTTCACCATCGTAATCCAGTGTAAACGCGGCACCGCCATCGGTATAAACTGGAATGGGACCCTTGCTGGTATCCCACTTTAAGGGCTGTGGATTGTCGGTATAGGTTGTGTAGAGAGGGCCGGCGGCATTCGCAGCACTGGCGGTAACGGCAAGACCGATCGCCATGGTTAACTTGGATATTTTCATTATTTCATCTCCCCTTTGCCGATCCAGTCTTCCGCAACCGCGCGGCCAACAAGCTCCATGAATGCTGTTGCATCAACGGCACCGGGGGAAGTGATCATGTTTTTTTGTTCGGTACTCAGCAGTTGCTGATTGATTTCCACACCATCGAAAAGCCCGGCATTATTGAACTGATTGACCAGCATGCCATTGATCATATTCAGCTTGCCTTGTGCCATGCCGGCCGTGGTTTGCAGACCGGTGCGACTGGCCTTTTTGTACATAAACGCCACGACATATTCATTTTGATTCCAGCGTGGGAAACCATCCGGAGCGATGGCGAGCATCTGATGTCCATTTGCGGATTTGCGCGGGCTCAGCAAGCCGAACTGGCGAAAGGTGTAATCTTCTCCTTCCTTGACTTTCCCCTTGGCCACAGAGCCGATTGCGATGGTGACCTCGGTGTAGGGAACACCCGCGGTGTCGATACCGTCGCTCACCTTCGTGACCGTTCCAGCCACGATGGATTCTGCTCCCTGAATCAACTGGGTAAGGTTTTGTGCTTTCAGCTTGGTTGCGTTGGCCATGGGTACGGAAAGCATGACCAGAAGCACCGCCGCCAGCGTGGCAGCGGGCTTACGACACTGCATGATTTTTCTAAACACTTTGCATTCCTCTCTCAATGTTTATCGGCATCGTTGAGCAACTGGATTAGCAAGCCCCAAAAATCAGGTGCGAGCGTTCTTCTGCGTTGACCAACCAACATTAAAAAGAGGGCCAATATCGAGATATAGGGGAAACCCCGATATTGGAAATTGCGTGAACCAGTCGATCCACAAAAAAGCACAAAGTAAAAAACTGGTGCGGAAGTTGGCGCGGGAATTTCCCCAGCACCAAAATGGTTCAGAGGTCGGGTGAAACGAGTCCTATTCGAATGGCAAAACGCACCAGCCCCGGCACGTGATGTATACCCAGCCGCTCCATCAATTGCGCGCGATGGGCCTCAACGGTTTTCACACTCACATTGAGACTTTCCGCAATGTCTCGCGGCCCGAACCCCTCCGCGATCTGTTGCAGTATCTGCCGCTGTCTGGGGGTCAGAATTTCCTGCTCTGACTGTCCCTGCTGCGTACTGTGGATAAAACGCTGTACAGTTTCAGTATCGATTGCCGTGCACAGGTAGTCACGGCCACCGGCAACGGCATGAAGCGCTGCGGCAAGTTCATCAAATGCCGAATCCTTGAGTAGATATCCGGAAGCACCGAAGCTCAGCGCGCGGGCGACATATTCGGAGCCGGCGTGCATCGACAACATCAACACGCGAACGTCCGGGTGCTGCTGACTGATCTGGCGGAGAACTTCCAGCCCATTCAACCCTGGCAAGGAGATATCCAGCAGCAATAGGTCGGGCATGAACTTGCGCACCAGTTCCAGCGCCTCGATACCATTGCCGCTTTCGCCAATCACTTCAAAATCGCCAAATTCATCCAGCAGCGCGCGAATACCCGCGCGCATCAGGGAGTGATCATCGACCAGCAGAATACGTTTTTTATTTTGCGCATTAATCGGATTTAGCATTTTTTACTCACAGGGGAATCATCGCAGTGATATGGCAGCCACGCCCAGGTGCGGCATCAAACTTCAGCTCACCGCCGGCGCTGCGTGCGCGCTCAAGCAGCCCCAATAACCCCAGGTGCTCACCGCGCAGCACCCGCTCCCACACCCGCTTCACATCAAACCCGCAACCGTCGTCCTGTACACTCAGAAAAATCCCGGCGGTGCGACCTTCGAGCGCTACCGTAATCCGGTTACACCCGGCATGTCGCAAGGCATTGCTGACCGCCTCCTGTACCAGCCGGAATATGGTTGTGCGGACATCCCGCGATGTCTTGGCGATACCGCCGTCCACGTGTAAGCCGATATCCACACCGGTGCGATCCTGCACCGAGCCGAGATGCACCTTCAGCGCCTCGACAAGGCCGACGTCATCCAGTAATGGCGGTCGCAGTGTCAGGGAAATGTTGCGCACCTGAGCAATCATGTGGTCGAGCATCGACACGGATTCACAAACCCGCTGCCGCTGGTCTTCGGCACTGGTTGCGTGTGCCACTCGCTGCAGACTGATCTTGGCCGCCGTCAGGTTCTGTCCCAGCTCATCGTGTAACTCTCTTGAAATCTGCTGCCGCTGTTCCTCTTTCGCAGACTGCAGACGCGCGGTGAGGTTGCGCAACCCGGCGTGGGCCTGCGCGAGCCTGCGCCCGCTGACTTCCGCTTTTTCAAGCGCACGCTCCCGCTGTCCACGCAGACGCTCAAGCATCCGGTTTCGCCGCTGCAGGCCCCGCATCCGGTAGTGGTGAAGTGCAAAGCCCGCTGCCAGTAACAGGGAAACCCCCAACACGCGGAACCAGGCTGTCATCCACAGCGGCGGTACCACATTCAGCGACAGAGCAGGAGATTCTCCCCAGCGCCCGAATACATCCCGCCCCCGCACACTCAGCTGATAATTGCCCGGTGACAGCTCCAGTAGGGTAAGTTCACGCCGTGGACCCAGCGACTGCCAGGCCTCCGTCGGCTGCAAGCGATACTGGTATTGATGAGGTGCCTTGGCGAAATCCAGCGCGGCAAAAGAAACCGAGAGCATCTCACCCCAATCCAGCTCGAGGCTTTCCAGCGCCATCGCCGGTTGCGTGTGGAGCGCATTTCCTTCTGCAGCGCGGGAAATATCTACCAGCCGCACCGGACTGGCTTCCAGCTGAGCCATCGCTGTGCCCACGGGAATGGTGATGAGGCCGCCGATACCGCCGAAATAAAGATTGTGGCGGTCCCGCGACGCCGCGCGGGCATTGAAGTGGATCACCGGCAGCCCGCTCTCGGCGACATGGTGCTCGAGCGCACCGGTGCGCGGCTGCAAGCGAGTCAGCCCCTGGCGGGAACTCAGCCACAGGGAGCCATCGTCGTCTTCGACGATACCCATAATCCCAGGCCCCAGCAGGCCATCGCCCTCGCTCCAGCGCCGCAGCAATCGCAATGTACCGTCTCGCCCGAGCTCGAACTGATGCAGACCGCCACCATCGGTTCCGGCCCAGATGGCACCGAGGCGGTCCCGGTAGAGCACAGTAACATTGTGGTGGGCGAGCCCCTGGTCGCCACCAAATCGCCGGCACTGCCAGGGGGTCATCTGGCAGAGATTGAGTCCGCTGGAACGGGTGCCCACCAGTAGAAGGTTTTCACCCACCTGCAGCAGTGCGGTGATGTAGTTGCCACTCAGGGAGTCCGCCTGGTCCGGGTGATGCGTATATCCCGTGAAGTGCGAATGCCCTGCAGGCAAACGGAAAAGACCACTGCCACCGACGCCCACCCACAATTCTCCGTTATCACTTTCCAGCAGGCTGGTCACGTATCCCTCACCCAGCCCCTCCCCGGTATTGCTGCCGATCAACCGGTGACGACCGTCAGGATCCAATATCCAGAGCCCGTGGTTACTACCCGCCAACAGCTGGCCACTGCGGCGCTCGACAAGGGAAATCACACCGTCTGTGTAGAGCGCATCGCCCGCTTGCGCAGTCTCCGAAGAGAATCTTCCATCAGGCATCAAGTGCTGAACACCGCCGCCAAATGATCCCACCCAAAGCGGACGCTCGGGAGACGACATCACCGCGGTGACATTGTGGTGACGCAGCAGCCCCGCTTCTTCGCCGGCACGCCGCCACCCGTACTCGCCGCGCTGTAGACGCGCCATGTAAACGCCATTCCCCCAGGTGGCGACGAGTAACTTACCGCCGCTGAAATGCAGCGACAGTTGCGGCAGCGCCGGCAGCTGGCCGTCACTGCCCAGAGGGTTCGGATTTGCGTTTTCGACGTCTCCGGAAACCGGATCATAAATCAGCACTCCGCGGCCCATGGTCGCGACCCACAACCGCCCTTCCGGCCCCCACTGCAACGCGGGAATAACAGGCGGTTCATCACCGCCAAGGTCTACGGTCCGCGCGGTACCGCGCGCGAAATCCAATTCGATGAGACCGGCGCGGGTGCCGGCAAACAGCGTTGTGTCGCCCCGCCGTGCCAGCCCGAACACACTGTTAACCTCTTCCGGCATACCCGACAGACCGGCGAGATCAAAGTGATCGAAGCCGTCGGCGTCCGCCTGCCAGCGGTTGATGCCCCCACCGATGGTGGCTACCCACACCGCGTCGCCGCCGGGTTCTGCCAGCACGTCGTACACATAATCGTGTGCGAGGGCTCGGGGTTGAGTGGGGTCGTGCCGAAAGCGGGTAACGCGGCCGGAAACCGGGTCAATCCGGTTCAGGCCGATCTGGCTGCCAGCCCACAACCTGCCCTCGGCATCTTCCGCCATACCATAGATGCTGTCGTGGGTCAGTGTGTGTGGGTCTGCGGACTGGTGGCGGAAGTGGGAAAAGGTATTGGTGCGTGGATCGTAGCGGCTCACGCCGCTGGTATTGGTGGCCACCCAGAGATACCCGGCGCGATCTTCATACAGTGCGCGGATATCTTGATCCGGCAGGCCCCGCTTGCCGGTCGGCATCGGCGTGGCCTGATAGCCATCGTAGCGGTACAGCCCCTCCCGTGACGCCACCCACAAAAAGCCATTGCGATCCACCAGCACCGAGGTGGCGACCTTCACGTCGAGCCCCTGCGCCAGCCCCACAGGCATAAACTCCAGCGACTGGGCTGATAGGGCCAGGGGCGATAGGAACAGCAGAAAAACGAGGCTTCTTACAAGCATCGTTGCTCCGTTTTTATATTTTAAGTGGGGACATCAGCGCATTCCGGCACAAGTTTACACACCGGTTTTCTTTCTATTCTAAGCAGATGCCATGCCTACCATGCAGGACGACCGTCACAGTTTTACGTATTATGTACTGGTTAGTTCGGGCCACATCCGGCCGCATCAATGAGTGCGGCAAGAGGGAAATTGAACATTGCTGACTGCATAAAACGATGTCGCCATCGTCTGATATTTCGTATTCCATATTCTGAGATTTACCATGCGTTTTGCTAAGCCTGCCAAGACAACCAAAAACCCTTTATGGACTTTGTTTCCCCTGCTGGGTCTGACCGCCTGCCAACAGCTCCCCCCGCCACTGGACCCACTGATTGGCGACACCGGCCAACCGCTGTCGGATGTAGCACAGCGGGCAGATGTCAAAGCCTACGATCTGAATTTAGAAATATTCCCCGATAAGAAATCCATAAAAGGTACAGGAAGCACGGAATTTTTACTGTTAAAGGACAGCGCACAGGTCGAATTAAAACTGGATAGCCGTTTTGACATCGAACGGGTTTTGGTCAATGGACAAGCCTCTTACTTTCAGAGGACCGACGGCATCCTGACCATTGACCTGGGAAAAACATTCCACCAAGGCGAACAAGTTACTGTCGATGTTTACTATTCGGGCCAACCACATATTGCCCTGAATGCCCCCTGGGCCGGAGGTACAGTCTGGCAACAGACGGAGGATGGAAAACCTTGGATCGCCACCGCGGTACAAGGTGAAGGCTGCGATTTATTCTGGCCATGCAAAGACCATTTTGGTGACAAGGCAGACAGTATGCGCATCCGGCTTACTGTCCCCAAAGGCTTGAGCGCGGTTACCAATGGGGTTTTGCAGGAGATCACCCCGGTAGGTGACGATAAATTGCAATTCGACTGGCTGCTGTCTGTTCCGGCCAGTGATTACAACATTGCATTGAATATCGGCCCTTTCACCAAGGTCGAGCAAACTTATACCGGCATCAATGGCACTCAGGTTCCCATCGAATTCTGGGCCCTGAATGAAAATGTAGAAAAAGCTCAACAGCTTATTGATAACGATTTACGGCAACAAATTGAATTCTACGAACGTCAATTGGGGCCTTACCCCTGGGGCGACCAAAAGCTGGGCTTTGTTGAAACGCCACACCTAGGGATGGAGCATCAGACGATCAATGCCTATGGTAAAAAATATAAACGTGACGAATATGGTTTTGACTGGTTGCTGCAACATGAATTGGCCCATGAGTGGTTCGGCAACTTAATTACCCATGAAAAACTAAATGATGCCTGGCTACATGAGGGCTTCGGTTTATACATGCAACCAGCTTACAGCCTCGATCACTTTGGTAGCGCTGCGTACAACTACAGCATGTATAAATCCTATTTAGGATTGATGAACTGCAAACCGATTGTGCTGGACGGTGATATTACGTCTGAACAGGCATTCAATTCTGATATTTATGGCAAAGGTGGGTGGATCTTGCACACCCTGCGCTGGTTGATCGGCGATAAGCTGTTCTGGCAGGCAACCAGGGAATTGCTGTACGGCACAGCCAATACGTCCTCCCTGACTTACCCGATTGCCTCTCGCTACCGCAACACGCAGGATTTTATCAATATTGTTAACAGACTGACGGACAAGGATTACAACTGGCTGTTTGATGTGTATTTGAAAAAAGCTGAATTACCGGAGCTGGTACAGCAAACGCAAGAGCAGTCAATGGTCCTGACCTGGAAAACCCCGGAGAACCTTCGCTTCCCGATGCCTGTGCCGGTGTCCGTTAACGGGCACCTTAAGGTATACCAACCGGTAAACGGAAAAATAACTGTTGCCGCTTCGGAAAATGACCATGTTGTGATAGATCCAGAAATGAAGGTATTAAGATATCTCCCGATAATTGGTCAATGTGAGGAAAATACCGAAAAACGTAAAAAACGTTAAATTTCGGCCCCAAAAAAAACGGGGGCTTTAAAGCCCCCGTTTGAGTTTACTTGCCGCCCTTCAGGGTACGGTCAAAAAAGTCCTTCATCATCTTGTACCAGTGCTTGCCGGTTTCCTTGCCGCGCATACTGTGCTTCTTGCCCGGATAGGTCATCAGCTCGAACTGCTGTTCGTTGTCCTGCAGCTGTTTGATCAGTTTGGTGGTATTGGTGAACAGCACATTGTCGTCCGCCATTCCGTGATAGATCAGCAGCGGGCCTTTCAGGTCCTTGGCATAGGGAAATACAGAAGACGCCTCGTAGGCCTCCGGCACTTCATTGGGGTTGCCCATGTAGCGCTCGGTGTAGTGGGTGTCGTACAGGGCCCAGTCGGTTACCGGCGCACCGGAAATACCTGCCTTGAAATAATCCCCGGCCTTGAACATGGTCATCAGTGCCATATAGCCGCCGTAGCTGTGGCCATAGACACCGATGCGCTCCGCGTCGACGTACGGCAGCGTGCGCAGGAATTTCACCCCGGTCACCTGATCGTCCACCTCCACGGTGCCCATCTTCTTGAAGATCGGGTCTTCAAATTTCTTGCCGCGATTGGCGGAGCCGCGGTTGTCCAGGGTGAACACCACGTAGCCCTGCTGGGCCATGAACTGGTTGAACGGGCGATCCCAGCTGTTGGTTACCAGCTGCGCGTGCGGGCCGCCGTACAGGAACACCAGCACCGGATAGGTCTTCTTCGGATCGAAGCCGGCCGGCTTGTACATGCGGTAGTGGAGGGTGTGGCCTTCCGGCGCCTTGATCTGGCCGAATTCCGGCACAATCCAGTCGCTCATGAACGGATACAGCGGGTGGCCCTTCTCTACCTTGTTTTCCTGCAGCCAGGTCACGCGCTTGCCATCGACACCGTGCAGGCTCACCTGCGGTGGCGTGGTGGGATTGGAGTAGAAATCGATATAGCCGGAGGCATCGTCGGCAAAGGCGATACCGTGCATACCCGCGCGGGAGGAGATCTTGTCGATCTTGCCTTTGCCGTTCAGGTCGGTGACGTACAGGTGACGCTCGATCGGGGTATCCTTGCGGCCGGTGAAATACACCTTGCCAGCCTTTTCATCCACCGCTTCCAGCTGGTCGATGGCCCAGTCGCCACGGGTCAGCTGCGCCAGCTGCTTGCCGTTGAAGTCATACAGGTACAGGTGCTTGAAGCCGTCCTTCTCGGACGCCCATACAAAGCGATCACTGTCTTTCAGGAAACGTAGGTCGTTGAACAGGTTGACCCAGGTATCGCTGGTTTCAGTGAGGCCAACGCGGGTCTTGCCACTGGGGATATCCACAAAGCGCAGCTCCAGCTTCTGCTGGCTGCGGTTCTGCCATTGATAGGACAGCAGGTTGTCACGCGCCCACTTGACCCGCGGAATATAGATGTCCTGATCCTTGCCCAGATCCAGCCACTGGGTTTTGCCACTGGCCAGATCCAGCACACCCAGCTTGATCTTCACGTTGGGGCGGCCGGCGGCGGGGTAGCGCTGCTGGATCATGTCGATGCGGTCCGCATAAATCTCGCTGCGGGTCACCTCGTCCACAGGGCTCTCGTCCACCTGCAGGAAGGCGATGCGTTTTTCATCCGGCGACCACCAGTAGCCGGTCATGCGGTCCATTTCTTCCTGGGCCACAAACTCCGCCATACCGTTCTTGATCGGGCCCTTGCCGTCGGTGGTGAGCTGGCGCTCCTTGCCGGTTGCGAGGTCGACCACAAAAATATTCTGGTCACGGATAAACGAAACAAAATGCCCTTTGGGGGAAACCCGCACATCGGTTTCGAAGGCTTCGGTTTCGGTCAGGCGCTTGGACTTGCCGTTGCTTAGTTCGTAATAGAAAACATCACCAGCGAGGGGGAACAGCAGGGATTTGCCGTCTTTGGACCAGCTGTACTCCATGATGCCGCTGCCGAAGATACGCTGGCGCTCGCGGCGGGCCTTCTCCTCGTCGGAGAGGTTTTCTTCGCCGGAGTGAAGCTTGTCGGAGTTCACCAGCATTCGGGTCTCGCCGTCTTTCAGGCGGTATTCCCACAGGTCGTAGCGGTTGTAATCTTCGTCGCGGCCTTTCAGAAAGGTGACCCGGCTGCCGTCCGGGGAGTATTGAAGCGCACGCGGGCTGGTGCCGCTCAGGGCGGGATCAGAGAATATTCTGTCGATGGTCAGCTGTTCAGCAGAAGAATAACTGGCAAAAGCGCAGCCCAACAGGAAAAATAGTTTCCGTTTCATGCAATCACTCGCAATCTGGATTTTTATTAGCGGAAACTGCAGTACAGCTCCCCCGATTCAGTGGGGAGATAATAGGGGGCTGCTCATTTCAGCGCCAGAATTTGCGGCGATACGACCTTATTCGGCGTCGAATGCGGGGGCAAAATCCGCAGCAGTTTGCAGTGTGAGCAGACTCACCAGTATCCCTGCCAGCAGCGAGACCAACGCGCCTGGCCAGTTGTAGCGCGGTCAGAAGCGCCTCTGGTCCGCCGGGAGACGATCCGGTCGATGGCGATCAAGATGACGATTAAGAGACCGAAGGCTCCGAGGGAAATACTGGCATTCACTGTGGGAAACAGTCCCCATTGAATGCGAATTTTTGAATTATTTTTGTTGTTCCCTGCGAGCACATTTACACGCCAGACTATTGGCGCCATCATCAAAAAAATGGAATGAACACTGAGCGAAGAATGGCAAATACCTATCTGCGTATCGATATTGTCTCCGACGTGGTCTGCCCCTGGTGTGTGATTGGTTACCAGCGCCTGTTGCGCGCGCTGGAGGCCTTTCCGGCCCAGTTCGATGTGAATATTGTTTGGCACCCGTTCGAACTCAATCCGGATATGCCGGAAGCCGGGGAAAACCTGCGCGAACATATTGCGCGCAAATACCGCATCACCGCGGCGCAGAGCGAGGACAACCGCGCGCGCCTCACCGCACTGGGCACCGATGTGGGATTTGCATTCAATTTCACCGTCGAGATGCGTATCTACAACACACATCAGGCCCACAAATTGCTGCACTGGTCAGAGTCGAGTGGACAACAGACAGCGCTGCAGATGCAGCTTTTCCGCAATTACTTCACCCACGGCAAAAACCTCAGTCATGAGAGTGTGCTGCTGGATGCGGTTGAAACCGTGGGACTGGATCGACAGGAAGCCGCTGCCGCGCTGCAGGACACAGCCATCTCCCGCCAGACGCGGGCGCGGGAAGAACAGCTGCTGATGCAGGGGATCCAGGGCGTTCCGTTGTTCATATTCAATCAAGAATACGCCATCAAGGGCGCCGACGACGTATCGGTGTTTGAGCAACAGCTGCACGCCATCCTGCATCGACACTCGACCTGAGTAGCTTCCCTTCTATAAGCTAAGTGACGCTAAGCTAAGTGACGCTACCCTGCTCCAAGGCGAGCGGAAAAAAGGCATGAACTAACAAAAAAGCCTGCCATTAATTTCACCGGGATATTCCACTATGAGAAATCGCGTAATCTGCTCACTCACTTTGCCTGTTGTGATAATGATGGCCACTGGCTGCAGCCAAGAATCACAGGTGCCGCAACCGGCCGACCAGTTTCTCAGTGAAATATCGGCCTACTGTGGTAAGGCATTTGCCGGCGAGATTGTTGCGAACGAGCCGCGCCCCACTGAGCCGGATGCGTTCGACGGAAAGGAACTGGTGATGCATGTGCGCGGCTGCGACGATCCGACAAAAGAAATCCGTATCCCGTTTCATGTTGGAGAAGATCATTCGCGCACCTGGATTCTGACCCGCACCGCATCCGGCCTGCGCCTGAAACACGACCACCGCCACGAAGATGGCAGTGAAGATACTGTCACCATGTACGGTGGGGATACCACCGGTGAGGGAAGCGCAAATCGGCAGGAATTTCCTGTGGATCAGGAATCCATCGATACGTTTAAAAAGGAAGGGCTGAGCGCTTCCCTGAACAATACCTGGGCAATGGAAATCCACCCGGAAGACTATTTCATTTACGAGCTGACCCGGCCAAACGGGCGGGAATTCCGCGTGCGGTTTGACCTCACCAGACCCGTGCAGAAACCACCGATACCCTGGGGCTATTGAGCACCCTGATTTCCGGCTGTGAGCAATTTCCATGCGAGCAGCCTTCCCGCGCAACTGCACGAACATTCTTTGCCGCGGCCCTTAACATTCTTTAACCCAACTTTACCCCCCTCGTACTCAACCCCTTCCTGCCGCTGTGGTCTCATGGTCGTCACAATTCACGGGAGCTTCCATGAAACCTATTTATATGACAACAGTCTTCGCCGCCATCACTGCAATAGCGGGCTGCGCCAGCGCCCCCAAGGCGCCGCCGGTTTTCTCTGAGTCCTTCATCGCCAATATCACCGAACAGGGTAATCGCATGTTCACCTACACTGCCACGGTTAATGCCGGCGGCGAACGCGGCCCGGGTGGCGGTGGAGGACCCGGCGGCGGTGGAGGACCTGGCGGTGGTGGCGGACGCGGCCCCGGCGGCGGCGGTGGTCCCAGTGGCGGTATGGGTGGCGGCCCCGGTGGAGGCATGGGTGGCGGCGGCATGAGTGGAAAAATGCGGGAAAACCCGGAAAAGGCCGCGCAGGAGCGCCTGGAAGAAGTCCTCGCCGGTACCAAATACTGCCCTCACGGCTGGTTTGTAATCGAGAAGAGCAATCTACAGGGTTCCGTGGAAATCAGGGGTGAGTGCCGCGCAGGCTGACACCACGGCAGTGGCAACCGGGCCCAGAATACGAATTCAAGGTGGAAAAAAATGGTTAAAGAAAGTGAAAAGGTAAATGGTGCGCCCAAAGATAGCTCGGCGGCACCACCCACGGAGTTACAGGCAACGGCAAAAACCTGGAATCGCCGGCAGATGCTATCCGCCCTGGGCCTGACGGGTGCGGCATTTGTCGCCGCCTGCGGGAACAGTGGCGGATCCAGTTCCTCCTCCGGAGGATCAAGCGCAAGCTCTTCATCCGGAGGAAGTTCCTCCGGCAGTACCTCATCCTCCAGTGGCAGCTCCTCTGGCGGGGCCCCCGGTAGCTGTACACTGATTCCCCAGGAGACCGAAGGCCCCTACCCGCTCACCGCGGTACTGAGTAATTCGGCCATGGTACGCGCCGACATCACCGAGGGAAAAGCCGGTGTGCCACTGACACTGGTACTGAATCTGGTGGATGTAAACAACGATTGCGCGCCGATTACCAACGCTACGGTATATGTGTGGCACTGCGACAAGGACGGCGTCTACTCCGGCTATTCACAGCCCGGAGCGAATACGGTGGGACAGACTTTCTGCCGCGGCATCCAGGACGTGGACAGCGATGGCATGGTTCTGTTTGAAACCATTTACCCAGGCTGGTATACCGGGCGGATTACCCACATCCATTTCCAGGTTTTCCTGTTTAGCAGTTCGACGGCGACGGCGACTTCACAGCTCGC